>NZ_JACJRY010000015.1:0-179416 GCF_014697485.1 Anabaena sp. FACHB-83 | reverse complement strand
TTCTCAATCACCTTCCGATTCATCTTCATCGCTGGAGTTCTTTTCCTTCTACTCCTGTTGACGATTTCTTCTGCTTTAACTCCTCCTAATTGTAAAAAACCTACACCTGTCAGCCCCCAACCCCTCCCCGCAAGCGGGGAGGGGAGCGTTTGCGTCAGCAAATGCGGGGTGGGGTTCCAACTGTATTACAAGCAAGTAAGAACCGCTATACTTCAGCTATTATTCCCAGTGCGATCGCATTCCCAAAATCAAGTTATAGACTGGATTGTTAAAACCGTTGTGCTAATTGCGGAGTCCGCCCCTTTAAGCCAATCATCAATTTAAGCGCGAATACCTTTAACACTGGAACGCGCTGCATCAACCATAAACCCAAACGCCGCACCGCTACCAAAGGTAGGATTTGGTTAGAAAACATTCTATCTAACAAATCGGTGAACCCTAAAATTGTCAGGTTCTCCAGTTTCCGCCAGCGTTCATAGCGTTTGAGGACTTGAATTTTACCGATATCTTCGCCTTTTTTGTGGGCTGTTTGGATAATTTGGGCGAGGGCGGCTGCATCGCGGATACCGAGGTTTAAGCCTTGTCCGCCGACGGGGTGACAGTTGTGGGCTGCATCGCCAATTAATGCCAAACGGGGGAGGACATAGCGATCGCTTTGCATCAGTTGGACTTGGAAGACAAAGCGATCGCCAAGTAACTCCAATTTACCCATGTGATCACCGTAGCGGCGGCTCAGTTCTGCCAAAAATTGCTCATCATCCAAAGCACACAAAGCCTTCGCTTCTTCGTGAGGGGCTGTCCAGACAATGCGGCAACGGTTCCCCGGCAGAGGTAAAATTGCAAAGGGGCCACTCGGCCAAAATCTTTCGTAAGCAGTATCGTTGTGGGGTTTTTCTGGTTTGACAAAAGCCACTATACAAGACTGCCAATATTTCCAGCCATGAGTTTTGATTCCCGCCGCTTGGCGAATTGGCGATCGCGATCCATCCGCCGCCACCAATAATTTACTGCGGACTGTGTATGTCTGCTCAGAAATCTTGATATCGATTGCCACTATATCCTGCTGATGCTGTGTATTCACCACCTCAGCCGGACAAAGGTAATTCACATTCGGACATTTCTGGACAAATTCTTGCAATGGCTGTAACAAAGCTTGGTGTTCAGCCACGTAACCCAACTCTGGCGAACTTCTCCCAATATCTGCCGCGTCAAATTCCACCACATCAGGATAGTCAGCATCCGAAAGCCGCACATGACGATATTTGGCGATGTGGGGTAAGATTTTATCCCAAATGCCAATACCTTGGTAAATCAGCGCCGATAGCAGATGCACTGCATAAGCTTGGCCTTTGGCTACAGATGCTGATGTTACCTTCGCCTCAATTAGCAAGATATTCAAACCAGAATCTTTCAAAGCTGCGGCTAGGGTTAACCCAACAATTCCACCGCCGACAATCACCAAATCATAGTCATACCCCCGTTTGTCTGTTGCGGGTTGCTGGGGGGAAATAGTTTGAGTAAACTGCGTTAGCGCCATTGTTAAGAGAAATTAAGCAATCCTAACTATTATTCTTACGCGATCGCCCCCAATAGAGCAAGTTAAAACCTAAACTCTCAATCCTGCCATCAAAATAACTCAGTAATTCATGAATTTTTCTAACTAATTTACTTGGCTTAAATGTCTTAACTGTCTTAACTGTCCGCTTCAAGGAGAGGGAAAGTAAATTTATTGTACAAATACTTGCTGGATTAATAAAGTATTTGTAGTCTAGCTTATGGTAATTTTGGTTACTAAAAAAACATAATTACCATACGCAAAAAGTCTTAATTTAACTTATAAATTATGAGTTGAAGTTTGACATTTTTTGGCTGGGCTAAAACTACTTTATGACCTGAAAACAGAATAATGAAACGTCTTGTAATTTGTTGTGATGGAACTTGGCAACAGTTAACAAATGCCTACCCCAGCAATGTTGTGAAACTGGCTCAATCAGTGAAACCAACTGCAAATGACGGAGTTCCGCAGATTGTATTTTATGATGAGGGAATTGGTACTGAAAATCAAAAGATTTTAGGTGGAGCAACAGGATTAGGAATTGATAGAAATATCGAAGATTGCTATCGATTTCTGGTGCTGAACTATGTTCCTGGTGATGAAATTTATTTGTTTGGCTTTAGTCGTGGTGCTTATACAGTCAGAAGTCTAGCGGGAATGATTTATTGTTCAGGTTTGCTAGACCGACCACATATCACCAAAGCCCATGAAGCGTACGAACTTTATCGGAAACGCAATGTCAAGCCCAAAGATAAAGAAGCTGTAGATTATCGGAACAAATATGGCGATCGCGTTCCGATCACTTTAATTGGTTGTTTTGACACCGTTGGGGCGCTGGGGATTCCTGGGTTAGCCGCCTTCAAAAAAGTTCACGACCAACTGAATCAGCGTTACAGATTCCACGACACCACTTTAAACAAAGATATCCAAAATGCACTGCACGCAATGGCGATCGATGAAATTCGGGAAATCTTTGATGTCACCCCCATGAAACCCCACCCTGAAGCCGAAAACCAACGGGTAATTCAAAAATGGTTTCCTGGTGAACATGGTTGCGTTGGTGGTGGAACTGAAGAACATAGCGGCTTATCTGATGCAGCCTTACAGTGGATGATTGATTCCGTTGGTGATTTAGGACTGGGACTCGAATTTGATCCAAACGTCATTCCCACAGGGATCAACCCCAATTATAAATGCGAATTTAAGAATGACCCTGGATTCTTTAAATTGGCAGGAATCAAGCTGCGGGATGTCGGCGACGCAATTGAAGAACTACACGACAGCACAATCAACCGTTTAAAAGTTCGCCAAGACTATCGCCCCAAAAATTTACAAAAGATTATTACCAAACTATTAGACTAAATTCCAATTTAGGCATTTTTGTTTTTACTTGTAATCAATACAGAGGTAAGTATTATGGCTGGTAAAAGAGACACATCCAGAGATGGTTTAAACAACAAAATTCAAACATTTGTTTTAACCCATTTTAAAGGAATTTGGGGATTACTTCAAAGTAATGAATCTATTAAACGGAAAGTAAATAAAGCATTGCTCAATAGTCTCATCTACAAAATTCCCACTCGCCCCAATCCCTACAGTACGATGACACTAGATAAGCATATTCCTGATACAGACAGAGCGAAAAAAACTGATACTTATACTTCCTGGGAATCACTCAACGATCGCACCTATACAGGCAGACACTTACCACCAGATCCCAAACTCAACACGCCGGAAAATCTTCCCAAAGTTGAAGACCTAGCTATTTTATTCCGCAAACGAGACGGTCAAACCATTTACTCTAGCAAATCAACTATGCTGTTTCCCTATTGGGTACAGTGGTTTACCGATAGTTTCCTCCGCATCGATCATCACAACAAATTAAAAAATACATCCAACCATGAAATTGACTTGTGTAATGTTTATGGTTTAACCAGAAAACAAACGCATCTTTTAAGAAGCTTTGAAGGTGGTAAATTTAAAACTCAAAAACTCAAACGCCAAGACGGAGTAGAAGAAGAATACCCCCTATTTTATTATTCTGACCCAGCACAAGGTATAGTAGACTCTCAATTTGCTGGTCTTTATGAACCCATCAATGATGAAAAAAGACAGCCAGCCGATAAAAAACAATATATGTTTGCGATGGGAGTAGAAAGAGCCAATGTCCAAATTGGCTATGTCATGCTGAATGTTCTTTGTCTGCGCGAACACAATCGTCTGTGTGATGTCTTATCCAAGAATTATCCTGATTGGGATGATGAACGTCTCTTCCAAACCGCCAGAAATATTCTTATGGCAATTATTCTCAAAATTATTATGGAAGAGTACATCAACCACATCACTCCTTATCACTTTAAGCTATTTGCTGATCCAGAAGCTTTTACTAAAGAAAGTTGGTATCGTACCAATCACATGGCCATTGAATTTGACTTTGTTTATCGTTGGCATAGTGCAATTCCTGAAAAATTTGTTTGTAACGGTAAACCAACTCATGTTGTCGAAACTCTCTGGAACAATAAAATATTAATTGACCAGGGTTTAGGCTCATTAATGGAAGAAACTTGTTCGCAAGCAGGGACAAGAATTGGTTTATTCAACACGCCTGATATCTTAGTTGAATTAGCTGAATTACCTTCCATCAGACTCGGCAGAGAACTACAATTAGCCAGCTACAACGATTACCGAGAATTGTGTGGTTTCCCCAGAGTCACCAGCTTTGATCAAATTACTGGTGATGAATTTACTCAACAAAAACTCAAAGAATTCTATGGTCATGTTGATAATATTGAATTCTTTGTAGGACTCTACTCAGAAGATGTGCGACAAAATTCTACGATTCCTCCGTTAGTCGCAAGGTTAATTGGGATTGATGCTTTTTCCCAAGCTCTGACCAATCCTTTACTATCACCGAAAATCTTCAATAAAGATACGCTTTCGCCTATCGGTTGGGAAATCTATCAAACTACCAACACCGTCTCAGATTTAGTAAATCGCAACGTTCCGTCATCAGGTAAAAAGTATAAAGTTACTTTTGATCTGCACAAAGCATAGCCCATTTGAGTTTGATTGATAGAGACAAACAGATCCCCGACTTCTTTGAGAAGTCGGGGATCTAAAACTCTCATGTTTTAATGTAAGTATTCAGGAGTCAGAAGGTTTAAAGAATAAGGAAAAATATTTGATGAATTAATTTGCTAATCCTACAGATAGTTCTAAATTCTGAATTCTGACTCCTCGGTGCTGAATTCTTACGTTTTAATTTAATTCTTCTACTTATCTAGCAACTGCAAAATGAAACTATTTACTGAATATCCAGAACAAGAAGAAGCTAAATACTGTGCTTTGATGAGTGAGCTAGTCAAAAAGAATATGGATAATCTGTACAAAGGTGAAAAGCAGAAAATCGCCAAGCGAGACACTCACTCTAAAACCCACGCGGCTGTTCAAGGTACTTTAGAAATTTTTGACTTTGATGAAGCAGCGATTAAACAAGAATTGCGTCAACGCACTGCATTAACTGAAGCTGAAATTCACGGAATTTCCCTCAAACAAGGTTTATTTGCTCAAGCAAAACAATATCCGGTGTGGTTAAGATTTGCCAGTGGAGCATTTTCAGTCAAAAATGATTATGAAGGCGATACACGCTCGATGGCAGTTAAAATTATAGGTGTAGAAGGAGAACGAATACCCCACAGTCATGAGTTACACACCCATGACATTATTGTTCATAATCATGATGTCTTTTTTGTAAGAACTATTAAAGACTTCTACAGCTTCTTTTTGACAATTTATCGAGCCGGGTTGTTTCCACTTTTTAGGTTGTTGGTGCTAATTTGGCTCAAGTTACATCCCTACGAAGCCACTCTTTTACAAACCAGTTTCAAACGGTTTCCTAAAAGTTTACTCACAGAACGCTATTGGAGTGCTTCAGCTTATGCTGTGGGACTCAAATCAGATTTTGATCCATCCCAAGTAGGTCGAGTTCCTGTAGAATACCCAGCAGTCATTAAATATGGGTTTGTTCCAGTTTCTAGTCAAGCACCTCATCAACCCCTACCTCTAGAGTCAAGACCAGAAAGCGAGCTTCAACGTGTTAAAACTTCTGGTGCAGAGGATAACTATTACCGAGAAGATATTATGCAAGCTTTAGCCAAGCCAGATGCAGAATATACTTGGGATTTCCAAATTCAATTTCAAACTAAACCAGAAATGTCTGTTGATGATTCCACCATTATTTGGAGTGAAGAAGAATCACCCTTTTTTACAATTGGTCGTCTAACGGTTAAACATCAAAAAGTCAATTCTCCCCTAGAAAATGACTTTGGTGAAAATCTCCGATTTTCGCCAGGAAATGGTTTAGCTGTTCATCGTCCTGTTGGTGCAATTAATCGCTTACGTTCTGTTGTGTATCCGATTGTGGCTAATTCCCGTCATACAAAACGGGGAGTCAAATATCAAGAACCGACCAGCGAGACAAAAGTTTAAAACTAGTAAAACTAGTAAAACTAGTAAAACTAGTAATTACAAAAAAATCTCGCTGTTATCTACAGATAACAGCGAGTTTCACCCTGATTAATTATTTATCCAGAAAATTGAGAAGATATAAATCTATGTAGAACTGTTATTTGTGAGCCTTGTTAGCAGCAGTATTAGATTTATTAGTTAAATTTGTAGCAGTGTGCTTGTGATGCTTGTGATGCTTTAAGTGTTTTGTATGTTTGCCTGATTTTACCTGACTCTTGCTCTTAGTGATAGCTGCTTTGTGATGAGTTTTACTAGTATCTATTTTAGCTAAAGGTGCTGTTTTAGTAGTAGATGTAGTTTCCGCATGAACAGCAGGTGTAATCACAGCCAGAGGTGAAGAAACTGCCAAAGCTAAGACTAAAACTTTGATGAGGTTTTTCATCGTATTTCCTAATTTCTGCTCGATGAGTTGATGATTTAAATATGCCAGTTACTTATGTCATTTGCTTGTTTTTGATATGGATTTTGTGTGAATTTGAGAAATTTGATCAGTATAAAAAAACTGCCGTTTTTCACAGCAGTTACTATATGCTACAGGGCAACATAGTATAAAAAACAAATTAGGAAAATAAATTTGAAATTTATCTGTTGAAGAATCTAGGATTTGGACAAAAGGTTAGATTTTAGAGTTAATACTGTAGCCTCCTGGAAAATTTTATTTAGAGAAATGGCTGATTAGTCTCCTCTAAAATGCAGATGAAAACAAATAAACATCTTGGAAGTTGAGAAGACTAAAGCCGGAGTAACCTTGAAGCTAATTACTTAGCGAGAATGGACATCTCATCAGTAACTTACAAACAAAACTATCGCAAAGCAGTGTGTCATTATTTTGTTCTGCATATAAATTTTCTGTGTCAAATTGGGCAAAAATGACCAACTGTTTACCACCTGGTTTCTAGATGCTTAAACAACGCTCACAGCCAATAACTGTTCTGACATATCAAAATTAGATGTGACATTCTGCACATCATCTAAGCTTTCTAGAGTATCAATTAATTTGAGGAGCGATCGCGCCTGATCAGAATCTGTAACTTCTACATTATTACTGGGAATCCAGCGCAATTCGGCATCAGTGACTTTAAAGCCTTTGTCTTTCAGGGTTTTGTTGAGAATTTCTAAATTAGCAACCTCGGTGAATACTTCCGCCGTTTCATCTTCGGTCATTTCATAAGACTCAGCGCCGCCTTCTAAAGATGCTTCTAAAAGCTGGTCTTCATCAACCACACCCTGGACAACACACACGCCTTTTTGGTCAAACATCCAGCTAACGCAACCAGTCTCACCCAAGTTACCGCCGTTTTTACTAAAAGCCACCCGTAAATCAGCCGCCGTGCGATTGCGATTATCAGTCAAGGCTTCAACTAAAATTGCCACACCACCGGGGCCGTAACCTTCGTAGCGAATTTCTTCCAGGCTATGGTTATCACCGTTAAATGTACCTGCACCTTTAGCGATCGCTCGCTCAATATTATCATTGGGGATACCCGCCGCCTTCGCCTTTTCAATCGCTGTACGTAGTTGAAAATTCCCCGCCGGGTCTGGTACACCATTTCTCGCCGCCACAATAATAGCCCGCGATAACTGCGTGAAAGTTTTTCCTCTTTTAGCATCCACTACAGCCTTTTGGCGCTTAATATTAGCCCATTTACTATGACCTGCCATAACTTGTAACTATTTCCGCTATCTCCAAAGATTAGGATATACAAGTGAAGTATGAAGTGTGAAGTCTGAAGTCTGAAGTATAGAAATTTAACTTTCATTCTTCAAGAGTTGCTATTCCCTGTTAAATTAATGATTCATCTTCTCCAACGAATTTTGGCACGATTTTTGCGTACTAGTCGCACATTTAGGCGCAGCAAAAAGAAATTGCCACAATATCTTCAGCAATCACTTCTATTACTGCTCATAGGCATAGTTGCTTTAAGTGGATGTCAAACTCTGCGTTCTAGAGTAGAAGCAGGTAAGATTACTCATATTACTTTATGGCATGGGGTGAATCCACCACAAAATCGAGATGTCTTACAAAAGTTGGTAGATAAATTTAACCAAACCCATAAAGATATTCAAGTCGAATCTTTATACATTGGGCAACAGGATCAGCAAACACCAAAAATTTTGGCTGCTGTTGTTGGCAATGCCCCACCGGATTTATTGTGGTACAACCCAACTATTGCTGGACAATTGGTGGAACTAGGGGCGCTAATTCCTGTAGATGAGATGTTAGCCAATTCCCCAGTTAAAAACGAAATTGACCCAACTTTATATGCGGCAATGGAATACAAAGGCCAGTTATGGTCAGTTCCCTTTGCTACCAATAACCTGGGCATTTTTTACCGTCCAAGTTTATTTAAAGCGGCAGGAATTACAGAAATTCCGCGCAATTGGCAAGAATTTCGCCAAGTGGCCCAAAAATTAACCCGTGATTTTAACAATGATGGGCAGATAGACCAGTATGGAATGTTTCTGCCCTTGGGTAAAGGTGAATTTACAGTTTTTAGTTGGTTGCCATTTATGTGGAGTAGTGGCGGTGAGTTGGTGACTGGTGATGCCCAAAATCCCGCAGGTGTGAGATTAACGGAAAATGCCGGAGCGATCGCAGCTTTACAATTTTGGCGTAACTTAATTACAGACGGTTCCACAATGTTATCTGCCCCAGAACGAGGTTATGAAACAGACCCCTTGTTATCGGGTAAAGTCGCAATGCAAATCAATGGCCCTTGGAATTTAGGTCAATTTCAAGATACTAATGTTGATTGTGGGGTGTTTCCCCTGCCAGTAAACCAAAAACCCGCTACAAATATTGGCGGTGAAAACCTCTTCTTATTCAAAACTACGCCAGAACGCCAAAAAGCAACCTTCAAATTTGCGGAATATGCCATGAGTGCTGATTTTCAAACAGAATTAGCCCTCGGAACAGGTTATCTACCAATTAACTTAAAATCCCGCCAAAGCGCCAAATATCAAGAATTTATCGAGAAAATACCACAATTACAAGTCTTTTTAGCACAGGCAGAGTATGGCCGGAGTCGCCCGATTTTTCCTGGTTACAATCGCATTTCCGATAGTATCGGACGGGCAGTAGAAGCTGTGTTACTGGGTAAACTTTCGCCAACAGAAGCACTTCAAACTAGTCAGCAACGGCTAGATTTAATCTTTAAATAACTCCAAAATAACCATAATCAAGGGAAAAATCTGAGCAGTGACATCTTCCGCTCAGATTCTGTTGGTGCTGTTCTGTGTCACTATTAACTTCAGCCGCATTCACCAACTTTACGCAAATTCTAAAAAAATAATCTGTAAATTTACTCAATTGACTCTCACATACCACAGAACTTACACAATAAGACGAAAAATCAATTACTTACTCAAACCCTTACCCAATTCTCCACAGACAACCTTTGTGCATATTTATATTGACGTTAGCCATATAAATAAATTATGATTTTAGATTGTCTGTCTTATTCCTGCTCGGATCAGGTAGACACACCACAAAGGCTAACCACAGCGATTCATCAAGTTTTGATATATCGCCTTCTCTACAAGAGATTTTTGTTAGCTACCTGTACGGCAACTCCAAGGACAATTTAATGACCTACGCAATTATTGAAACTGGTGGTAAACAACTTAAAGTTGAGCCTGGTCGTTTTTACGACATTGAACTGCTAACTGCCCAACCAGACGAAAAAGTTACAATAAATTCTGTACTACTAGTACAACATGACGGTGGACTCAGCATCGGTCAGCCTCTAGTATCTGGGGCAACTGTAGAAGGAACTGTATTGCGCCATTTCCGAGGACGCAAAGTCATAGTCTACAAAATGAAGCCGAAGAAGAAAACCCGCAAAAAACGTGGTCATCGCCAAGAAATTACCAGACTGTTGATTAACTCCATTACTCTCGATGGTCAGGTATTTACAGCATCGGAAGCGGCGGCTGTAGCTGATGATTCCTCTGCGGAAACCACTGCTGAATCATAGAAAAATAAGCATAACAAGGAAATTATGGCTCATAAGAAAGGAACAGGTAGTACACGCAACGGTCGTGATTCTAATGCCCAGCGTCTAGGTGTCAAACGCTTTGGTGGTCAAGTTGTGCGTGCAGGTAATATTCTTGTACGTCAACGTGGCACAAAATTTCACCCCGGTAACAATGTAGGTATCGGTAGCGATGATACTTTGTTTGCCTTAATTGATGGCGTTGTCACCTTTGAAAGAAAAGGCAAATCTCGCAAGAAAGTCAGCATTTATCCAGTCGCTGCACCCACTGAAGCCGTAGCCAGCTAAATGCTTGGTTATGTGATTAATTAGCCAGAATGGTTGATAACAAATGAGGGTTGGTCACTTCCACCCTCATTTATTTATCAATGAAGGCAGGAGTTAGGAGGTTATACACCGCACCAAATTTTTAATTTGGTGGCTATTATTCAGGAGGAGTCTGAATCCTATAGCTGAATAAAAACCTCCTGCCTTCTGCCTCCTTCAACGCATAGATGTGTATATAGCAAATTCCTCGTGGAGAATTGCACCGCAAGCTATACCTACCAATGAAAATAAGGATGTAATTAAAAAGGCTGATCTACCATTAAATCCGGCTGTGTAAAAATCAATTTTTGCTAAAATTGCCGCAGCAATAATGAGTAAGGTATCGAGAAAGAGGCGAAACCAAGCAACCATCAGGAAAAATAAAAATGCCCCAAACACGGCAATAAAAAAAGTTTTGATACTAGACTCAAAAAATACACTAGAGTAATTAGCCATTGCTAAAAAGGGAATAGCTAAACTTGATAGTAAAACTAATATCCCAACTACGATGACTATCCAAAGAGACAAAGGCATGTGTGCTTCTGATAACACCCAGCCCAGGGTACTATAACTAATCAGTACTAATAATAGTGATGTCCAGGGAAGGTTTTTGAAAATAGACATAAGTTGCTCTCATGATGAATAAGTAAAGTGATGCTTTAAATAAATTTTCCATGACCAAAAACTTCAACTGATGCAGCAGATTACCAGTCAGTAAACTATACAGGTTGAGTCATTAAAGCTAGATAGAAACCATATTCTGATTTCTGATGTATCATAATCAACTACTTGGTTTTGATATGGGTGCATCAGTGGGTAAAGCGCAAAAGCCTTGACTCTAATCTCCTGCGGTGTTGCTCATGTGTCTTTTAGCCGACATGACCATAGTTGTAGGAGTTGTGATGCTGGCGGGAGTAAAGGCGATCGCTTTCTTCCAGAAAGCTGGGTTAGTTTGAGTATATTTCGACGAGAATGACTTAGACTATATGTTTATCATCCTATTTTTGCCAAACGTAATCAATAGTCCGTCCGCAAATTCTCTAAATTTCCCAATAATTACGGTACAAACTAGTTAAATATTTTCGTAAACATTTGTAAACTGTTAGCAGCAGAGTAGCAAAGTATCACATCTGATTAAGGAATTGTCATGAAACAACTTGTTGTCGTTGAGCGTGTAAGCCTCATCGGTCATATTGTGTCAATGGTGTTTGGGTTAGTAGGAATATTATTGGTTGTACCCAATGCCGAACTCATTTTGAACTTGTCTGAATTTGGACAGACTGCCATGCAGTGGAGTATGGCTGGTGGTGGTGTAGTTTATATGATTTTGGGTGCAGCAGCTGTATTGTTGTATGCCTTGCGGACATTGGGTGTGGGTCGTGCTATGGCATTTCTGCTGCCTGCTGTATTAATTTCTTTAACTAGTGAATTATTAGGAACCAGTACAGGCTTTCCTTTTGGTCACTATCAATATTTAAGCGGCTTGGGATATAAAATAGGTGGTTTAGTTCCCTTTACAATTCCCTTATCGTGGTTTTATTTAGGCTGTGTATCTTACTTGTTAGCTCGTGCTGGCTTAGAAGTAGATACAAAACCAAGCTTGTGGCGGCATATTAGCGCAATTGGCTTGGGTTCTTTGCTGCTAACCTCCTGGGATTTTGTGCTAGACCCAGCCATGAGTCAAACTACCCTACCCTTCTGGTATTGGCAACAACCAGGCGCTTTCTTTGGAATGCCTTATCAAAACTTTGCTGGTTGGTTAGGTACTGGTGCAGTATTCATGACAGTAGCAGCATTGTTGTGGAAAAATCAGCCAATTAAATTTGAGCGATCGCAACTAAATCTACCTTTAGTAGTCTACTTAAGTAACTTTGGTTTTGCTACCGTGATGAGCTTGGCTGCTGGTTTCTCTATTCCCGTATTGCTGGGTTTAGTTTTAGGTGTTACCCCCGCGATTATCTTGTGGTGGAAAGCATCCGCAGCGAATAATCAAGTTACCCTTGAACCAGCAACTAAAGAAGTTTCTGTAGCCAGCATCGAAGTTGCTTTGAAGTAGTAAACACTTGGCAACAGGCGGGGATAAAGGGGAAATTCCTCTCAGTACCCCATCCTCAATCATTGACGAACAACTAGATCCCCGACTTCCTCAAGAAATCGGGGATCTAAAACTGATTAAGCATAGTTCTTGAGGATAAACATATTCTAGTTAATTTACTTAAAACCTAAAAATTACCGTCTTTGAGCATATTTAAGAGATTCATAGCTGAAAGTACAGATATTGTGGGAACCGTTCAATTATTATGGTCTATGATTGGCTTACTCCTAACAATGGGTGGCACATTTTTGGAAGCATATAGTATCACCTGGCCTTGGAGTTGGACTCAACATGGAATTCAAACCTTTTCTTTAGGTGTTAGCTTTCAAATTGGTGCCGTCTTACTAGTAGGTTGTTTGGGAGGGCAGAATGCTGGGGCGCTCTCACAAATTGCGTACTTAGTTATGGGATTAACTTTATTGCCTGTATTCTCCGAAGGTGGAGGTCTAGGTTATGTCAGACTGTCCCAGTTTGGCTATCTTTTAGGCTTTATTCCTGGAGCGTGGATTTGTGGATTTTTGGCGTTTCAAGCCAGGCCAAAACTAGAATCTTTGGCATTTAGTTGTATTTGTGGCTTGTTAACCATTCACTTCTGCGGTATTACTTATTTGACCATGAGTTACTTTTTTCAGTGGCAAGGTACAGAAAATCTCTCCTTAATCCAAGCAATTCTGAAATACTCGTGGTTTGCCGTACCAGGACAATTAGCTGTAGTTTGTGCTGTTACCTCAATCGCTTATTTATTACGCCATTTAATGTTTTATTAGTTATTAGTCCATTGTCATTTGTCCTTTGTCAAAAGCTAATGACTAATGACCAATGACTAATGACGCTGAATTAACTCACTATGAATTTAAAAAATCGCCTGTTTTGGATTGCTGCCTTTATCGCTTTTTTCTTAGATCAACTGACTAAATATTGGGTTGTCCAAACCTTTAAATTAGGAGATACATTACCACTCATCCCAGGGGTATTTCACTTTACTTATGTGACTAACACTGGCGCAGCTTTTAGCCTATTCAGTGGCAAGGTGGAGTGGTTACGCTGGTTATCTTTAGGAGTCAGTTTAGTATTAATCGCCTTGGGTTTGTTCGGCTCAATGCTCAGTCGTTGGGATCAGTTGGGTTATGGTTTAATTTTAGGCGGGGCGATGGGTAATGGTATCGATCGCTTTGTTTTAGGCTATGTAGTAGATTTTCTAGATTTACGGTTGATTAATTTTGCTGTATTTAATATTGCCGATTCATTTATCAGTATAGGTATTGTTTGTTTACTGATAGCCTCGTTTCAAAAAACACCCACTCCCCCCCGGAGAAGGTGATTTTAATTTCTAGCAAAAGACCGCAGGGGAGTAGGGGAGAGCTTGGTGTTATTGACCATTAACCAATGACGAATGACCAATGACTCTACTCAACCATGCTGTAAAAATTCTACTTTGGGTAAAAGAGGGTCAGTAACAATCGCTACTCCAAGAAAACCCCAGCGTTTGAGCAAGCTGCTGAGTTGGCTTTCAGGGAGAGACTCTACAGCAAAGCGGCTTGCTACCTCTGCTGCATGAGTATTGAGATAGCTTAAAGCATCAAAATTTTCTCGAAACAGTAATATGTAACCTAACTCTTCCGAGTTGGGACGTGCTGTTAAATAACGACCATCTGTTTTGGAACGCACTAGATAATAAACGTCGGAAAGCATATTGATAGTTCCAGACTTGATATCAGTCAATTTGAGAGCTAACGCTTCTGATACTCCACAACCAGTAAAACAGAATATAGGCTCTTAATGGGGAATAGCTTGCAATGCTTGATAGATAGCATCGGGATTAGCAGCAATGACTTTGAGGTATGCCTTTGCAGTCTGGTCTGGCTCACTGCGTCCTTGCTCCCAGTCCCGCAATGTGCCAAGGGGAATTTGATAACGCGCAGCAAATTCTTCTTGTGTCAATCGCAAGGCGCGGCGTATAGTTTTAACGCGGGGAACACGTCTAGCGTTGCTTAACTCAGTTTCTGTCATCGGACGAGCATCAGGGTCACTCACAGCTGCCGCATGAATTTCTTCTTCAGTCATATCACGCATAGGCTGTTCTGGAAATGGTCTTTCGCTACCGTCTGGCAAGACCTCAAGTATCGTCCCATCCTTGTGCATTTTCGCGGTAATAGTCGTTTCGTTCATGCTTCTCTGCCTTTCTGGCTGATATTAATCGGATGCGCTCTCCGCGCTCGGTATAAGTGATATGCAGCAATACTCCATCACACATACCAATCAGATTGATCCTCTCTTCTCCATAATTTTCACGCTCATCAAAGCGTTCTATGGCAAATGGGTCGTTAAACGCTTTGATTGCCTGAGAAAAACTAACGCCATGCTTCTGCCAATTGGTAATGGCTTTCTGATTATCCCATTCAAAGTTATCTGCATCATTCATCATATACGGGATATCAGTAGTTTAGTCAATCGTCTACTGGATAAGACAAGATGAACCCCTTAACAAATCAATAGGCTAATGACATAATTTTTGTTTATTTGTACCCTAATTCTTCGGCTTGTGTCATATTAGTTACCCAATTTACATGCTTAGAGGATTTATTTGAAACTACTGTTTGATAATTCCCATCGTAGTTAAGCATTTTTAAATTAATACGAATTAAAATATCGTGAAGATGCTTAAGATATCTAACTACATCTTCAAAGTCATATTTGCTATCAAAGTTAAAGTAACCTTCGTGAAATACAGCTCCTCTGTAATAAGATAAAATTCCAGCAAAAGATTTTCGACCATCTGTGCGCGGATTTCTATGATAATGGTCGTCGATGATAGTAGCATCTTGTAATTGAAATTCAGGACGATTGAGTAAATAAACAACGGCTAATCCAAAATCATTGTCTTTTTTTGTACTGTTTCTTATTCTCTCTGCAATTCTATTCAGAATATTTCTTTCGCTTCCTGATTCAGTAATACTTTTTATTTGTGTAACAACATCATTAATAATTGTATTCAATTGAGTCTTTTGAGCATCATTTAAACCACTGTTCAAAATTTGATTATTAACTTCATATTTTTTACACAAACTTTCTAAAGCTCGAATTAATAAATCTTTTCTATTTGATAAACGCTGTTTTGGATCTCCTGCCTGAATAGTCAACTCTAAACTACCGCGTAAATATGATTGTCTAAAATGAGATGAAGATAAAGATTTTTCTAGTAATGTTCCGATTCCACTATTCGGGTCAGGTTCATTACCTTTGATAGCAACATGACCTTTAATATATGGTAAAGGATATATATTATGGTGAATTCGTTTTACAAGTTTATAATTTTCATCTCTAAATTCAATCCAAGGCACTTGTACTTCTGTTCCCGTAGCTAATCCTAAAACATATAATAAATCAAAGGGAAAATTTCTTTCTACATCAGCAGTAGCAATAGACATAGAACCTACTTCACCAACCATGATTGATGTTATAGTACAATGCTCTTGTTCTAAATTTAATCTATTTTTTCTGTGGTCATAATCAGGTAAAGGTTCTATCCAGCATTGACTATTGTTATATTTAAAGTTGATTAAACGATGAGGATAAAATCTATTTACATCTGTTTCTAAAATTTCTCTTTGACTAAAATCTGTTATCAAGTTAGTCAAAGGTATTATCCAATATTTAGGCGTTAGTTGCTGATGTTCATGTGTTTCTACCTCAAATTTATCAGTTGATAAAATGAGATTAATTCCTTGACTACGTATTATATCAGTGAGATCATAATCTCTTGGTAAAATATAAATATTTGAATTAATACATATATCTTCTGAAAGAGTTTTAACCTGAATACTCTGAATTTTTTGATTTATCTCTGTATTCTGTAAATTTATTTCAATGTTACATTTGCCAGATTTTTCAACTTTTATTAGGCAATCAGTTTCAATTTCTGAAGAGTTACTAAAATGAATTTTAGCATTGCCTTGATAAGAAAAATCAGTTTGAAATGATTGACCTATTGGTGAATTAATCATCATTATAAAAGATTTATAGATAATTCTTTATTTAAAGATATAGCCGTAGTCACTTAGGTTAAGACAGTGTTGATTGATGAAAACCTTTTATCTACCTACTGATTGTATACTCAGCACTTAGCATTTTATGATTTGCTATACGGCATGATTCAGGAGTCAACTAAATAGACAAATGACTATTGACCATTGACTCAATATCTAAGCATCTAACTTAATTCGAGGATCGGCTGCTTTTAACATTAAATCTGCGAGTAAGTTACCGACGTTCAACAGCACCGCACTCATCACTAAACTCGCCATAACTAAGTATTGGTCTTTAGCGATAACCGCCTGTAAGGTTAATCTCCCTAAACCTGGCCAGTTAAAGAACTGTTCGGCGATGAATGCACCGCCTAATAAACTGGCTAACTCAAAACCCAGCAAAGTAATTAGGGGGTTAATAGCGTTACGGAGTGCATGAACGTAAATGACGCGATTTTCTGGCAGTCCTTTGGCGCGGGCTGTTTGGATATAATCTTGACGGAGAACATCTAACAATTCCCCACGGGTAATGCGTTGCAAACCAGCAAAACTGGTAACACTCAAGGCAATTGTGGGTAAAATCATGTGCCAGCCGATATCAACAATTTTACCAAACCAGGATAAATCAGCATGATTAATGCTGGTCATACTACCGACGGGAAATAAAGGCGAGGTAAATTGGGCAAAGATTAATAAAAATAGTGCCGTGATAAAGCTGGGAAAGCCTTGTCCGGCATAACTAATGACTTGTAAGATGCGGTCTGTTGGGCGATTTTGCTTCACAGCTGCAACAATGCCGAGAGGAATAGCGATCGCCCATGTCACAATTAAAGAAGCGATCGCTAATAATAAGGTTGCCGGTACACGTTCCCATAACAGGGAAGCTACAGAACGCTGATAGACAAAACTTGTACCAAAATCCCCTCTGGTAAATATCCGCCACAACCACAAGAAATATTGCTCAGGCCAAGACTTATCTAACCCAAACTGTCTTCTAATTTCCTCAATTCGTTCTGGGGAAATTTTGGGATTTTGTCGCAGAGTATCTACATAATCTCCTGGAGACAATTTGATGATGAAAAACGACAGCGCCGATGCCAAAAGTAAGGTAAACAACGCTTGTAATACCCGTTTCATCACATAAATAAAAGTTTCACTCGTAATTAGCCGAATTAGCCAATCTCGACTGGTCTCCAAGGAAATTTTTGTAGCTGTCATTTTTATTTTGTCCTCTGTCCTCTGTCCTCTGTCCTCTGTCCTTTGCCATTAGTCAAATGACTAATGACCAATGAACGCCAGTGAGGGAGTCGGCGAAGCCGACGACAGTCGCTTTAAGTCGGGAAACCCGCCCATCGCGCTGTCTCCCCAAAGCACTGGCTCCTAATGACCATTGACTAATATTCAATTAACGAGATAATCGGCAAATTAGGGAGATTATTCCGCCCTTGTAAATCCCGTAGCTCGATAATAAACCCAAAACCTACGAGTTCACACTCAAGCTTTTGAACTAACTTGGCTGTTGCACTGGCTGTACCACCTGTAGCAATTAAATCATCCACAATTAAAACGCGGCTCCCTGGATGCAACGCGTCTTGGTGCATTTCTAAACAGTCAGTACCGTACTCTAGTTCATATTCAATAGAGTGAACCGCAGCAGGTAACTTGCCTTTTTTGCGGACGGGAATAAACCCAGCCCCTAATTTATAAGCTAGGGGAGCGCCAAAAATAAATCCCCGTGACTCCATCCCAATCACATAATCTGCTTGAAATCCCGCTTCATTGCATTTTTCTGTGAAAAAGTCAATAGTGTATCGCAATCCGTCGCGATCGCGCAGTAAAGTAGTAATATCTCGAAATAAAATACCGGGCTTGGGATAATCGGGAATTTCACGAATTAGAGATTTTAAGTCCATAAACAGTTAGGGAATAGGGAGTAGAGAGTGGGGAGTAGGATTGGTCATGAATCAAGGCTAAAACCTGAAATTTCAGACTTTAAAGTTCATACTTGAGACTTTTCTCTTGCCAATTCCCATTCCCAGAAAAATCGTACACTATAATGTCATACGCTAGATTTGAGGCTCTAGTATCATCATCCATTGACGATAGTGAGAATCTACACCAAGCTTAAATTATGGAATGGTACTCAATACAAGAAGGTAAACTGATGCTGTAAAAAGGGAAATTTAAGTATATGAGAGCTTTGGAGTAGAACAAGTTAAGTCATGTATACGTCAGGTATTATGGCTACTGCCACAGGTTTAATGTTATTTTTTGGCTACTTATCTTAAATTTAGTTGTACTAGTGTATCTAGTCTGTTGGAAGCGCACAAGGTAATTTATAGAATGAATGTCTCCGCGAGCTTAACGCCGTTCAACAGTCCCGCACCTGCATCAACGCCTATGATTCTGGATACGTTACCAGATCCGGCGATCGCAGGACAAGGATGTCCGCCCAGAACTCGGCTACAAATCGACCTCATCTTATTGGCCATTGAAGCTTTAGAACTCGGTGGTTCCGAAGCAATTTTGGCCTTTGCAGAAGAGTTGGATTTAAAAGATATTATTAAAAATCGGGTAAATTTATGGCGGATGCGTAGCTCTAACCCCATGCGCCGCGCTAATATCCGCAGACCCTTAACAATTATAGAAGCCAAGGCTTTAGTAGTTATTGCTTGCTACATTGCACGGCGGTTAACCGTGGTCATCCGTCAGATGCTGATGATATATCAGCAAATGAATGAAAAACAAATCCCCCTGGAACAAAACTTGCGTTTATCTAATTACCTAGAACGCTTTCGAGTGCATTTTAAAAGCAGAATGAATGCGCGGCGCTCTGGGGTACTAGCATTAACATCTGATGAAAAATTAGATGAGTTAGCCATTAATTTGTTAGAAAAACTTCTATTTTGTACTGGTACGGCCGGAATGCAGCGATTCTGGATTAGTCTTTTTGATGGGGAAGTGGAATGAACATTCAACGGAAATACAGTTTACCTAACTGTACGTTGCTTTTAGAGGGTTTAAGCGATGCTTCCAGGGCAGCACATTTACAAGAACTCCGCCCAGAATTATCGATATTGGTCAATGTAGAATGCTATATATCTGGTTATAAGCAGCCTCTAGTGGGAGGTCGAGAATTTTTTGAAAGTTTGGTGAGGGCTGTGAGTGCTTATGGACAAGAATTTTTAAGCAATATCCCCAACCCCCAAGCCCATAACCAAGACTCAGAATTAGTAGAACTGCAAAAAATTGACCATAACCGTCATCGGCTAATTGTACATTCTGAAAGCAGTACTGAAGCTTTGGGTTCTCAGGCAAATAAATCACCGATTCAAATTGATATGAATACGGTGCAGTTGTTTGATTTAGTAGAAGCAGTAGATCAATTTTTTGCCGATACCCAAACCCTACCGGAGTTAGCCCTAGAATTACAACCAATACCCCGACGCTACAGTGGTGCTAGTGAACTTGTCGTCAAGCAAGCACTACCAGCCAGTATTGGAGTTGCGAGTGTAGCTGTTGCGGCGGTTGCTTTTAGTTTGATTCCACCCCCCCAAGTCCGCACACCAGAAACCCAAAGCAGCGCCACTCCCACACCAACGACAACTGCTGTTCCTACCCCCACCGCAGCAACAACTCCCGTAGCCAGCGCCACACCGACAGCGACACCCAGCGCCACTCCAACTACAGCCGCCACCGCACCCCCAACCACCGATTTAGAAGCCTTATTAAATACAACAGCCGAAATTACTGACCCATCTCAACTAAGGGCTTTAAATCGTCAGGTGTGGAATCAAATTGACCCGGCTTGGAGCGATCGCTCGACAGTCAAGGAAGATTTAGTCTATCGTGTTGGTGTAGCTGGTGATGGTGCGATCGTTGGTTATAAGGCAGTAAATCAAGGGTCAAATGAAGGCGTTAATTTCACTCCATTACCTAAACTGCTTTACAACCCGGCAAAACGTTCGGCAATTAATAATGAACCCATAGCCCAATTTAAAGTAGTGTTTACTAGCAAAGGGGTGTTAGAAGTTAGTCCTTGGCGCGGTTATGCTGGTACACCACAGGTAGTAGGGCAGAAAATTACAGATGCTAACACCGTTAAAGAATTAAACGAAAAGCTATACAACACAATTCGCCAAAATTGGAAAGGTACTCCCAGCTACACCAAAGATTTACGCTATCGAGTCGCCATCAATAAAGATGGCATCATCACTGATTATGAACCATTAAATCAAGTTGCCTTTGATCATTTCCGTGAAACACCATTGCCAAATATGTTTCAATCTGTTTATGGTTCCAATGGCGCAGCACCAAACAACCAAGAACCTCTGGCTCATTTCCAAGTAGTGTTTAATCCTAATGGCAAACTGGAAGTTACTCCTTGGAAGGGGTATCAGTGATAGGTGAGAGTTGATAGAAAAAATGAATGTAGGTTGGGTGGAACGAATATCCCACTCCCTACTCCCTACTCTCACCCTAAATTACTATCTTTGACTGCAACTAGGGATCAATTTCTACATTTTGTCCCTTGGGGAGTAGCATCAGGATAAAAAGTCACAATTGCTTTGTTTTTTCTGACAAAAACAGTAGGAAAGGTTGTACCTGTTTCTGAGTCACGAACATTATAAATACAAGCCCCTTCTTGATTTCCTTGTAATTTAAATGCTCTAGTGGCATCAATTAACATTTCTTCGGCATTGCTGAGATAACTATAGCCCTTAATTACATCTGTAACGGTTCTGTTATTTTGTTTAATCACTACTCCCAAGGTATAGATAACACCTGGAACAACTTCTTCCCGCCTTTGATTATTGGGTAATCTGCCAGCCATACCTGAGTTTTGGAGTTGCAAATATCTGCCAGCAAAATGTAACCCACCAATATCATTGGCGTTATAGATTTCACCACAAAAAATATGTTCAAATCCTTTATTCTTAAACCAAACATTAGTTAAATCTTCAAGAAATTGGTTTTGACTGCGGCGACCAGAACGGATTTCGCCACCACTAGCTTGTTGAATTTTTCGCAATACATTGGGATAAGATAATAGTAATTGTTTAAACTGATTGGGTTGGACTCTTGTACCAATCGCACCACAAGTTTTCAGAACCGAACCATCAAAAGCATTGAGTATAGGCGGTTTTGGCGAAATATCTAACTGCTGTCCTCTGGGAAATCCAACTGGAACTGGGTTATTAATATCATCAAAAAATGGCAAAAGTGCGGGAGTTGGAGACTGGGACAGGGCAGAATTTTGCACTCCGAATATGCAAGTTATTGCCAGTAAAGTTAATTTACTAATTATCAGGCGTGTTGGGTTCATATATTTAATGATTTGCTAATTCTGATAATTTATTGAGTACAGCTTGAGCATGACCTTTGGCTTTGACATTCGGCCAAGCATAAGCAATGATTTTATCTGGGGAAATGAGGAAAGTTGAGCGAACAATTCCCATATATTCTTTACCCATAAACTTTTTTAATCGCCACGCACCATAAGAATCTGCTAATTGGTGTTCTGGGTCACTCAACAAGGTAATTGACAAGTTATGTTTGTTGATAAACTTACAATGAGATTTAATAGAATCTGGGCTAACGCCGATAATTTTAGCTCCCAATTTGCTAAATTCTGAATTTAATTGGGTAAAGTCTTGGGCTTCTGTGGTGCAACCAGGGGTGTCATCTTTAGGATAAAAATAAAGGACAACCCATTGACCACTAAAATCATCTAAGCTGACTAAATTATCATTTTGGTCTGGTGTAGTAAAAATAGGGGCAGGTTGTCCAGCTTGGGGAATGTTGCTCATGGTATGACTAAAATCTTCACGTTATTGATTATGCCTGTTATGAATTTTTTTGCAATTATATTTAATGTAGATTGACTTACATATTGATTGCAATTTACTTACTTCATAAAAAATGGTTGCTACAGCGATCGCATTACTTGTGCATAATTGAATTGTAATTGCACCAGACATTTCCCTCACGCCAATGCTGAAGCCTGGGGTTTGGCAAAAATCATGCGTCCGGCAAAGGTTTGTAAGGCGCTGCTTCTACTGCTGCTGGTGCTGGTATGGGCGGTGGTGACTTCGATTACTAATACTCTTTAGTCACATATAGCATTTACCAGTCTGCTGAGGTACAAATTTATCTGCATCCATCTGCGTAGCCTGCGGCAAGCCGCCTCCACAAAGGAAGCATCTGTTTTTTGTCAATTTCTATATTTTCAGTTAAATTCTAGCTGCTAACATAGAATTTAATTGCCTTATTTTGAGGGTTTTTCAATATGACTTTGATTAATTATCAATCTAACTTTCAGAAATTAACCGAAATTGTCACAATATTAATTGATAATAATCCTATTTATCAAGAAAACTTAGATAAACGAGAAATGATTGAACTAATTAATCGTACTTTTGACCCAAGCTCTGTTCCAGATATTAATAGTATTTCTGAAGAAGAATTAACAAAACGGGTAAAAAGTATTTTATCTTTACATTTAGTTTCAGGAATGCTCAATGATTTTACACCAGAGCAAATGCAACTTTTTGATGAAGCTGTAAAACGAGGATAGATGGGTTATTTATTAGATACTAATATTGTTTCAGCATCACTAAAACAAAACATTCAAATAGGATTGAAAATTACAGAAATAAGGCGAAAAGGTGAATTTCTGGGTATTAGTGGCATAACATACTATGAAATTCAAAGAGGGTTGTTAAGTAGCAATACCATTAGAAAATTAGCTTTGTTTCAACAATTTTGCCAAGATTATCCTATTTTATTTTTGGATGATCTTAGAATTTTTCAAAAAGCCGCAGAAATTTATGCTGACTTAAAAGGCAGAGGCACAATTATTCAGGATGCAGATATTTTGATAGCTGCTACCGCTATAGTTAATAATTTAATTTTAGTTTCTCACGATTCTGATTTAAGCAGAGTTAAAGATTTACAATTAGAAAATTGGTTAACTTTTTAAGTTATCATATTATCTTAGTTGAATAGTTTTGATTTTCGCATATTAACAAATGTAGCTAGGCAAAGACATTAGAGTAAATCTAGCTGCGCTAGAGAAAAAGCAAACTGTTTTTAAGTATTATGAGGAATTGCCTAATTGGGTTTAAAAAAATGGAATTGTGCTGTATTATCACTGAGGCTTGATGTTTGAGTTAATGTTAGTTTGAAATTTGTTAACCAAACAACTTACAGAATCTTTGTGTCTGCTCAACAATCAGATATCAATATTATTGACTTTAACTTATTATCGCTAAACCAATTTAGCAAACCTCAAAATTCATTGAGTTTAAGCGATATTACAAATATAGGTAAAACTTGGGATAAACATAGAACTAATGCTGAACTGATTTCTAATTATTACGCTACAGCAGTTGATCATACGTTAAACAATTATGCTTGGCGAATCAAAACTTGTTCTGAGTTTTTAGAGTTTCAACTCTCTTCAGAAGAGGCGGATGGAACTGTCAAACTCAAGTTATTCCAAACAAGATTTTGCAGGGTTCGTCACTGTCCTGTTTGTCAGTGGCGGCGATCGCTCATGTGGAAAGCCAAAGCTTATAAAATATTGCCACAAGTTGTTACAGATTATTCCAAGTATCGTTGGTTGTTTATCACTTTGACAGTAAAGAATTGCCAAATTTTGGAACTCAGAAAAACCTTGGATGAGATGAACAAAGCTTTTAAGCGATTATCTGAATTGAAAGCTTGGCCTGCAAAGGGTTGGATTAAATCGCTAGAAGTAACTAAGGGTAGGGATGGAGTATCTGCACATCCACATTTACATATTTTGGCAATGGTGCAGCCTTCTTATTTTAGTCATGGCTACTTGTCTCAAGCCAAATGGGTGGCATTATGGCAGCAGTGCTTACGAATTGATTACCAGCCAGTCGTTCATATTAGCGCGATCGCAAAACACCATGACCCCAAAATATTAATTCCTGAAATTCTCAAGTATCAGGTGAAGGAATCAGACTTAGTAGCTGATAGAGAATGGTTTTTAGAGTTAACCCGCCAGTTGCACAAAACCAGAGCAGTTGCTGTTGGGGGTGTACTCAGACATTATATGCAGGAGTTAGAGGAAAATAACCAAGACCTCATTAATGGTAGTGAAGAGATGAATGAGGTAAATCAGGAAACTGTGTCTTTTAGATGGAATCGCAAATCACAGAAATTTAAAATAATGAGCGCAACTAACACAACCTTAAATTTAGTCTTTAATTTAGTCTTTAATTTATAAAACCAAAAAAAATAATCGGTGCAGGGTTACTACACCGATCGCATTACTTGTGCATGATTTAATTGTGATTGAACCAGACATTTCCCTCACGCCAATGCTGAAGCTTGGGGTTTGGCAAAAATCATGCGTCCGGCGGAGGTTTGTAAGGCGCTGGTGACTACTACCCGCAGTTCACCCCCGACATAACTACTCCCTTCTTCTACGACAACCATTGTGCCGTCATCTAAATAGCCAATACCTTGACTTGGTTCTTTACCTTCTTTGAGAATTTTGAGGTCGAGGTTATCGCCTGGTAAATAAGTCGGACGGACGGCATTAACTAAATCGTTGACGTTCAACACAGGTACTTTCTGCACGCTGGCTACTTTTGACAAGTTGTAGTCGTTGGTTAGTAGTGTTGCGTTGATTTCTTGGGCAAAGCGGACTAATTTCGCGTCTACGGTGGCAATATCATCGTAGTCGATGGGGTTAATTAAAATACGTTCTGGGTAAGCTTCTTTAATGCGGTTAAGAATTTCTAAACCGCGTCTTCCCCGGACTCGCTTTTGGTCTTTACTGGCATCAGCTACTTGCTGCAATTCTTGTAAGACAAATTGTGGCACGATGATTGGCCCTTCTAAAAACCCTGTTTCTAGTAGTGCTTCAATCCGACCATCAATTATGCAGCTAGTATCTAAAACTTTGGTATTGGCAGGTTTTAATGTACCTTCTGCTACCATTGTCTCCACAGTATTCGGATTAATTAATCGCAGTAATCCGCGTCCGTGGGTATCTGCCAAATTCATACCTGTAACAGCTAAAATAATACTACCAACAACTGCTACTAAGGGTTTAATAAAACTAAAATCTGGCGGTATAGGTAGCAAAAATAACGGAGCCAGCATTAAGTTTGCTAGTAGTAAGCCAATGACTAATCCAATGGCACGGGTTAAGATGGCTTCCAGTGGCATTTCCCGGACTTGTGCCTCTAGGCGACGATAAGTCGTCTGAAAACTCAGTCCAACTGCACCGCCAATAATGGCGGCAAAGACGGCAACTGTGAGGCGTAAAGCTTCTAGATTGGTCACTCGATCTAGCGTGCCATCAGGTAGCAGATCGGTGCTGTAGAAACCTATGCCTGCTGCTGCCAAAATGAATGAGAGAATAATAATGGCATCAAGCATGGTTGTGTTGTTTTCCTGCAATTGTTTTACCCGATGAAATCAAAAACATCTGACTTCATCGCTAAGAGACAACAATGAATATTGACTTAGACTAAGGGCGGAAGCAGGGAATATCTGCAAATATTATAACTAAAGAGCTTTATTTTAATATTTTGCATGGTTTTGTTGTGAAACGATAAAAAAACATAAACAAACTTTTTATTTTGGCAATTTGTAATGCTTTGTTAAGTTAAGTAATTATTGCTGACAATGAATCAAAAATTTGCTGTTTCTAGCATGGTCAGTTCTGCTTATGTACATATTCCTTTTTGCAGACGACGGTGCTTTTATTGCGATTTCCCGGTGTTTGTGGTGGGCGATCGCCAACGGGGTGAAACATCGGGTACAATCTCCCATTACGTAGAGGTGTTATGCCAAGAAATTGCCCATACACCTAGTTTTGGTCAATCTTTGCAGACAATTTTCTTTGGTGGTGGTACTCCTTCACTGCTATCAACTCAGCAGTTGGCACAAATACTAGAAGCTTTAGAAGAACGTTTTGGAATTGCGCCCCAAGTTGAAATTTCAATGGAAGTAGATCCAGGTACATTTGATTTGGCGCATATCTCTGGCTATCGGAGTTTGGGTGTAAATCGGGTGAGTTTGGGTGTACAAGCCTTTCAAGAAGAATTGTTAAAAGTAGCTGGGCGATCGCATTCCGTTAAAGATATCTTTGCAGCTGTTGAACTAATTCACAAAGTCGAGATTCCCGAATTTAGTCTAGATTTAATTTCTGGGTTGCCACATCAGTCTTTAGATCAATGGTCGGATTCTTTAGCAAAAGCCGTGGCGACCAACCCGACGCACATATCTATCTATGATTTAACCATTGAACCAGGCACAGCTTTTAATCGCTATTACAAACCAGGGGATAATCCTCTACCAACAGATGAAACCACTGTCAAAATGTACCAAATGGGACAGCAAGTCTTGACTGGTGCAGGTTACGCCCATTATGAAATTTCTAATTATGCCCGTCCTGGACACCAGTGTCAGCATAATCGCGTTTATTGGGAAAACCGCCCTTATTATGGCTTTGGGATGGGCGCAGCTAGTTACACTAACAAAAAACGCTTCACGCGCCCCCGGAAAACTCAGGAATATTATCAATGGGTACAAGCAGGCTGCAAAATTGACTGTGAAATCACTCCAGCAGTCGAGGTATTGTTAGAAACCTTAATGTTGGGGTTGCGCTTGGCTGAAGGTGTGAGTCTTTCCAGCTTACAAGCAGAGTTTGGTAAAGAGAAAATAGGGGAAATTTATCAATGTTTGCAACCTTACCTTGAGAAAGATTGGGTAAAAGTTACAGAAGGAAGGTTGCAATTAACAGACCCAGAAGGATTTTTATTTTCTAATGTAATTTTGGCTGATTTATTTAATCAGTTGGGTTAATTGTTTTTGTTAAGGTAAGGGATTAGGGAATAGAGGCTAGTTAGGTGATATCTGGAAAGATAATAGCTAATAGTAGAAAATTTCTACTCTCTACTCCCTAATCTCCACTTCCTATCCTTCTAAGTAAGTGTCTTTATAAAATTGCAGACGACCTACGCCGAGAAATTGACCAACGGTTTCTTGTCCAGATGGGAATGCTTTTACGCCAAATAAGTAGACACCATCATTAAAAGGATTACGGTAAGTCCGCAAACCGATGGTTACTGTTTGGTCTGGTGGTACAGGGTTAGCAAAGGTGACGGTGAAATTTTGTTTGTCGTTGCTAACCACCGATTTGAGGGCTAACTTTTCGCCACGGCGATCGCGTGTTCCCACAAAAGCAAATGTATCATTGGAATTAAATTCAATCTCTTCTGCGCCTGATATTTGAGTAAAAGTCACCTGTTGCAGAGATTCCCCGGCGGCGGCTGGTACTTTGACGGTAAAGTAGTATGTCGTATCCGACACACTCGTTTCATTGTATGGCGTACTAGCACTGACTAGAGTTGGTGGTTGAGCAAAAGCGATCGCACCACTACCCAAAGTAACTGCATTCGCTGCAAACTGAGGTAAGGAACAGATGCCTACACCAACAAACAGCGTGCTTAAAAGGCTGCTGATGTACTTCATAATTTTATTTTTTGTCTAACTCGTTAACTCATGAAATGGGTTGTCTTACCCATACCTAACCCTCAGCAACTGTCTATAAATTTGCTGAGTGATTTCTGTCTGTTTTCAATGTTTTTTCAGTATAGCAATTATTTTTTTATGTTAGTAATAGCTAAAAATGAGTAGTAATTATTCTAGATTTTCACGGGTTGTATGTCTCATAAGACGATAGTTTTAGGGGTATTCAAATATGTATAATTTAAGGAAATGCCTCTCCATCTGGGGTGTTTTACCTCAGTAAAATTACTTCAATTAACTACTATTGAATTGAGCTCATACACTATAATTTTTCTTTCCAAAAAACTAAAAAAATCAAGATAATACTAAATTTGTGAACCAAGAGATCCCCGACTTCTTCAAGATGTCGGGGATCTGAGACTTAATACCAGGACTTACACAGCGATACGCAAAATCTGGGTTTGAAAGGATGGTAAAGGGGTATAGGTAATTAAAACCCTTGCACCCCATACCCTTTCACCCCTACACCCATTCTCCACAAACAACCTGCGTGCATAATCTTTCAGCCTTCTGCCTGATTCCCCTATCTGCCACAGTCAACTTTCTCAATACAATCAGACTGCGACGATACCCAGAAGGTCTTAAAATATTGTTAATTTCTGCTAAACCCCTCGACCTTAAATTTACAAGTATCACCCCGAAATTACTATGGCTATTGGCTACGTCGCGCTTGTACTTCACGCACACCTGCCCTTCGTTCGTCACCCAGAAAGTGACTATGTGCTGGAGGAAGAATGGCTTTATGAAGCCATTACCGAAACATATATTCCTTTACTAAAAGTCTTTGAAGGCTTAAAGCGAGACGGCATCGACTTTAAAATCACTATGAGTATGACACCGCCTTTGGTGTCGATGCTACGTGATCCCCTATTGCAAGAACGCTATGATGCTCACTTAGCCAAATTAGAGGAACTTACAGAACTAGAAATTGAGCATAACGTTAACAATGGGCATATTCGTTATCTCGCGGAACACTACGCCACTGAGTTTAACGAAGCGCGGGAAATGTGGGAACGCTACAACGGTGATTTGGTAACTGCTTTTAAGCAATTCCAAGATAGCAATAACTTAGAAATTATCACTTGTGGCGCTACTCACGGCTACTTGCCATTGATGAAAATGTATCCCCAAGCCGTGTGGGCGCAAATTCAAGTAGCTTGTGAACACTACGAACAAACCTTTGGTCGTCCCCCTAGAGGTATTTGGTTGCCAGAATGCGCTTATTATGAAGGACTGGAGAGAATGCTGGCTGATGCTGGCTTGCGTTACTTCCTCACCGATGGTCATGGTATTCTTTACGCTCGTCCCCGTCCGCGTTTTGGTAGCTACGCGCCGATTTTTACCGAAACAGGGGTAGCAGCGTTTGGTAGAGACCATGAATCTTCACAACAGGTATGGTCTTCTGAGGTGGGCTATCCTGGTGCAGCCGAATATCGAGAATTTTACAAAGATTTGGGCTGGGAGGCAGAATATGAGTATATCAAACCCTATATCATGCCCAATGGTCAGCGCAAAAATACGGGGATTAAATACCATAAAATTACCGG
Organism: Anabaena sp. FACHB-83; assembly: GCF_014697485.1. Lineage (NCBI taxonomy): Bacteria > Bacillati > Cyanobacteriota > Cyanophyceae > Nostocales > Nostocaceae > Anabaena > Anabaena sp. FACHB-83. The sequence goes on along the minus strand of NZ_JACJRY010000015.1, from coordinate 149,789 downwards.
ACGCGGTTTAGGTTTATCTGATAAGGCACTATATGATCCATACTGGGCAAGGGAAAAAGCTGCCGAACATGCTGCTAACTTTATGTATAACCGCGAACGGCAAGCTGAACATCTTTATGGGATTATGCAGCGTCCGCCGATTATTGTTTCGCCCTACGATGCTGAGTTGTTCGGACATTGGTGGTATGAAGGCCCTTGGTTTATTGACTATCTATTCCGTAAGTCATGGTATGACCAAGGTACATATCAAATGACTCACTTGGCAGATTATCTCCGAGCCGAACCCAGCCAGCAAGTTTGCCGTCCTTCTCAGTCGAGTTGGGGTTACAAAGGTTTCCACGAATATTGGTTAAATGAAACAAATGCTTGGATTTATCCCCATCTGCACAAAGCCGCAGAACGGATGATTGAAATCTCGAAGTTGGAACCTGCTGATGAATTGCAATGGCGGGCGCTAAACCAAGCAGCAAGAGAACTGTTATTAGCACAATCTTCTGACTGGGCATTTATTATGCGGACAGGAACAATGGTTCCTTATGCAGTCCGCCGGACGCGATCGCACCTGATGCGTTTTAATAAACTTTATGAAGATGTCAAAATCGGTAAAGTTGACAGTGGTTGGCTAGAAAAAATCGAAGTCATGGATAATATCTTCCCCGAAATCAACTATCGCGTTTATCGTCCTTTATAAAGAGTGCTGAGTTGAAAGTGCTGAGTGCTGAGTTAAAAGATATGACATTTACCAAGTGGGAAAATGTTGAGTAATCTTTTACTGATTCAGTACTCAGTACTATAGTGGTTTGTTATCTTTCACCTACCAGAAATTCAAAAAATCATTTGCGGATGAATCAGTTTGTACCCCGCATCTTTGATTTTTTGATTCGATACATTGGCATTATATGGGCGGTTACTCGGTTTTGAACTATCCCATTGCACTGTCGGTAAATTGTGCTTTGCAAATAAAGTATCTAGTAATTCTTGGCTGGTTAAATGTGCGTCATCAACCAAATTATAAATACCATTTAAGTGGTGTTGACGGGCAAATTCAATGGCGCTGACAATATCATCTAAATGAATCCAATTCGTGACATCTTTGCCATTTCCGGGGCGAGTTGTACCAGATGCACGACTAAATATTTTAATCAGTTCTCGATTATTGCCATAAATTCCACCCAGGCGCAAAATACAAACGCGCAATTTCTCACTGGCGGCTGAGAGTAATACTTTTTCTGTTTCTCGCAGAATTACACCTGAAGCATGGGTTGGTTCGACTGGGGTATCTTCATCGACTGTAGCACCATTGCGATCGCCATAAACAGAATAACTGCCCGTGTAGATAATTTGGCGAATATTAGGTAGTTTCGGCAAAATTTCCACTAAAGTTCTCGCAGTTTCTAGATAAGTTTCTTCATATAAATTTGCGCCTTTTGCCCCCACACTCAACAAAACTACATCTTGATTTTGCAAAACTGATTGCATTGTGGCTGCGTCGTTTCCTTTAGCAATGACAACTTTTTGCGCTACAGTTTGAAGTTCTGGGATGCGTTCGGGTGTAGTTGTGGTGGCGGTAACAATAAAAGTCATCTTTTGCTGCCAATATTTAGCCACTGCACAACCTACATAACCACAACCAATGATAGCAACATTCATAGATAAATTTTATTTTTTGATAGTATGTTAATTTAAAGCGATACTCTTAATTACAATACCAAATAAGTAAACTAAAAATAAGCTGAAAAAAGGTTACAAGCCATTGAACAGGAAGAAATTACACCTATTCCTGGTGAACAGGTATTGCGATAACTACGTTCTAGTCATTAACTGTTAGAGCTAAGTCGCTCTCTTCTAAAGAGATATCATCATCAGTTGAATGTCTGATTGGTAATACGATCGCAAATGTAGTGCCTTCACCAAACTCAGATTCACAAATTAGTTGACCTTTGTGTTTTTCGACAATAATTTGATAGCTAATTGACAAACCTAAACCTGTTCCCACTCCAATAGGTTTAGTAGTAAAAAATGTTTCAAATATTTTTTGTTGATATTCTGGAGAAATACCAGAACCATTATCAGTAATTTTGATTTCTATCAAATCCGCATTGAGTTGTTGCGTAGAAATAACAATTTCTTGATATTCCTCTTCATTATGGGACTCTTCTAAAGCATCAATAGCATTAGATAAAATATTCATAAATACTTGATATAATGCGCCGCCATAGCCTTGTATATTGGGAATTTCGCCATATTTTTTCACTACATTAATTCTTTTTTTCAGACGATTATTTAAAATCAATAATGTACTTTCTATACAAGAGTGAATATCTACAGCATGAAATTCATTTTCATCTAACCGTGAGAAGTTCTTCAAGCTTAAAACAATTTCTTTAGCTCGGTTAGCTCCCACTTGCATAGATTGTAATAACTTTGGCAAGTCTTGTTTGACAAAATCTAAGTCAATTTCTTCAGCCAACTCATCAAGTTCATCATCTTGAATTTTGGCTTGGTAGGCTTCTAGCAGCATTAACAAATTTTGAAAGTAAGCATTAGTATGCTGAAGATTCCCATAAATAAAGTTGACGGGGTTATTGATTTCGTGGGCGACTCCCGCTAACATCTGTCCAAGGCTCGACATTTTCTCATTTTGAATTAATTGTCGAGATGCTTCAGATTTCTGTTCTGCTAAAAGTTGATTAACTCGTTGAATGAGTTGATTAAGTGAGTTGGCTAACATCCCCACTTCGTCGGCTGTGGTGACTGGTGCTTGTAAATTGAAGTTAGATTCCTGAGTTACCTTCAGCGCAATATCGTGAACGGCTTTGAGTGGACGTGCGATCGCTCGGCTGGTGTAGTGGGCTAGTATAATAGCGATCGCCACCGATGACAGCATACTAATAATAATAATTCTGTCTCGGACTTTTTCTGTAGCTAGTACCGCCACTTCTTTGCGTTGAAAAGTCCCCTCAGAAGTTTCGAGTAATTCTTCCAAAGCATCTGTAGTATCGTGTAATCTAAAATATATCTCACTCTGGGAAAATATTAATAGTTTTTCTTTTATATTGGCTATATTTTCAGCCTGTAAATTAGATGGATAATTTTGATTTAAGATAGCTATTATTTGTTGACTATATACTGTGGGAATATTTTGATAATTTTGTAAGAAGTTTGATATTTTTTTATTAGGATGTTGATTAACGTAATTTGTTAGTTCTGCCCACAGTTTTTGAAGTTCGGCAGAGTGCTGGATAAGATGAATGCGTTCGTCTTGCCAATGTTTTAAATCTGTAAAAACTACGATTTTACCTTGATGAGCTTGTAATTCTAATAAAACAGAGTTAAGACTACGAATTAACTGAATTTCTTGCCACTTTTCTTGTTTTTCGATGATTGCTTGTTGCTGATAGTAATCACCTAGCATAAATCCTGCGACTGTTCCAACAACAGCCGCACCTAGAGCTACAGTATAACCCCAAGCAATTTTTTGACTGATACTCAGGTTGTTAACTAAGCCAACAATCCAACTGGGATGATTTGACGATTGAGTTACAGACTCTTTTGTAGAGGAAGTTATAGTCTGATTATCTTTCACAGAAGTATTTTTAGCATTGGTAGAGCGCATATATATTTGTTATCCCCACACAAATGGCTTTAGCCTAACTTAAATCTTTAGTGTCAGCCATACTCAGCTAATTAATGTCAGCCGGAAAAATGCAGGAGATGTAACAAAAGTATTGATTGCTACATTTTCTGTGATAAATCTCAATTTGTAATTCGTTAAAATACGTAATTTTTATCTACAAATTTCAATTTGATGGTGTCGGTTAGCATAAGTTGAGAGATTTCCATTTTAGAGATTTATCCCAAGTTGCAATCAAAGATAGTAATTTGGGCTGGGAGTAGGGAGTAGGGAGTAGAAATACTATTTCTAAAATCCTTGAGAAGACGATGGTCGAGCGCAGCGATGCACTGAGCCTGTCAAAGTGTCGAAACCCGGTAAACTTAAGTTAGGTTTAATTTAGTCCTTCTACTTAGTAACATATCCCTACTCTATTCTCTTACTTTTTTGGCTGTGTTGCTTCTATACATGAAGTGTTGAGAAGAACTAAATTATCTGCTGCAAAAACTGTACAAGAATTGATCAATGTTGCTAAGATAGGCTGAGTCTTATTTAACTTGGCGATCGCCTGTTCTGCTGCTGGCTGATATTGTTGTAACCAAGAATTTTTAGCTATATATTCTGGGACAAACGCTGAACGCTCTAATAGCCAAAAACTTATGTGATATTTTTGAATAAAGTTGTTAATTTGGTTAATATCTTCACTATATTGGGCAGCAATTAAATCAAGCATCCGCCTGTGAAACTGAGCGTAATATTTGGTATGTATTGGTAAAGCATATTCTTTGCCTACTAAAATTTTTCTTTGAGCAAAGATAGGTATACTATCTGCTTCTTCAGATGTAGAGGCTATGACAATATTTTGTGGTTGCTTTTGCAAGAAATTATATAATTCTGGAACTTTAGCTTCTACATAAGGGGTTTTAGGAAAAACTTTCAAGCTACTAGGGTAAGAAATCAGCCCTATAAACAAAATTGCTATGGTACTCAAAATTAAATTCTTTCCGCCTCTTTGTCTCAACCATTGCCATACAGCATCTAAAATTAAGGTGATAAAAATTGCGGCGGCTAAAGCAAATACCATCTTAAAAGTATGATGGGTATAGCGGCTAGGCCAGTGCAGTTTAAAAGCAATTAAATGAGCAGTAAAAAACATGATTAAACTAGCTATTACTACCCTTGGTAAGATTTTGATTTTTGTTTGGATTTGCTGAGATAGGGGAAAGTGAGACTTGAATTTGAGGATGATTGGTAATAATAAGCCGAGTAACAATTGTGGAGGTGCAATTAAAGCGAAAAAACCGCTATCTCGACCGTCAAACCAGTAACTAATAATATTATGACTAAAAAAGCTGACTCTGCCTCCATCCCAGTAGTCTGGCATGGTTCTGGCAACAGCAGCAGTAATTACTGGGGCAAATTTTGATGATTGAATAGTATAAGGTAAAATTGTGATGCCGACAACTAGAGTAGCTGCTAAAAATAATATAAAAGATTGGCGGTTACGAGAGACATTTATCTGCTTGTTTCGCCAGTCAAATAAGGTCAAAAATACAATTAATAAATCGATAAAAGCTATGATAGGGTAAATTAAAGCTTGCAGGGCGATCGCAATTAATATACCCAACTTAGAAAACCTAATGAAATAATATAAAAATGCCAAAAACAAAGGATAAATAAAATCTCTGGGAGTTCCAGAAAATAAGTCATCATGTAAGCAGAGACTTTGATTTAATAATAATGATGCAATAAATCCCGTCATTGGTATGGGAAATATTTGCAGACAAACGAGAAAGCAATAACTAGTTGTAATTATGCCTAGAAATATCGGGAAAATTTTGCTAAAAAAAACTGGATCGATATTTAAAGCGACAACTATTTTATAAAGCAGCCCATATCCAATTGGGGTGATTGATTGAAAATAATCAGCAATTAAATCCTCAGAAAATAAATCTGAGTTAAAGTAACGATATATCCAAGAAATATATTCTCGTGCATCGTCGCTGACTATATATTTACTGCTGAAAGCTTGTCGCACTCCCAGCAGAATATAAATAATAGCAAAAGCTAGACTTAAGCTATACCAAAAAATGACAATCCATCGGGATTGATTTTGATTACTGTTTTGGCTAATGGGTGTTGTGAAAATATTTTGTAATTGTGTAATTAGCACGGAGCAGAACTAGTTAACTATGAGTGTGACCATCGGGCATAATCGCCCCTGCTAAATTAGCACCAATCAACTTCACTAACAAGCGATCGCCAGAACGAATTTTTGCCCCAGTCAAGTCAGCCCCCCGCAAATCAGCACCACTCAAGTCTGCACCAATTAAGTTAGCGTTACGTAAATTGGCTTCTCTGAGATCGGCTAGAAGTAGGTTTGCTCTAAATAAATTGGCTTCTGATAAATTTGCCCCCCGCAAAATTACTTTGTGCATAAAAGTATCGCTGAGGTCTGCACCCGTTAAATTGGCATAACTTAAGTTTCTTCCAGATAAATCTTTGTTACTTAAATTAGCCCGACTGAAATCTTTACCACTCAAATCTGGATTTTGGTTTGGTGTGTGATTGGGAGTTGGTGACGGTCTTTTTGGCTGGGGCGACTGATAGTGTGACGCATTATCATACTTACCATTCGGTTGAGGCGACTGATATGGTGATGCAGCATAATGCTTCCCATTTGGTTGGGGTGATGGATGGTGTGTAGCAGTATGATGCTTACCATTGGTCGAATGACCGTTAAAAGAACGCAATTTATCCCGCGCTTCATTAATGGCTTTGAGCTTTTCTTGAGCTTTTTGTTGCAAGCGGATATTATCTTTGGGAAGGCGGTCAGGATGCCAGACAAAGACTAAATCTTTATAAGCCTGGTTAACTTCGTCAAGTGTTGCACCAGGCTCTAATTCTAATATTCGATAATACCGCTCCAACTCGTTCATAGGATGTTGTTGATAGTCGATTGTCAGACAATTTTAGATTTGAGAATTTAGACTGGTGATTAACCCCACGGATATATTGAGAAAGGATGATGTTGGATTTGCGAATGATTTTACAGATAAATCTGGGGTTTGTACCATCCAGTAATTATGAGTCAGTAGTTATTGTCCCTTTTTATCTGTATCACCGTCATCTTCCTATTTCTCCATTTCGCCACCGATTTATAGCTCTGAAATATGCCGCAACAGGAATTTGATAAACCTCAACAATAATCCACAAAATGATTGATAAATGTGACAAAAAAGTTAATATAGTCCAGATGTATGGTATCCAAGTTAGGGGAGAATCCAGCGATGGGGGAAAATAAAAAGCCACAATGCCAATTAAAGTTGTAGGGAAAAATACAAAAGCGATCGCAGCAAATCCGTAACCCCAACCCAACTCCACACCTTCTAACTGCGCTTCTGTCCAGCTAAAGCCATTCCATCGCCAAACCAAAGGCGGTTGCCGCGAAGGCATTTTGATTTGTTGTTGCTCTATATTCACAGTAAAAATCTCTTGACAAAAATCACAAGCCATAGTCTCCATTAACGGCATTTGTGATATTTTACCGACTCGACAAACTGGACAAGGGTAAGCTTCATGGGTGTCAAAAGATTTGCTGAAGATTTTGGAACTGGGCATAATCAAACTGAGTTTTTCGCAAAAGTATATATGTTGGTGCTAGTTGAATAACCAAGCTGTTTAGGGTTGGCGAGAACGGCTTCGCCTCATTTGAATGTCCTAAAAGCCCTTGTTTCAGTTATCAACTAGCCACAAGCCTCCATTCCCAGAGTTGTAATGAGTCTATCGCTTTTTGATGTCCTGTGGTGCTTGACGTGAGCGATCGCTTTTGTTATCTTGAAGCTCAAGGAAGCTTTATATTCAATTTTGTATCTCATGCCAGCGTATATGTTCAGCAGCAATTACTACTTTTATTTTTGGCGTAAGGCGGTTCACCGGGAGTGAGTCATGTTTCCGATTGGAAACCGCCCGATGAACCGCAGAAGTCAGTTCTGCGGTTTTTTTGTTTTTAGGAGTATCTGTACAGACAGCACAAATGAAAAAACCAACTGTCACCTGTCACCTATTTTTCTCGAAGTATTGAACATGACGACTAATTTCACAAACTGGTTTTACAGCTTTTACTTTTGGCCTAGAGCAAACTCCGGGTAAATAGCGTCATGCCAATGAGCCAGAACGCGCCCGGAACACTCAGTTTCCGGGCTTTTTTAATTTCAGACTTCAGACTTCATAATTTTCAGAGAATCAAACCATGATTAACGCCAAACTAGCCTCCCAATCTCATCCCAACCACCAAACAATTGTGAAACTTTCCGAGACAGTCGCCTTCGGTGGTGAAGAATTAGTGATTATTGGCGGCCCTTGTACAGTGGAAAGCTTAGAACAAATGGAAACAGTTGCTCAAAAGCTATCATCTGCACCCGTACAAGCCTTACGGGGTGGTGTTTACAAACCCCGCACCTCGCCTTATGCTTTCCAAGGTATGGCTGAAGCAGGATTAGAAGTTTTAGCGAGAGTGCGATCGCTCTACAATATGCCAGTAGTTACAGAAGTAATGGCAATTTCCCAAATTGAAACTGTCGCCGCCTATGCTGATATGCTGCAAATTGGTAGCCGCAACATGCAAAACTTCGACTTACTCAAAGCCTTGGGACAAGTTGACAAACCAATCTTGCTCAAGCGTGGTTTAGCCGCCACCATAGAAGAATTCGTTATGGCTGCTGAATACATCCTCAGTCATGGAAACCCAAATGTCGTGCTGTGCGAACGTGGTATTCGCAGTTTCGACAATTACACCCGCAACGTCTTAGATTTAGGCGCAGTCGCCGCCCTCAAACAAATCACTCACTTACCTGTGATTGTAGATCCTTCCCATGCCGTCGGTAAACGCGAACTAGTCGCACCTGTCGCCAAGGCTGCTGTAGCTTGTGGCGCAGATGGGTTAATTATTGAGTGTCACCCAGAACCAGAAAAATCCGTTTCCGATGCCCGTCAAGCACTGTCTTTAGAAGATATGGTGAACTTAGTTGATGTTTTAAAGCCCGTAGCAGCAGCCGTTGGGCGCAGAGTATCAGAGAACACAGGGGTGGGTTTAAAACCTACCCCTATTTGTTACGCGGCTTAGGATTTTCAACGAACCACAGAGATACAGAGAGAAGTTGCGTGCGCGGGTTCCCCGCGTTGAGCAAACTTCGGGAGGACACGGAGAAGTAAGAGTTTAACTCCTCATCCTCTCCACGCCTCTGGTTACTGAGCGACTTGTACCGAGCGTTCGCGTAGCGTCTCCGTCAGGAGAAGTCGAGGTAAGTCGAAGTATGCGCCTCTGCGTGAGATAAATTATTCGTAATTATGCGAGGAAGTCTCAATGGTAAAAACTCCTACTCAACCCATCACGTTAGAGGAATTTCTCAAACTACCAGAAACTAAACCGAGCTTAGAATATATTGACGGTCAAATTATCCAAAAACCAATGCCACAGGGTAAACACAGCGCAATTCAAGGAGAATTTGTCCCTGCCATCAATAATATAGTCAAGCCAAAACGCATTGCTCGTGCCTTTCCTGAATTGCGTTGTACATTTGGCGGACGTTCAATTGTACCTGATATTGTAGTTTTTACTTGGGATAGAATTCCTCGTGATGAAAATGGAGAAATAGCTAATACTTTTGCTCTGCCTCCAGACTGGACAATTGAAATTTTATCTCCTGATCAGAATCAAACGAAAGTCACAAAAAATATTCTTCATAGCTTAAAATATGGAACTCAAATGGGTTGGTTAATTGACCCAGATGAGCAAACTGTCTTTGTTTATCAACCCAAACAAGAAACTACCGTATTTGATGAGCCAGATGCACTTATTTCTGTACCATCTTTTATGAGTGAACTTCAACTTACTGTGAGAGATTTATTTGCTTGGTTATTGTAGGGCGATCGCAATCTTTTGTAGATATGACAAGAACAGCAAGTTTTTCACCTAAATTTCAAATACAACGCCGCGATAAATTTCCGCTATTGGTAAATCAACACCAACAGATTCCAAAGCAATCGAACCCTCTAAACCTTTAAAATCACTCAGCAACCAACCTTGAGTTTGCTTGGTATATTTCTCAACAAAAGGCTCATCCTGTTCAATTAATAAATATTCACTAAAACTAGGAATAGACCGATACATCCGAAACTTATGTTGTCGGTCATAATCTGCGGTTCTAGGCGATAATAATTCAACAATTACTGTAGGATTCAATACTTCATCTAAGCGTCCTTCATTTACTTGTGGTTCGCCATCAAAAACCATCACATCTGGATATACACCCCGCCGATATTCAGGAATCCATAGGCGTAAATCGCTGTTAATTGGCTCAAATGAAGTATCGCGCAGCAAAAGCTAATATAAGTCAAAATGTTTCGACCTATGCGGCTGTGTTTGAGCGTTCCTCCTGGCATGGGGAAAATTTCGCCATCTCGATATTCACTGCGTCCTTCGGCTTTTTCTTCAATGGCGCGATATTCATCCAAAGTGTAACGGCGCTTGATTGTGGAAACCATAGTGCATCGTCTCCAGGATAATAAAACTATTTTGTCACAGAACAGTTTGGAATTTTTAAAAGAAATCAGCCATCCACGGCTCAGAACTAGTAAAAATTTCTGTCGCTGCTAATAGTGCTGTGTCTGGAGCTTCTAATTTTCCTGCTAATTTTAAAGTATGAGGGTTAAATAAACCCGTATACAAAGAAGCTAATCCTTGAATATCTATCTGTAATTCTCCTTTACCACCTTGCTTAACTTCACCTTTGCCATTAGCAATAGAAAGAATAAATTTATCATTATTAGCCGTTAATAAATCATCTTTAACTGCTAAATGTAATTCGGTTTCTACTCCTAATTTATAACCACGTAATTGTAATGCTTTGTATACATCTACAATCCGCAACATCCAACGATTTTGATGTTTAATTTTGGCAGTTTGTTCTGGTAATACTAATGTCAGAAAATCAATCACCGAACTTTGCCAAGTGACTTTTTTGATTGTAGAACGATGGTTAGCCAAAAAAGACCAGAAAGTTTGTGCCGCAGCATGACTCAAAACTACCCAATCTCGAATTTTAATCACTGTCTGATTTGCCTGAGAATGCTGACTCAAGATAATGTAGCCTTCGGGTTGGTCTTGGTTGCCCATTAAATAACCATAAACAGTTTCTTTTTCTTCTGATTGAGTTAACCTTTGCCAAATACTGGAATGTCGGTCTAAATAACCATGAATTAGTTGTGCCTGTTGTTGATATAGTTGACGCAAGATTTCACAATTCAGGTTTGCAATTGGTTGTAAAGCTAAAGGTGACTTGTGTAAGCGGATATCTTGAGTGGAAATTTCCCAACTGCAATAGTTACCAGCTTGTTCATATCCGGCTTTGCGGTAAAGTTGTTGTGTCGCGGGATAAAGAACGGAAATGGGGATTTCTTTTGCATAAAGTTCTTGCAGCATATTTTGGATAAGTGCGATCGCAACTCCACCACCGCGATATTCTGGCGCAATTCCCACACCAGCAATCCCCACCATCGGTACAGATTTACCCTCCAACCACATCCCCATCGGTAAAGTCGCTAATCCGCCAGCCACTTTCCCTTCTCGACAAATCACCCGGAAGTTCTCATACCCAATCGATTTCAAGAAACTTTCACTCTCACTAGCAGACGCAACAAAGGCTTGTTCCACAACCAAAGCCAAATGTTTTACGTCTTCCACATTCACAAGGGTCTTGTATTCCAATAAAGGTGTCATCACTTCCACCACAATTAGCAACAAGTTCCTAATATACTACAAAATTAGACAACATAATACAAAAGTGGATATAGCGTAATTGACACCAGGGAAAATAAAAGAGTTTAGGGGATATGAAATTTTCAAACTGATGCTGGAATTTCAATCACAAACTCAGTACCTTGACCGACAACAGAATGACAACTCAACTTTCCATTGTGGATTTCCTCGACAATTTGTCTGGCTATAGCTAAACCTAAACCTGTACCTTGACCCACAGCTTTTGTAGTAAATAAATGGTCAAAGATTTTTTGTTTCACTGCTTCACTCATACCGTTTGCGTTATCAGCAATTGAGATGTGGACATAATTATCTGCAATAAATGTTGTAAGAGTAATTATGTTAGGATTGGTGCTGATTTCCGCAAAACTACGCCCATGATTAGATTCTTCTAAAGCATCAATAGCATTGGCAATAATATTCATAAATACCTGATTTAATTGCCCTGGAAAACATTGAACTTGAGGTAAATTACCGTAGTTAGTGACAACTTCAATTGCTGGACGTTGTTCATTCGCTTTGAGACGATGTTTGAGAATTAATATGGTGCTATCAATGCCTTCATGAATATTAAATGGCACTTTATAGTCTTTATCAGCGCGAGAAAAAGTCCGTAGAGAAGTGCTGATATTTTTTAATCTATCGCAGGCCATGACCATTGCATCCATCATCTTCGGCAAATCTTCCAAGCTATAATCTAAGTCAATTTCTTCAGCATGTGATTGAATTTCATCGCCGGGATTTGGCAGTGCTTCTTGATATAGTGTAATGTGTTTACTCAAATCAGAAATTGTTGGTTGAGCTTGTAAGAGAGTAGCTGAAATAAAGCCCAAAGGATTGTTCATTTCATGGGCAACGCCAGCGACTAAATTACCCAATGCAGACATTTTTTCACTTTGGACAATTTGTAATTGTGCTTGTTGTAAATCTCGTAAAGCTTTTTCTAATTCTTGAGATTTTTGCCTAACAGCAGCTTCGGCTTGTTTACGTTCAGTGATATCTAATACCAAGCCATCCCAAATAATTGTTCCATCATCTTGTTTGATAGGACGAGAGACAGCTTGAATCCATTTTAATTTACCAGAAGATGTAATAATTCTACCTTGATATTGCCAAGGCTGTAAGGTTTGTGCAGAGATGGCTACAGACTCATAAAAATAATTTATTTCCTCTGGATGGATCAAAGAAATTAAGTTATTAGCATCTGCTACTGCTGCCTCTGGTAAAACTTCATAAATTCCATAGCATCCAGAACTTACATAGTTAAATGAAGTGATACCATCTACAGAAAGCTGGAATTGATAAATCATCCCTGGTAAATTTTCTGCAAGTCGTAAAAACCGAGCTTCACTTGTTTGTAAATTAGTGTATAGTTGGGCATTTTCTAGAGATATTGCCGCTTGAGTACAAAGTAAATTAATAACTTGTAACCGTTTGGCAGTAAATACACCACTTGTCAATTTATTTTCTAGATAAATAATCCCCACTAAATGACCTTGGTTAATAATCGGACTACATAATATACTCCGGGGTTGATGTGACAACATATATTTCCCGATTAAACCAGGAATATCTGTTTGACAATTGTCGATCACAACTGTTTGTTGGGTATTTTTGACATAGTGAATAATTTTGATGGGAATATCTGGACAATTTTCTAGTGATTTTGCCTCCAGAATAGTTTTTATTTCTTGATTTTCAGTTAAAGTAGTGGCTCGAACTAGCCAATTATCTTCTTCAGGAAGCAGTAGTACAGCTTTTTTCGCGCCAGAGTTTTCAACAATAATACGAGTGAGGCTAGTGATGAGTGTATTTAAATTCAGACAACTAGAAATAGCTTGAGCAGCTTTGAGAGCAGAGGTTAAATCTAGGACATCTGAAATACAGGTGCTGTCACTGCTAGAAGTAGGAGTTGATCGAGAAGTAGAATTACGGGAAATTGTGGCGATAGTTTCTAAAGGATTGAGATTAATTGTTCGCTGTTGCAGAATCAATTGGAGTAATTGGGGATAGTGTTTTTCTAAGTGATCGGTTTTGGCTTTTGCTCCCCAACGAGCGTAACAGTAGTATGCTTCTTGCATATATGTTTGGGCAATTTTTTCTTTACCCCATTCCAGGTAAAATTTAGCAGCGAGTTCATTTGCTAAGGCTTCATCTTGGATATATTCGTAGGTTTTCGCTCCTGCAATGGCGCGATCGTAGTGTTCGATGGCTTCAGTCCGTTGCCCTAAAACCCGATGGCGATCGGCCTCGATCAAGTCCCATCGGTGTTGATGGTTGAATGGAGCCAGAGTTGCCCATCGTTGCAGTTTATCCTGCTGCTGCTGCACACGGGTCAGAATTTGCGATTGCTCTGCTGGGGTAGACTGCTGATATTGCGCCAGTTGCAACAAGGCATCGTAAAAGGAATAGAGGACTAACGAGAAAGTTGCTAACCCACCACCCATATACTCTTCTACCAAGACAGATGTTTGCGCTGCCTGCTCGTATTGCTCAAACAGGTAGAAGAGAAAGGTTTGATTGAGATAAAAGTGGAAGCATTCAACTTGGTCTGGGTTGGATGTTTGGAGAGATAGGGAATTTTCGCTATAAGCAGAACCAGATAACTGCCAGGGAGCTTCTGTGTGTCCAAGGAGGTTGAGTACTACCTGTTGAGCCATTTCCAAATATTTGATAACCACCACCTGCTTGAGGGGATAAACAACCTGATGATAGGCTGCCATCTCGTTTGCCAGACTCGTTAATTCCTTCCCAGCAAAATAGGAGTAGTAACAGTAGGCATGGGCATTGAAGGCAATACATTCCAGATCGCCTGTTTCCAGACCGCTCTGATATGCCTCTCGCAAGGGCTGGAGGAGGTTGTGCAACGGTTCCTGCCAATGGCTAATGAAAAAATTAACGATATAGACAGCCCGGCTTTTGCAGGCTTTTGCCTGAAACTTTTCCATGACACCCAATGCCAGTTGACCAAAGGCATAACCCGATTCTAGATCGCCCATAACACTACAGAGCATCAATCCATAGTCACCGTAGGAGCAGGGCGAAATAGGACTATTACCAGATTGAATTGATAATTCCACTTGCTTGCAAATTAGCAGTGGCAAGAGAGCAGGCATCGCCCGAAAGGAAGATGGCACTAAAACGGTCATAATTTCCATTGCAGCTAAGTGATTGGGATCGCTCATGGCTGGTAAATCAAGCAAACTCAGGGGCGATCGCCCTTGCCATAATTGACCAGTAGTACCAAATGCCTGTCCAATCTCTGCGGGGGTCGGTTGCTCAGGAAATTCCACGCCGAGGGACTTTAAAACCTGCAAGCCAATCTGGAGTGACTCAAGAAGCGGCCCCTGGGCTTTAGCCCCCAGCAGACGGGTTTGCTGGACTGGAACGGTATCCAGCAAAGTGCGGGCGTGCTGCAAGACGAGGTTTGCCCAATGCTCCATCTGCTCAAAATCAGTGTTGAGATAAGCGGCTTCTGCCAGTGCAGTATGGATTGCTAAGGTGAGATTGTAGCGATTCTCCCAAGCATCGTTGGGCAACAGGGAAATGCCAGTGGCGAGATAGTTTACTGCTGCACTATATGCTGTCGAGGTTTTGGCTTTCCGTCCTGCCAGCAAGTTTAATTCTGCTAATTCTTCCCGTTCCTGCGGTGTGGTCAGGAGAGAATGTCCAATATTTAAATGATTAACAATTTCAAACAGTTGTTCTTCCCGCTCACGGGCGGTTGTTTTGCTTAACAAAAGTTGACCGATGTGCAGATGGGTCGCCTGTCGATGTTCTTCGGCAATGAGCGAGTAGGCAGCTTGCTGAATGCGATCGTGCAGAAACCGATAGGTGGGATTGATATTATTCTGTGTGCGAGTCTGTTCTGATTCCCCTAACTGAAAGAACTTATAAATTTGGCTGGTTGGTAAAATTAAGCCTTCCTGCAAGGCTTTCCACAGGACTTTTGCGATGTCTGTAGACGACTGCTCCGAGACGATCGCCAACGTTGCCAAGTCAAACGAGTTACCAATACAAGCTGCTAACTTCAGCACTTGTTGGGTTTCGGTGGGTAATTTCTGCAATTGCAGCGCCATAAACTCCACCACATCATCTGCGATTGTCAGTGCCTCAACTTGGGCAATATCGCATTCCCAATAATGGCGATCGCTGTTAAACGTGATGTAGCCCTCTTCATATAACGCCTTGAGAAACTGGGTGGTGAAGAAGGGATTTCCCTTTGTCTTGCGATCGATGAATTTGGTCAGGGGTTGCGCCAGTTGTGGCGCACAATTGAGCGTATCGGCAACGAGGTGGTTGGTGCTGTCAAATGTCAGGGGAGCCAGGGTCATGGTCTGGACGATCGCCTGAGATTTTTTGAGGTCTTCTACCGTCAAAATAAACGGGTGAGCAGGCGATACTTCATTATCCCGATAGGCTCCCAACACCAACAGATGGCCATTGTCCTGCATTAATAGTTTCAGCAATTGCAGCGAAGCTAAATCCGCCCACTGCAAATCGTCTAAAAAGATTGTTAATGGGTGATCGACCTTGGTAAAGACGGCAACGAACTTTTGGAACAGCAGATTAAATCGATTTTGAGCCGCACTACCTTCAAGTTCAAGCACCGGAGGTTGTTTTCCAATTACCTGCTCTAGTTCAGGAATCACCTCAATTAAGACTTGTCCACTCTCCCCGACAGCATTCAGAATCTTGGCTTGCCATTGGGCGAGTTGGTGATTGGATTCACACAGCAATTGTCCCATCAAATTACGGAACGCTTGCACAAATGCAGAGAAGGGAATATTACGATTAAACTGGTCAAACTTACCTTTGATGAAATAGCCGCGCTGTTTAACTATTGGTTTATGTACTTCATTAACTACGGCTGTTTTACCAATACCCGAAAAACCTGCCACCAACATTATTTCTGATGCACCCTGACTGACGCGATTAAAGGCTTGCAGTAGGGTTTCTACTTGGGCTTCTCTGCCATAAAGCTTATCAGGAAGAATGAAGCGATCGCACACATCCCTACTAGCAATTTTAAAGTTATGAATTTCACCAATTTCTTTTAGTTGATGTAAACAATTTTCTAAATCAAATCTCAACCCCAATGCACTTTGATAGCGGTCTTCAGCATTTTTCGCCATCAATTTGCCAACTATTTGTGATAGTACATCTGGAATTTGTGGATGAATTTCATGTACTAATTTTGGTGCTTTCGCAATATGAGAATGTACTAAATCCATCGCATCATCAGACTGGAATGGTAACTTGTCTGTGAGTAATTCATAAAAAGTTACACCCAGGGAATAAAAATCTGTGCGATAGTCAATTGGGCGATTCATTCTCCCGGTTTGTTCGGGAGATATATAGGCTAAAGTTCCTTCTAAAACATTGGGATTAACTAGGGTTTGAGTTTCTCTGGGTAGTAAAGATGCAATACTAAAGTCGATTAATTTAACTTGTTTAGTTTCCGGGTTAATTAAGATATTGCTGGGTTTAATATCTTTATGAATAATCCGCTCGTGGTAGAGTACATCTAAGGTGTTACAGAGTGCGATTGCCACTTGCAAAAACTCACCCAGCGACGCTACACAATTCTTAACAAAATAATCCTTGAGGGAAACTCCCCCAAAATCTTCCATCACTAAAATATAGCCATTTTGGAACGATTTCAGGTTATAGGTTTGGATGATTCCGGGATGGTTGAGATTTTTAGCAATAGTATACTGATTGCGGAATTGTACAAGTTCTCCAAAACTAGGATAAGGATTTTTCAGCAGTTTGATGACTACAGGTAAATTGTCAGTTTCTCGAACTGCTCGGTAAACTACAGTTCTCGAACCATCATAGAGTTTTTCGCCGACTACATACCCAGGAATACTGACTTGAGTGCTAATCATACTGCGTTCAAGTTGAAGAATTTCTTCTTAGTATTCCCAGATTTTTCAAAAAATTTGTGTGTTAGTTTGTTTTTTGTGTCATTTAAGCTACATCTATCCCCGATCCACAGCCCTTACACTCATTCTTAACAGACAACCTGACTCATTGCCCTACTGGATTCAACTCGCCAAACTTCGGACTCCACCAACCTTTAGCGGTACTAAAAAAAGCCACATCTTTATGCTTTTTATCTTGACGAGATGCAGCAGAACAACGCAGCATAGTTTTGTTTTGTCCGTCTTTGGTGTAGCTATATTCTTCCAGTGGTTTCTTGCAAACTGGACAGGGATATGAGCTTAATTTCGCAGGCGTTTGGGAGTGATTTTCTGGCTTGGTTTCTTGGGTGCGTGGTGGTTGCCAAGACTGGCTGAAGTCACTCCAAAATAGGACTATATTTGCACAGCCATTAGTGCATTTGAGGAAATATTTTTTCTTAACTTTGTTGCTGGGAATTTTAGCGAGAAAATTATTACATTCAGGGCAGCGAGTTTTAGAAGTATCATATTTGCGTTCAGCTACTGAATTTTTCGTATTTGAAGGACTTACAGCAACAGTTTTGGCTTTTGCTAAGGCTGGGACGAAGTAATTTTTATTCCAAGTTGTTAAGTATTGCTGCCAGCCTTGTTTACCTTCTGCGATCGCATCAAGGGCGCTTTCCATTTTGGCTGTGAACTCTGCTTCTAGTAAATCTGGCAAAGCTTTCTGTAAAAAATCATCAACTTCTAGCCCTAGCGTTGTCGGTTGCAAATTTCCCTTAGTTAACTGCACATAACCCCGCTTCTTTAAGGTTGCAACTGTGGGAGCGAATGTACTAGGACGACCAATACCTTTACGCTCCATCAGTTGTACTAATTTCGGTTCACTGTAACGTGGTGGCGGCTGAGTTTGTTTTTTCTCGAAATTGGCATTTTCTAGAGTTAATCCTTGTCCCTGCTGCACAAGCGGTAACACGGAATCTTTGCTGAGGTTATTCCAATAGCGAGCGTAACCGTAAAATTCGATTACTTGGCCTCTAGCTTGCCATAACACCGAATTAGACTGCGTGATAATCTGAGTTTTGCGGAGTTGAGCAGATTTACATTGAGAAGCGATCGCTCTTTTCCAAATCATCACATACAAGTCAAATTCTTCAGGCGGTAATTCTTGACGTAGCTGGACTGATGGACGAAACACATCGGTAGGGCGAATCGCTTCATGAGCTTCTTGGGCTGTTTTGGCGCTGCGATGTTTGGCAAGCTGCTGTGGTACATTCTGCGGATCATGTTCTTCCAACCACTTACGAGCCGCCGCGCAGAACTCAGGACTTAACATTACTGAATCTGTCCGCATGTATGTAATTAACCCAGCTTCATACAGCTTTTGGGCTAAAACCATCGTTTTGTCGGGAGCTAATTTCAGCTTAGAACCGGCTGCTTGTTGCAGCGTGGAAGTAATAAATGGTGGCGGTGGTTGACGATAAACGGTTTTACCTTCAACATGAACGACTTGATGGGGATGCTGACGTGCTTCTTCAACTAAACATATCGCTTCTGCTTCCGAAAGAACCCGCTTTGACTCTGGCGCTTGGGTGTTATTACCTGCTGCATCGTCGTGGGTTTCCGTTTCTGGTTCTGGCGCATCGCTGAGAGAATTGGTTGTACCTTTGTAAAAAGCCCGGAATCCTTCAGCGTAGTCTACCCACACACTCCAATAATCTTGGGGTACAAAGGTGACTATCTCTCGTTCTCGCTGACATATTAGATGTAAAGTCGCACTTTGAACTCTGCCGACACTCTTCGCACCATTATTTAATGCCCAAACTAAGGGACTACCTTTATAACCAACCAGCTTATCGAGACAATCGCGGCAAAGTCCAGCGCCGACTAAGTTAGAGTCTAGCTTGCGAGGATTTGCGATCGCACTTCGTACCGCCGATGCGGTAATTTCACTATAAATAACTCGTTTCGGTTCTCGCAGTCCCAGCACTTCTTTTAAATGCCAAGCAATTGTTTCACCTTCCCTATCTGGGTCTGTGGCGAGAACAACTTCATCAACTTGCTTACTAACTGCCTTTAGCTGCTGGATAGTTTCTTTAGAGCGTTGGTCACGGGGTACATAGTTGCACTTGACACTACCATCATCAATGACGAAACCCAAAGAATCTTCCCCCGTATCACTCAGTTCGCGGATGTGACCACAACTAGCTCGCACAATCCAATCAGAACCCAAAATCTGACTGAGCTTTTTGACTTTCCCAGGAGATTCAACAACTAGAAGGCGTTTCGGCATAGATGCTTTTGATACTGCAAAGTGC
Organism: Anabaena sp. FACHB-83; assembly: GCF_014697485.1. Classification (NCBI taxonomy): domain Bacteria; kingdom Bacillati; phylum Cyanobacteriota; class Cyanophyceae; order Nostocales; family Nostocaceae; genus Anabaena; species Anabaena sp. FACHB-83. The sequence goes on along the minus strand of NZ_JACJRY010000015.1, from coordinate 130,133 downwards.
TGAGTGCTGAGTGCTGAGTAATAACTAAGTATTTTCAAGAGTTTCAGACACAAACATAGTCCTAAACTATGCTTCGACTGCTATAACAGAGATTCTAGTTTTTGATATAGTAATACGATTTGATTGCGGAACTATCAATCAGCACGCCTTACTTAAAAAAATGCAATAAAATTAAACTCCTTCTCCCCTCCGCGCCTCTGGTTACTGAGCGAAGTCGAAGTATGCGCCTCTGCGTGAAACAAATTCATCTCGTATTTTACTTTCTTATTGAATTAAAATAATCGCCTCTTGAACTTTCGTAGCCAGTGCTTTTTGCAGCCCTTGTTCAACTTTTTGGGTGAGTTGTTCAAAAGCTGCTTGATTATTAGTTAATTGTTCTCGAAAGACATTTTCTAATTCTGGTTTGATTTGAATGCACATATCAGCGATTTTCTGATCGTTCATCAAATTAGAACGAATCCAACTGGGGATATCGAAATTTTTCTTGATTGTTTCTTGGACGGTTTTACGATTCAGTTCCATCCCTGCGGCCATGACAGAAGCACCGTAGACTAATGCGATCGGCCAAGTCAAGTGTCCTGTGAGAATGAGGGTAATCAGACTCGCTACAGTACCGCCACCAATGACGACATTGACGATAAACGCCACGGTGTCAGCTAAAATTGCATCGCCAATTCGTAATTCTGGATTAACAAAAGCGGGTTCGATGCTATCTTCAAATCTTAAACTACTTCTGGGTATGTGAAACCTGCGACAGATGGGATCTGTAACTGCGGCTAAGTCTGGTTGAATTTTGTTGTTAAACCAACGAATACATTGATTGTTAATTATCTGCTGGGCAACATTACTTTTTAACCATTGTTCTGCACGATTTTTCATGGATATTTCTAAATCTGCCAGAGTACGAATTTTGTTTGTTTGCCATTCTTTTACCCCAGGCCTCACGGCTTGTTCAATCAAATTATTGGCTAATGGTTGAGCCAACAATTCAATTAACTCTGGGATATGTCTAGCAATCAATTCTTTGAGTTTTTGGGAATCTAATAGTTGATTAACTTCTTGTTGAAAAGCCGTCGCCCGTAAATCCCATCTTCCGACTCGTGCTAAACCCAGTGCAATGCAGCGTTCCGGTTCAGGATCGGGGCGCAGTTGGGTTGCTGGTTCGGGAAACATTTGCTGACAAATTTGGTGGGTAAATTTCATTCGGGATGCACCACCAGTCATCAGCACTAACTTAGGAACTGTATCAAGTTGTTCTAATTTGGTTTTGGCTTCGCTGACAGCATCATGAAAAGCTTGAACCCAACTTTTATTCCCCAGTTCGGCTAAATTTTGATGCAGAATTTCCTCCATCATCAATTTGTTGACTTGGGGAATAAAATAAATCTGTTCGTTGATGGACTCAAAACCACGGGCAAAAGATTGTGGGTCGTTATATAACTGTTCATTAGAAAAATAATCTTCTTTGGCTTTACGACAAGCGAGTTCACAACGCGCTTGATGATGAGGATATTCTTGAAATACTTTTTCTAGTAATTGTTTTTGTTCGTGTTTAGCAAGAGTTCTGGCAAAAATTGCTTTATCAATTAAAGATGCGCCTAAAGCATTACTTCCGAAATCTAACGGAATTTCATGTAAGCTTTTTACTAAGGTAAAATCTGTAGTGGAAGAGCCAATATCAACAATCAGCACCGATGCGAGGAGTTTTTCATATTCCAACTTTCCGCCTTCTTTGGCTTGCATGAAAGCTGCGCGGGATTCTGGTATAACGTTGAGGTGAGAAATACCAGCTTCTTGAAGTAATTTTTGGTATGCTTGGCGATCGCTCATTGACCATCCTGAAGGACAACCAATGTAAAAATAACTACTTTCACCGCCTTCTATTTGTTTGCTTTCTTGCAGTTTGTCATAGTAAGTCGCCAGAAAAGTTAAGATTGTTTTTCTGTAATTGGCATCGTGGTTGGGTTTTTGCTTGAATGAGATTGTCAGTTGAGTAACACCAGCTTGAATTAAGGCTTGTTCCCCTACCAAATAACCAAGTTTGGGATGCCAACCTAAAGCGGTAATTTGATTTTTCTTATTATTAATTTCCAACATTTGGGGTGGTTCGATGCTTTCGACTATGGCTTTGGCTACGGCTGTCTCACCATGTCCCAAATCAAAACCAATTGTTTCTGAAATTTTCATACTTTTATTGTCTGCTATTCTCTTGCCTCAGAGTACGCTGGCTCAATCACTCGGCCACGCCGGAGTAAGCGATCGCCTTTTAACAAGGCAGGTGTGATGGTAACGTAATCTTTGGTGTCAGGGTCGATACTGGGTTCAAAGTCAAAATATTCTCGCTCATTTTGTGGTGCTTGCTGTTGGTAAATTTGAGCGCGGATTCCTTGAGACATGAGAATTTGCGGGAGGAGTTTTGTTAAAGCGATCGCCATTTGCGGTTGTTCGAGAAATGACGCACCCATCAGCCTTTGCAGAAAATTCAGTAACTCTGGTAATTCTTCTAAGGTGCGATCTTCTTCTAATTTGTTTCCTTCGGCAAACCTAGCCACTGCTATATCAATAGTATTCAGTGCATCAGCTAAGTTATCTAAAAGCAGTTTGCTATCCACCCGCAGCACAGGTTGAGAAGTCTCTAATACTTCCGTGGAGTTAACATTACTTTTGTCCAGTTGCAACACAACTTCTAAACCAAGAAGCAGCGAAGTTAGTAAGATACCCATCCAAGCATTGAAGTTAATTTTAGTTAAAGAAAATAAAGAACCTAAAATGCCTACATAAATCAGCGCCTTGAGCAGTTTTAGGATTAATCTTTTGGGGGAAACTTTTGTAGTTAAATTACTAATTGGCTGTTGTTCTGGTGGTACAACTGAAGACTGATTAACTACAGTCAAATTACCGACTGACTGTCGCAGCATCTCCACAAAAAATGATGCTAAACGTACTTGAGTTAAATTTAGCTCGCTAATATAAATTCTTTCTAAATTATCGAGTCGATTTTGAACTAGTTTAACGACTTGTTCAACACTAGTTATATTATCAATCTCTATCTGTAGTTGGTTACGTTCTGCGTTAAACAGTGTGCTGATAGTTTTCATTCGTTAATTTGATTACTTGCACCTCAACCTTTATAAATCTAGCTTATAGTGCTTTTTATATATCAGGACTTACGCAAAAGTATGAAGAAACGAACCACAAAGGACACAAAGGACACGAAGTTATAAGAGTGAGAGAGAGTTCTTGCGTAAGTCCTATATATGTTCCTACTCCCTACTCCCCATTCCCTGTCTACACAAATAGATTCGGAAATCAAACCTCCTATATTGATAAAGTAAATCTTAAGTATGATGCGTCAGGCTGAAATCATCAACACATCGTACTTAAGACTTACTAAAAGTGGGGAGTTGTTGTCACTGCTCACTTCTAGTTTTTCACCCGTTGTAGATAATTGGTAGTTGCTGTAAAGACAAGATGTAAAACTTTTATTTAATTAACCAAACCATTGAGAAGGTTCACAACCAGGCTCAACTGTGCTACATAGATGATTGTTAATCCAAGCTGATTTATCTTGCATGATGGCAAAAATGCCTTGATGAATCAAGTTTTGTAAATGTAATTTCTGTTCTAATGGACTACGGGGAAATTTCTGTTCTATAGGAGCATCTTTGATGATATTTTGCAGGGGAAATTCTCTGTCCAACTCCTCATTATAAAAACAGGGAATGCGGCTGATGACAAAATCAATTAATTCTTGACGTAATTCAGGAATCGCAAAGGTTTCTTGATAAGGATAGTAGGCATAAGTATCTAAAACACTTTTGATTTCGCTGACTAACGATTCTCTGGTTAAATTGACTACTGTTCTCATAAGGTTTTATCTCCATTGAAATACGGTTGAGTTTTGTTTTACAGACTCACTGAGGGCTACTAATCTGCCAAAACCGCTTCACGGAACTGGTTTTTATACATTGAATTTAACTTTGATTTCAGTACAAAATCAGGCTTTTGGTTATGGTTTTTAAGTTAAATTTTATACTAGTAAACTCTGGATTTTGTCTATAAACTTCAACCAACTATTACAGTAACAAAGCTGTAGATCCACACTGCCAATTATTTCAAATTTCTACCTTTTTGGGGAAAATCTACACAAAACGCAGCATAAATATTCGGGGATCAATTTTAATTTTTTATTAACAACATTCTGGAGAATGAAATATTGAGGTAATTAAAACTTAATAAGTAATGTAAATTACTTATTAAGTTTTAATTACCTATTATTTCTAAATTATTTTTTAGCTTGCTCTATGTATTCTAGATAACAAATTTTTGAGTTCAAAATGTAGCAAATCTTGAGAAAAAAGATATGGCTACACAAAGCAACCAGTCTAACGACAGATGTTATGAAAAGGTAAGATTTTTGAAAAAGTTCACATTAGCGAGAGTGACTTGGTTGAGATGATGATTAATTGCAAAGGCGGCAGCCAGTCCAGAAAGCATTGCACCTTCAACGAGATTACCGCCGCACCAATCGCCACAGCACACCAAAGGTAAGGAAGCACTTGCAGATAAAATGTTTTCTGTCCAAGGATGGCTAGAAAAGGCATAACGCCAACGGTGTATTTGTAGCCATTCTGGTGTCTCTAGCCAAGGTAGTGCGAGAGTTTGGGCGGCGTGCTGTAACATTTTCTGCCCTACAGGTTGTAAATCGGGGGACTCTAGATGCAGTTGGGCAAAATTTCCACTACTTTGGACGACAAATACAGGTTGTGGCGGTTGGGGGCGCTTGCTACTATCTAAACCAATCCAGCCCAACACAGAATCATCTGTAAAACTTTGGGCTTGCCAATCTGGTAGGGGTGCGGAATTTGGATAGCCTGCGATCGCACTAAGACAAGGCGTAAATTCCACCGCCTTTAAGTTATTTAAAAAGTCTGTTCCTAATAAGTTTTCACCCAAGGGGTCTAATAAAATCACAGCTTGGGGTGCAGGAATCGCCACTACAACCGCCTTGGCTGTGATTTCTGCATTGCCAGATTCCAGCGTCAATTGCCAAGTATTTTCGGGGGTTGGGTGAATGGCGATTACCCGTTGATTGAGTAGTATATCCAAACCTGGAGCGAGAAATTTAGCGATCGCACTCATCCCCCCAGGCGCAATATAACGCGGTGGGAGTTCGTCACGATTCCAAACTGTGATAACTTGGCGATCGCACAATAAATCAATAAACTCTTGGAAAAATTCACCTTTGGGTTTGAGATAACAAGTGCCATGATCTGCCCAAGTATCATACAAGCGACGTGTGGCCATTCTTCCCCCCAAGCCACGGGATTTCTCCACAACTAATACTGAATATCCCGCTTGCTTTAATTGCTGGGCGCAAACTAACCCTGCCATACCAGCACCAATTACAGCAACGTCTATCATTAGTTAATAGTCCTTTGTGTTAAGTCTTTGGTTATTATTAAACAGAATTCAGGAGTCAGGAGTCAGAATGTAGAGATGTTCTAGGAACCTTACCGTAGAGGATTCTGGCTTCTGAATTCTTGATTCAATGACAAAATACAGATGGCGAGGATAAAAAGACTACTAAAGACCGCCAAAAGCTAATAGTAGAATAAAGTACAGACAAGCTGCACGGAAGGGAGGAAAGGAACATTGGATGAACTCAGGGCGGCCTTAGAACTAGCAACAGATGATGAATTGCAAGATTTAACGGCAATTTTGTTTAGTCGAAAGTTCAATCCCCTAGATTATGTTCAGACACCTGAACCGATCGAAGTTCAAAGTCAGAGCCGCCAAGCTTGGTTAGACTCGTTAGAAGAGCGTTTCCGGTTTTTGGCTGCTGATGGAGTAACAGTGTTGCGGGGACGCACAAACCAAGTAACTTACCGTCAAGCCTTAATTCAAGTTTGTAAATATTTAAAAATTTCTTATTCCAATCATTTAACAACTGTTGATTTAGAAGCAGAAGTATTTTTACATCTGCTGGGACAAGTGTGGAAAAAACTGCCAGAAAAAGAAAAACAAAAATTGACTGTCAGAGTCCAGCGTCATTTGGTGAAAACAGAACTTAAAGAACCATTACCATTAATGTTGCAGCGTGACCCCTTGGGATTGCTGTTTAAGGGTGGTAGTGCTTTAGCTGTTACTTCTGTCATTCAACCGTTTATTCTCAAACAAATTGCGCGACAATTTGCCTTGCACTTTGCTACTTATCAAGTAGCCAAACAAGCGGCGGTTACAGGTTCAACAGTAGCCAAAACCCAGTTTGAAACTTATGTGGCGATGCAAATGGCGCGGCGGGGTATGACGTTAAGTGCAGCCCGTTATGGCGCAGTTCGCACAGTATTTGCTTTTGTCGGCCCGGCTATGTGGACGTGGTTTTTAGCTGATTTAGGTTGGCGAGCGATCGCTACTAATTATGGTCGCATTATCCCGACTATTTTTGCTCTAGCACAAATTCGTCTTACTCGCACAGAATGTTGGGAGCCAGCTTGAACCTCGCTTTTGATCATCCCAACCCAAAAAGCCAATTTGCTTGGAATACTTTCCAAATCGGGCTATTGATTTTTCCCCTCAGTCCATTTGTTGGGGTGGTGGCGATAATTTTGGCATCTTTATTGACTTGGCTGCAACAATACCGCCAAATTATTCGCCGCCCCATCAATCGGGGCTTTGCGATTTTGACATTATTACTGTTGATTACGTCAGGATTTGCCACTTATAAAACCGATGCTTTTTTAGGTTTATTTAATTTAGTACCTTACTTTTTAGTTTTTGCTGGTTGGGGTAACTTGATTCAGACAATTGCTCAATTGCGCCAAATAGCCTGGATTTTGGTAATTGGGGCTGTACCAGTGATTGTGATTGGCTTTGGACAGTTGTTTTTAGCTTGGGCGTTAAAATTACAGTTTTTGTGGATTGTTTTAGATTGGGCAGTTGCACCGGGAGGGGAACCACCAGGACGAATGGCGGCTTTATTTATGCACGCCAACTTATTGGCTGCTTATTTAGCGATTATTTTTACTGTCGGGGTAGCTTTGTTACTCGAACAATGGCAATCCAGAAAAAGAAAAAAATCTCTGATTGGCTTGTTGACGCTAATACTGATTGCCAGTTTTGCCGCCTTGATTTTAACCAATTCGCGCAACGGATGGGCGATCGCGATGATTGCCTGTTTAGCCTACGCACTTTATCAAGGTTGGCGCATCTTGGTTGGCAGTGTGGTTGGGGTAATTTCTACTATTTTGTTGGCTGCTTTTGCCCCTTCCCCCATAGCCCAAGTTTTCCGTCGCGTAGTTCCGGCTTTCTTTTGGGCGCGGTTAAACGATGAAATGTATCCCGATAGACCAGTAGCTTTAATGCGAAAAACTCAGTGGGAATTTGCTTGGTCTTTGGCACAACAGCATCCTTGGACTGGTTGGGGTTTACGTAGTTTCTCCGCACTTTATAAAGCCAAAATGAATATTGATTTAGGTCATCCCCATAACTTGTTTTTAATGTTATCTGCGGAAACCGGATTTCCTGCTACTCTGTTATTTTGTGGTTTACTCACTTGGATATTAATTGCAGGTATGCAATTTTTACGGCAATCTAATTCTTTGGTTAAAGCAGATAGGTTATTGTTCTTCAGTTATCTTTTGGTATTCGGGGAGTTGATCTTATTCAATACTGTGGATGTAACTTTATTTGATTTTCGTGTCAATACCCTGTTTTGGTTATTTTTAGCAGCAATTTGCGGACTTGTATTTTACCCAGAGCAAAATCACAAGACCTTGGCAAAAGAGAATTAGATATTCAGAAAATGCGATCGCCTACTCCCCAGCCCCGGTTTGTACAGATAATTTTGGTTCATATATCTGTATCAGCATTTCTGCTCAAAAATAGCATTTTGTTTCTTAACGCTTTTTCCGTGGTTACACTGTCGGCATTCGTATTTCTTAGTTCTTAAAATTACAGTATTCACATTTGTGATTTAGATAATTTCTAGTTATCTAATTAGAAATTATCTAATGTTGCTGATAGTTGGGAAGGTGTAAGGACAACCCTTTTGGGGGTTTCCTACATGACGGGCATCTAATCTTTAGATGCCCTTTTATATGTTTAATTTTTCGGCAGTTAAGCACTATTTTTTATTTCATTCATCAGGGAAATCTACTATATGAAATCACCTAAGAAAAAGGGTGTATTATTTGCATTGGCAATTGCGAATTGGGAATTGGTATTATTTTGGTCATCTGTCATAAGACAAATGACCAATAACAAATGACCCTAAATTAAATTCTTGAACGCACAAATTTCTCTAATCTATCCAAGCCTTTTTCGATTGTGGCTAAATCGGTGGCGTAGGAAAGGCGAATGTTATTATCTGCACCAAAAGCAATTCCGGGAATGACTGCAACTTGATGTTCTTCAATCAATGCGTCGCAAAATTCTAGAGATTTAAGTCCGGTTTTGCTGATGTCGGGGAACAGATAAAAAGCGCCGTCTGGTTTGGGACAATATAAACCGGGAATGGCATTGATTCGCTCTAGCATGACTTGTCGCCGCTTGGTGAAAGCTTGCAACATTTCAGCTACACAGTCTTGAGATTCTTCTAAGGCTGCGATCGCACCATATTGAGCAAAGGTACACACATTAGATGTACTATGCCCTTGAATGGAGTTGGCAGCTTTAATAATCTCGACTGGCCCGGCTAAGTAACCCAAGCGCCAACCTGTCATAGAATAAGCTTTGGCAAACCCATTACTAATAAAGGTGCGCTCAAAAATTTCTTGTCCCAGGGAACCAATGCTGATATGTTCTGCACCGTCGTAGAGAATTTTTTCGTAAATCTCATCGGAGACTACATAGATATCTGCATCAACTATTACCTGTGCCAAAGCTTTTATTTCCTCTGGCGTGTAAACCATCCCCGTCGGGTTGGAGGGGGAGTTGAGGACAAATAACTTGGTTTTGGGGGTGATGGCTTGGCGCAGTTGTTCCGGTGTAATTTTATAGCCTGTGGAAGCATCTGTGTTGACAATCACGGATACGCCACCTGCTAAAGTTACCATTTCGGGATAACTCAGCCAATAGGGAGCCGGAATAATCACCTCATCACCCGGATCGATGAGTGACAATATCAAATTGTACAAAGAATGTTTACCGCCATTGGTGACGATGACATTTTCTGCTTTGTAATCTAAACCGTTATCAGATTTCAGCTTTTGGGCGATCGCTTCCCTTAACTTTGGTTCTCCAGGTGCTGGGCCATACTTGGTTTTACCTTCTGCCAAAGCTTTTGCTGCTGCGGCTTTAATATGTGCTGGGGTGTCAAAATCCGGTTCACCAGCACTAAAACTACAAACATCTATACCTTCTGCCTTCATCGCCTTAGCTTTAGCTGCGATCGCTAAGGTTAAAGAAGGTTTTACCTGACTTACTCTTGCTGCCAGTTTCATTCTTACTTATTCTTTGGCAAATCTCTCACTTATCTTAGGATATCCCAGAAACCCTACCAAGATTTGCCTTTTGGGTAATTCCTTTTCATCTTTATATTTTTTGTTCTACTTTACACCAGAATGTTCAATAATCTCTTAGGGATTTACAAATATCTGTCTCCCCTGTCTCCCTTGTCCTCCTTGTCCCCCCAGTCTCCCTTGATTCCCTTACTGAGAAGCTTGCTTGGCAAACACCATCAAATGCTGTTGGGGTAACAGGTTCTTAGTCTCGCGCCACACTAAACCAACAGCCTGCATTTCTTTCTGCACTTGTTTTTGTGTCATTTTATGCAGGGTTTTAATCATGATGAAGGGATTTTCACCCCGGTATTCTACCAATACGACTCTACCCCCTGGTTTCAGTGCTTTGACAATTCCTTGCATCACTTCGTAAGGATATGCAAATTCATGGTAAGCATCTACCATTAAAGCCAAATCAATACTTTGTGCTGGCAAATTGGGATGATCAATGGTTGCTAAAATTGGTTCAACATTAGTAATTTTTTTCTGTTGTTTGCTATCTTGAATTATCTCTAGCATTTCTGGCTGAATATCTACCGCCAAAACTTTTCCTTGGGGTAATAAAGGTGCAATTAAAAAACTCAGATAACCTGTACCAGCACCAATATCGGCAACTACATCATTGGGTTTTAAATCCAAAGCACTAACTATTTTGCTTGGCTGTTCTTCTAACTCGCGGCTAGGACGTTCTAGCCAACCTGCACCTGTGTGTCCCATAACTTTAGCTATTTCTCGTCCCATATAAAATTTGCCAATTCCATCGGGACTATGATTAACTCTTTGTTCATAAATTTTGCTAGAGTCAACATTTGTAATTTCTGGTTGATTTGCACTCAGCCACCAAGCAATTACAGCAATCAAAATAATTCCCGCAATCGATACAAAACTAAATTTACGGATTTGATTTGGCAATATCAGTTCCAATCTTTTCATAATATGATGCAAATCTTTGATGTAGTATCCAACTGATATTACTACATCCTAGTTTTTTGTAACAATTGCTAGTACAACTTTAGTGCAACAACATTATAAACATTTCTCCCTTGTCTACCGTGTCTACCTTTTCTACCTTGTCTCTTTCATTCATTTATCAAACAGGACTACTATTGTTAGCCGTGCATAACATTTGGGTACTCTAGACAAATAAATCTCAAGGAGGCGTGACCATGAATCGCATAAAATATAATGCCACAGAACTATTTGCCAGAATTACTCTTGTTGTGCTGTTAATTTCGGTTGTGGGTGCTATTTTATTTGATTGGTCAGATAACATCAAAAAAGCACTGATAGCATTTTGGATTGTTATGCCACCCTTATGGTTATGGTTTGAGTTTTGTTATTTATACGAACGAGGAATTACGCCATTTGCCAAGGATTTTGAAAAGTATAAATATAGTCAGGAACTTTCCAAAAATCTCTGGTTAGCAATATCAGCAATTCTGTTATTTATCTATTTTGGTAAGTTACCAGGTTTTCAGTAGTTAAATTTAGTTAAAATGTAGTCATAGAAATTATTTGCTCTAACCAAATTCCGTTGTTAGTATATAACATCGAAAAGCAGGAGATTGCCCAATGGATAAATTAAATTTGTATCGTCAACTAATTCAAGAATTGTTAATAGAGAGAGCAAAATTGCGTTCTCCAAGTGACCCAATCAAAAGTCAAACAATTTTTGATCGGGATGGTGATCACTATCAACTTGTCAATTTAGGCTGGAAAGATAGTATTACTCGCATTTATGGTTGTGTGCTGCACGTCGATATCATAGATGGAAAAATTTGGGTTCAACATGATGGAACTGAAGATGCAATTGCAGATCAGTTAGTGGCGAAGGGAGTACCAAAGCAAGATATTGTGTTGGCATATCACGCGCCTTATGTGCGAAAATACACAGAGTTTGCTGTGGGTTAATACACATAATTGAGGTATAAAAAATTATTACATCTCAAAACACATCGACTTTATCTGTTTTTTCCCAGGGTAAATCTATATCCATTCTTCCTACATGTCCATAAACTGCGAGTTGGCGATAAAAACCGCCTGGATTAATTGTGGGTAAATGTCTTAAATTAAATTGTTTAATAATTCCTGCCAAACGGAAATCAAAATGCTTTTCTAATAGATTAGTAATTTCTTCATCTGATATTTTACCTGTACCAAATGTCTCTACTTGAATACTCACGGGACGAGACAAACCAATGGAATAACTGAGTTGCACTTCACATTCGTCAGCAAGTTTGGCGGCGACTATATTTTTGGCTGCATAACGGGCAATGTAAGCGCCGATTCTATCAATTCTAATTGGGTCTTTACCACTCAAAGCTGAACCGCTATGTTTAGAATATTCGCCGTAGGTATCGATCGCATTTTTTCTACCAGTTAACCCTGAATGTACTGCTGGCCCGCCTTTAATAAATGCGCCATCAGGATTAATAAATATTCTAGTTTTGGCATCGGGGCGAATTTCTTCATTCTCAAACACAGGATTAATCACTGTTTCTCGAATATCATCTTGTAATTGTTGGTAATCTGGTTTACCTGCTTTATTTTGACTGGCAATGACGGTAATACTATGGATTCGATAAGGACGGCGATCGCGGTATTCTACTCCTACTTGGGTTTTACCATCAGGTGTTAGATATGGCAAAATATTTTTGTGTCGGACTTCGCTTAATTGTCTGGCTAATTTATGCGCTAACCAAATTGGCAAGGGCATGAGAGTATAGGTTTGATTACAGGCAAAGCCAAAGACTGTAACTTGATTGGTAACTGTAATTTTTTCTATCTCTTCATCTGATAAATTATGTTCATCAAATAAGTGAGTTTGACTGGCGGGTAATTCTCGCAAGCTGGTCAAAATACTACAAGTTTTACCGTTAAATTCTTTTTGTTCGTAACCAATTTGTTCGATTACTTGTCTGGCAATATTGGTAAAGTCTACGTTGGCGTTGGGTTCAAATCGGGCAGCAATAAATAATATGCCTGTGGATGCAGCACATTCGGTAATGACTCTGGCGTAGGGGTCTTGTTGTAAGAATCTGTCTACTATGGCATCGCTGATTTGATCGCACAATTTATCAGGATGTCCTTCGGTGACTGATTCTGATGTGAACATGAAGTCTTTTTTCATAAGATTTAGTGTCTTGGCGCGACATTTTTTTTAACGAACCGCAAAGGACACAAAGGAAGAAGATTAAGTAATATTAGTCTTCATACTTGAAATTAGTAATTTATCCAATTTACCTTCTGAGTTAAAGCAATGCTATTCCTCTGCTTTTCCTCTTTACTTTGCGAACTTTGCGTCCTTTGCGGTTCGTTTTTTCCAGTTAACAAAACTCTAGCGTTGTGGATTATTATCTGGCATAAGTAATGGTGGGACACCATTGATATTTGGCTGAATATTTTTTGTTGATTCACTTAACAATAAAGGCCACAATGCACTACCAATAATGACGGCAGTATCGACAAAGTTAATTGGGGTAATCTTTAAAAGGTTTCGCAATGGTGGTAGGGCGATCGCTAAAATTTGAATAGCAAAGGAACCGATAAGGGCAGCATTTAAATAGCCATTCCGTGGGAGTTTTTCTTTACTAAATAGGCTGTGGTGTTCAGAACGACAGCTAAATGTATGCAGCAATTGGCTTGAGGTTAGGGTGAAAAAGGCAATGGTACTGGCTTGGGGGCTAAAACCATATCTGCGAATGGCGTAGGCGTAAGCGAGTAAGGTACTCATAGATAAACCAGCAGACTCAAAGACAATTCGCCCAAAATCGGATTTTTTAATGATTGGTTCGTCGGGGTTGCGGGGTGGCTGACTCAAAACGTCTGGTTCTGGGGCTTCCATTGCTAAGGATAAGCCGGGGAAGATGTCGGTTACTAAGTTTAGCCAGAGTAGTTGAATTGCATTTAAGGGTTCGCCAATACCTGCGGCGGTGGCTACTGTCATTACCATGATTTCGCTGAGGTTGGTGGCGAGGAGGAAATGTACAGATTTGCGGATGTTGTTATATATTGTACGTCCGCGACTGACGGCGACAATCATGGTTTCGAGTCGGTCGTCTTCTAAAACAATATCTGCAACTTCTCTGGCGACATCTGTACCACCTTTACCCATAGCTACACCAACTTGGGCGGCTTTTAAGGCGGGTGCGTCGTTAATTCCATCACCTGTCATGGCGACGACTTTCCCGGCGGCTTGCAAGGCTTGGACTATTTGCAGTTTATTGCTGGGACTGATGCGGGCGAAGACATCTACTTTGTCGCTGAGGGCGGTTAAGGCTTCGGGTGTGAGGTTATTTAGGTTGCTAGAGTCAAGAATTTCTAATTGTTGTTCTTGACTTAATTCTAATTCTTTGGCGATCGCATAAGCTGTGGGGCTTTGGTCGCCGGTAATCATCACGGTAGCAATTCCGGCTTGATGGAAGTCGTGAATTAGTTCTTTTGCACCTTTCCTAATGGGGTCAGCCATCCCAACTAAACCTAACCAAATCAAGTCTGTTTCATGGTTATTGTTGGTTGGCGAATCGTTAATGTGGTTATAGGCTATCCCTAAAACGCGTAATGCTTTCCCGGCCATGCGATCATTTTCTATAGCGATCGCTCTTTTATCTGCTGGGGTTAATTCTACTATTTGCCCATGTTTTACCCATGTTTGGCAAAGTTCCACCACTTCGGCGGGGCTACCTTTGACGGCGACAAATTTATTACCATCATCAGTCTCGTGAATTGTACTCATCAGGTTGCGATTTTCTGACCGCAAGTTGGTTTGCACTAGGGGATATTTTTGTTTGAGGTCAATAATATCTACCCCAGAACTAATACCCATATAAATCAGGGCGTTTTCTGTAGCGGAACCGATGACTTCATATTGACCATTTCCCGTGCGGCTGACTTGGCTTTCGTTGCAAAGAACTGAGACATGAATTAGTTTTAATAGTTCATCATTACTGTAGGGGTTGATGGTTTTTTCTCCGGTGATAAATTCCCCGTCCGTAACTTTAATGTTGTGGGTATTGCTTTGAATTTCGACAACTGACATTTTGTTTTCTGTCAATGTGCCGGTTTTATCCATACAAATTGTTTGAACTGAACCCAAAGCTTCAACTGCACTCAGGCTACGTACAAGGACGCGGTTGCGGCGCATATCACGAATACCAAGGGCGAGGGTGGTAGTCGCCACGGTGGGTAAGCCTTCGGGAACCGCCGCCACAGCTAAAGATATGGATGATTTCAACATCTGTACTAAACCATATCCCCGCCACACGCCCAAACCAAAGACGACACCGCAAATACCCATACTGATTAATACCAACTGGCTACCTACTTGGTCTAGTTGTTTGGCCAGGGGTGTTTCCATTGCGGTGGCTTCGCCTACAAGTTGCTGAATATGTCCCATTTCGGTATTCTGTCCCGTGGCGACAACCACCGCCAGTCCTTGACCACCTGTAACAAAAGTGCCTTTATAGGCCATGTTCAAGCGATCGCCTAATGGGATATCCTCACCTATAAGTAAATCATCTGTTTTCGTTACAGGCAGACTTTCACCTGTTAAGGCAGATTCATCAATACTCAGATTATCTGCGGCAATTAATCGCGCATCTGCGGCTATATAACTGCCCGGTTTAAGGGTTAAAACATCCCCTAAAACAACATTTTCTGTAGGGATTTCTTGCGGTTTACCGTCTCTAATTACCCATGTTGATGGTTGGTCTCGATTTTTTAGGGAATGAATGATTTTTTCTGATTGACTTTCGGTGGTGTAACCAATAGCAGCATTGAGAATTACTACACCTAAAATTACCGCCGCGTCAATCACTCCACCCGTGAATATTGATACTCCCGCCGCCACACCGAGTAATGCCACCGGTAGAGATTGAAATTGCTCAACAATAATGCTTAAATCAGAGCGAGTTTCTGTTTGCGCCAGGACATTAGCACCATATTTATGCAGATTGGCACTGGCTAATTCACTGGATAATCCCCATGTTGGTGAGGTATTTAATTTGTGAACAACTTTATCGGACGGGATTAAATACCAGTCTGCTTGATTTTGTTTTTGAAGATTATTAACAGTTGGTTTGTGAGTTTTTAAGTTTTTCTCTTTTTTCTTGGTGGGAATTAACTTATTCTTACCTGGATAAGTGAATAAAACACTTTCGATAATAATTGCTATATCTTTATAGCTTTTTTCTTGATGAAAATAGACTAAAACTTTGCTAGTTAAAGGATTAGCATTCACAAACTTGATTTCTGGATAATTTAACAGCGATCGCTCCAGATAATCTTTGAGTTCTGCTGAATTGTGAAGTTCTTCTACTTTATATCTAGCTCTGCCTTTAACTTTGGTATGTACTGCTTGAATCACTGCAATTTTTGCCCCCGTGCTTGCTCTTGCAAAACTGCAATTTTTATATATATCTCCATTAGCAAAATTATAGGATATGTGACTCTATTTCTGTTAATAGAAATGTTAAGCCTTTCAAAGCCTATAACTTAATGAAGTAGGCAAAATAGATTAATTTTTATTTATGTTGATTGATTTTGATTTCTCAGCATCGTTAAGTTTTATGAAACTATAGGAATCCGGTTTGATTTCTGAATTTATTTGTGTAGTTAGGGAATAGGGAATGGGGAGTCGGGAGTAGGAAAGAAGCCTGATCTGAGTGTACTATTAACCGTAAATCAGCCGCACAGTTAGTTATTTTATAAACATCGGTATTAAAATCTGAGACTATATTTAACGCCGTGTGCAACTTTCTCTCAAACCTAACCCCCAACCCCTTCCCTACAAGGGAAGGGGAGCAAGATTCAAAGCCTCTCTCCGCTTCGGGGAGAGGTTTGGAGAGGGGTTTCAAGAATAAGTTGCACATCGCGTTATTTAACAAATCTTTAGCGATCGCTGATTGACCATCAACTAAGACTGCTATAAAAGCGTAGTCAAACTCTCAACTGTTTCCATCATCCGAAAGTCACAGAGAAAATTTTAAATTTATATCTCAAGTATTAATTATATTTGCACAATTCAGATCCCTGACTTATCTAATAAGTCGGTAATCCATTAGTATATACAGCAAAATTATGTCTTTAGACTCAAGCTATAAATTAAGGTAAATGTTAAGAATAAAAAATAGATTGCGCCAGAATTTAATATTGGCTGTAATCAGAAAAATATCCCAACAGTTAACAGAAACATCTAAGGTTATGACAATTTCCACAAACAGCGATCGCCAAATTCAACAACTGCAAGAATTAATCCAAAACATTGACTCTGGAATGTTGACCACAGTCAATGATGATGGTAGCTTGCACAGTTGCCCTATGTACTCAATCAAAGAAATAGATTTAGAAGGAAGAATCTGGTTTTTTACTAGTTCCAACTCCCATAGAGTCAGTGAAATTGAACATAATCAGCAGGTAAATGTGAGTTTTTCTTCCTGTGAACAGCAGCTTTACGTTTCCATTTCTGGTACAGCACAACTCCTCAAAGACCGCCAAAAAATGGCAGAATTATGGAAACCAGAATTAGAAACTTGGTTTTCTCAAGGCTTAGATCAGCCAGATTTAGCATTACTCCAAGTCAATATTAAACAAGCCGATTATTGGGATAGTAGTTCAAGTTATCATCCCCAAACCATCAATTTTTCTTCCCTATAGCAATCCTAAATAATTTACAAATATCTCTCTATCTTGTCTACCCTGTCCTCCTTGTCTTGGCTGTTCACATATCAGAAAAGTGCTTTTAAAGTTGCTTGGAGTGCAGTAAAGCGCGATTACGAAAAAGGCGAAGATGGGCAGTGGCACAAAAGCCAAATAACTAATGTGTGATCAATTCTACTATTGAGCCAATTAACTGCAAAAAACCTATTTCTTTAGTTAGACGCTAACACAACTAATATAAAGATATTTTTCTTACTGGCAGTAGTAGTAAACTTCCGTCCTGGGGATATAAGCAAATCACAGTCAAACTCTTGATTATTCAAGATGAATAGCTGAAAGTTTGTCATATTCCCAGGTTATTTCTTAGGTGAAAAATTACATTATGGGACTAATATTTGATAGTCAATTTGAAGCGGCATTACAGTATTGGTAACAGGCATGAATTCATGGATTGGTATAGAAGCAGAGTTGAATCTTATACCAATTCACGAAATTACTGATATAAATCACTTCCTCTGCTTGCGATCGCCGAGTAGAGTTAAGGCGCTGCTTGTTTATTTGTCTCATTTTTAAAGTGAAACGGTATTAGTTTTAATTACACAAAACTCAAGCAAATTATTTGAAGATTGTGTGAAGATAGCATAAAGATTTTATTCGGTGAGTATTTATATTGATTGTAAATCCGGCAGTTCTTCAGCATTCAAAAATTAGAAATATGCTGTACTTTACGTCCCTGATGTTCTGTTTGGTTACCTACGCAACATTATTAGTCTTTACTTATCAAAGGATTTTAAGTAACTAATTAAATAAGATTGGGGGGACTTATGTAGCGTATATAACAATTTATTTGATACTCCATATCCTACAATCATTTAGCCTAAAAAGCTCATTCCTGATAAGTCTAGCTAAAGTCAGAATATTACTGCGTTTTAGCTCACCAAATTCAATCTACGGATACTATACAGTTTCTGTACGTATCATCTAAACTGAATATATGAAATTGCTATTTCCGGTATCAGCAATCAATAAGTTAAAAAAATCCCACTTTTATCTTTTCTTTGTTATTTTGTATTTAACGGGACAGTTCTCCACCATACGGTGAGTTTAAATATCAATTAAGTCAACGTTTCCCCGCATTTTGTAAACCAAATAAGCATTTTGTGCTTACAGCAACTTATGTCTGCAAGCGCCACATATCTTACTGGAATAAATTGCGTGGATAGACTTAAATGTGCAGCCTACTAGTATATCAACCTCAGAAACAATTACTAACGATTATGCCTAAAACTACTAACTTATCTATTATTCTTCCTGCTTTCATTCAAGCTGAGACTTTTGAGCATACCACAAATTTAGCCAGCCAAAATTTCTTAGGTAAATCTCGTTATGATGTTCTAAAACCATTACGTCAATGGTTAGATGAACTCGAAATTCAAAATCGAGAACTAGCACACTTTATTGCAAAATTGATTCCAGCCCAATGTCCTTTTGAGCGTGATATTGTGTTGTTCGGTCGTACCATAGCCCACATTCCCCCTATGTGCAAACTGAACCCCCTTTATGACCAATTTGTTGGCTTGCGTTTTCGGGCTTTGTGTTATTTAGTAGATCAGTGTGGCGAAGATATTCAGTCATACTGTTAAACGCAAACTGAGAACACAAAATATGGCAATTAAAATTGAACATCAACCCAGTCAAGAATATCTAAACAATTTGGGTGTGTTCACATGGGAGATTTGGGAAAAAGAAGTATCTCAATTTCCCTGGACTTACGATACTGAAGAGACGTGCTATTTTTTGACAGGTGATGTCATTGTTACGCCGGATGGCGGACAAGCAGTGCAGATGGGTAAAGGAGATTTGGTAACTTTTCCGGCTGGTATGTCCTGTACTTGGGAAATTATCAGCAACGTAAGAAAGCATTATTACTTTTCTTAATATACGGTGCTGTACACTGAGCGCACTTGTACTGAGCGCAGCCGAAGTAGCCGAAGTGTGAGTGCTGAGTGATATATTCTCTCACTACATCTCTGCGTCCTCTGCGCCTCTGCGTGAGATAAATCCTCCCGCATTCTTGCAGATACGAAAGAGCCAGAAATACTAATTTCTAGCTCAATAGCGTTGAGACAAAACAATACGGAACTAAAGGCAAACTGAGCTATAGAGTTTAGAATCTACCCAGATAATGCAATCCTAAGATGATGCCTACGCCTAAAATGTGACCAAAGGCTGTAGTGGCTAGTAATGCAGGTAAACCAAAACCACCAAAGAATTTTGCTTCGGGTAAAGCTGGCTCGGAACTGTAATGCTGAATGCTAGATTTGCCAAAGGCGATGGCGATGATGTTAGCAACAATCATGATAAGGCCGATCGCGGGACTCCATTGTAGAGGGGCAGTGGCAGCAGCCAGTAAAGTGGAAGTCAGCACTAGATTTTGCTCCTGAATGTGTGAATGATTAGAAAATATCATCGGGAAATCTAGGAAGATTATTCAAGAAAATTCCCCGTTTTGCAGCAATATTTAACAGTTATTTTCAATCCTTAATATAAACAACTATCTGGCTGTGGCTACTGATAGTTTAATAGTGGGAGTCAGGAGTAGTTTACGCTACTTTTATCTTTAATTGTAAACTTTGTTTAATTGGAACTGCCTTTTGTCTCATCCTGTAGAATTTATATAGGAATACGGTTTAATTCCTGAATCTAATTGTGTAGGCAGGGAGTAGGGAATGGGGAGTAGGGAGTAGGAAAGACGGCTGATATGAGTGTACTGATTTTTTTCCCAAATCAAATATTAGTCCCATAGTCTCTCTTTAAATGTGATGCTATTTATTTTAATAATGGTAGTTAGAATTTTTACTACAGAATTTACTTGTAGCCAGATAATAACTCTCTTTTTTTAGCGATCGCCACAGTCAAGCTATGTTAAAAGCGGCGATCGCTTTTAAAATGAGGTGAATTGCAACTACACAAAAGTTGATAGCGTCAAATAGAGTAAAATCACATTCTGGAAGTCATAGCTTGAAGAACCGTTCTAATTACTGGCAACTACAGCCATATATCAAACCTCAATGGGCAAATATTATCAAAGGCTTGATCGGCATTATCGGATATGTGCTGGCGACACTGACGTTAATTAATCTTGCAGGTAAATTAGCCGCACCTTTTGGACAAGGTAATGTAGTAGCGATCGCCCAACTAGCCGGGATTTGTGCTTTGGTGTTTCTGGTGCGTGGCTTTTTTCAGTCTGTGCAAGATATCTACATGGCTAAAGTGGCTTTAAGAGTGGCTTATGGTCTCCGCAAGCAAGTATATAGTCATTTACAAAAATTAGATTTAAGCTATTTTGAAACAGCCAAAACAGGTGATTTAGCTTACCGCCTCACAGAAGATATTGACAGGGTTGGGGAAGTTGTCAATAAATTGCTACACGATTTTATTCCCTGTGCGTTGCAATTGATTGCCATACCGATATATATGATTTATTTGAATTGGCAACTCACACTCGCCACAATTGTGATTGCACCATTAATGGGGGTGTTAATTGGCTGGTTTGGGGAAAAATTGCGTATATATTCCCTCAAAAGTCAAAATCGCGTGTCGGGTTTATCAGCAATTTTGACAGAAGTTTTTAGTGGGATTCGTCTTGTTCAAGCATTTGCAGCCGAAAATTATGAAATCGCTCGTTTTGGTTATGAAGCTGAACGTTCTTTAAAAGCCAAATATTCCGCCGAACGCCTCAAAGCCATTCAAATTCCCATCATCGGTTTTTTAGAAGCTTTGAGTGCTTTATCTTTGCTAATGGTGGGAGCATGGCAAATTTATCAGCGTAATTTAACAGTGGGGGATTTTTTCAGTTACCTGGCTGCGGCGGCATTGTTAATTGACCCCATAGGACACACCACAACAAATTATAATGAGTTTAAGCAAGGGGAAGCATCGGTAGACCGAGTGTTTGAATTAATGGCAATTCAACCAAGGGTAATAGAAAAAACAATTGCGATCGCTCTGCCCCCAGTCAAAGGTAAAGTAGAATATCGCCACATTTCCTTTGCTTACAAACCTGGTGAACCAGTCCTGCAAGATATTAGTTTACTAGCATTACCTGGAGAAGCGATCGCCCTAGTGGGTGCTTCTGGTGCGGGAAAAACCACCTTTGTGAATCTCCTCCCCCGCTTTTATGATCCTGATGCTGGGCAAGTTTTGATTGATGATATTGATATTCGGGATGTCAGATTACATAGTTTGCGGCGACAAATTGGCATTGTTCCCCAAGAAACGGTGATGTTTTCGGGGACTATCGCCCAAAATATTGCCTTTGGACAAGATAATTTTGATATGGATGCGGTGATAGCAGCCGCGAAAATTGCTAACGCCCATCAATTTATTACCCAGTTACCAGAAGGTTATCAAACTTGGGTAGGGGAACGGGGGGTAAATTTATCCGGTGGACAAAGACAAAGAATCGCGATCGCGCGGGCTGTACTGCTCGACCCACAGATATTAATATTAGATGAGGCGACATCTGCATTAGATTCTGAATCAGAAGCGTTGGTACAAGAAGCCTTAGAACGATTAATGCAAAACCGCACAGTATTTATTATTGCCCATCGTTTGAGTACAGTGAGGCGGTGCGATCGGATTTTGGTTTTAGAAAAAGGGCAAATTATGGAATCAGGGAATCATGAGGAATTATTAAGGCTGGAAGGTCGCTATGCTAGATTTTATGCCCAGCAATTTAGTTAGTGGTTAATGAGAAAATACCTGTGAAGTGCGATCGCCAGCCAGTCGCCATACTACCAAGGATTACCAATTAATGTAAATCCAGCCCAATAATAAGGATGAGATAATTCATCCTCATCAAGCTCACTCAACTCATGTAACTCTGAAGAAGCAGCACCACGAATGCGGGGATTATCTTCCAAACTAACACGCTCTTTGAGCATATCAATTTGAGCTTGTCGTAGGGCTTCTGACTTAACTGGATTAGTTTTTAGTTTTCCGTAAAATTGCAGCATCAAAGCCAATGTTCCGCCATCACTCACCTCCCAAAGACTTGCTAAAGCGGCTTTTGCGCCTGACTGTACAGCTAACCCAGCAAACCCCAGTTCAGCTTGAGGATCACCCAACGCCGTACGACAAGCACTCAATACTAATAACTGCACTGGAGGGTTATTGAGTCCGAGAGTTTTCAGTTCATCTAAGCGAATTTTTTTATCCCAAAACTGGATATAAGATTTATCCACAGAACCCTGAGCAAATTCAGCATGGGTAGCAAAATGTACTATTCCAAAAGGATATTTCGCACGTTCTTTTTTCAAGTTTTTGAGAGTGAAGTCTTGGTTTAATAAAGACTTACCCTTCCAGTTATTGTTAACAATATTAGATAATTCTAAGGGAACAGCAGGTAAAGGTTCTAGGTTTTGAAATTTTGATGCTCCCATTGCTAAAACCTGGGTTTTTGTAATATTGGTTAGTTGAAAATCGAGCAGACTAAAAGCCGGAATAATCGTTAAACTATACTTTTCAATTAAAAATGTTTTACCATCAGAAATCGCCGCTAAAGGAACAGTCCGTAAGCCACCTCCTAAACAAAATATAAGATTATTAATACCTTGTGTTTGTAATTCAGATGCCAAAGGAGTAATTAGGAAGTCATATATTTTCTTACCGGAAGCTAGATACCGCTTGCGCGAAGAACTGGGATTAGTAAGATCATTACGGAATTTTGTAACTAAGTTAGTCAATACTTCTTTTTTAGCTTCGGGGATACGTTTGTGAATTGGTGGTTTATCCGGTAATACCAAGATTAAATCGAGTTGGTCAGCAGTTGGTACTGCATATATTAAGGCACTTTTTTTCCCAACTTTTTGATTAATATTCTTGAGAGTTTGACTGATTTTGTTGACTTCAATAACCTGATTTGAAGGTAATTTTACCTGCATATATTCATCATATTGCTGCTTCCAACCCCTTTCAATATGGATAACAGCCGAGTTAATATCTTCCCTGTCTAGTAATTTTTTAATAATATCCGGCTGCAACCGAGATACGGGAAGTTTAATTTGTTTTTCTATTGGCGGAACGGCTTGGATTTCTGCTTGGCTAAACTTTAGCAAGTCCAGCCCAATTATGAATAAACTGAGGGTTGAAAGAGCTAATAAGTTTAGCCTAAGCTTGTTCATTTTTTTATGAAAAAATATTATTAATAATTCTGACTGGATTAAGAGAAATAAGTCAAAGTTGTGTTATGCAGAAATCTTAAATGATTTACAACTATTTCTCTACCTTGTCTCCCTTGTCCTCCTTGTCTTTTGTGTCTCTCTGCTTCACAACTTATTTATGATATCTGCACTCTTATGTTCAAATCATAACCTAAATTTCTAGGTGTTGATTAAGAATTAGATTGGATTTGCTTTTGCTGTTCTTGTAGCCAAGCTTCAAACAGTTCATTCAATAATCTTGCTTTCATCTGCTCATCGAGTTGGGCTGGGATGAGTTTTTCTAGGCGCAAAATCACAACCCATTCGGTTATTCTGGCGGGAGGTAAAACTTGACCGGGTTGACTGCTAGATAGCAACTGTACCATTCCGGGATGAATTGCTTGTAGTTCAACTGGGCCGACTAGTCCGCCAGTTTGGGCTTCTGGGCCTTGGGAGTATTCTTTGGCTAGTTCTGCAAATGACTGTTCTTTGGCTTGGAGGCGAAAGTAGAGTTCTTGGACAAGTCCGATATCTTGAGTACGTAGTAGGGAATAAATGACTTTATCTAACTTGGCTTTGTTTTGAAAGAAGTATGATTCGAGTTTGTTACCCCAAGTAGCAATTTTGAATTTCTCGATTTTCAGTTTCCGAATTGTGACTGATTCAAGTTGATTGACTGTTATACCGTGATAAGCCATCCAGGCTTTAATGTCTGCATCAGTTTTTAACTGTCGTTCTAGGTAAAACTGCTGTTGAGCGCGAGTAATTTCTTCTGATGTACATTCTACAGATGCGATCGCTTCATCGATAATTAATTCCCGAATTAGCTGTGGCAACATTTGGTAACTTGCCAGTAAGGGAACTAGCTCAGTAGCCTGGATTGTACGGTTGCCAATTTGGAGAGCTTCTGTCATTTTTTATCCCAACTGCGATCGTCTCAGCCAGCAATTATTGTTACATATCTAGCTAGTAATTTTTCAATCAACATCATCAACTTTAAAACTTCCACTGTATTTGAATTGTTATGCTATTACACGGCTGGGTACAGGAAGCATATTCCGCCAATAAAATGCCTCTTGAGGTAAAACTACAGCATCAATTCTTTCAAAATCTAAACGAGTTGGATGGAAATCTGAAGTTGAGTCATCGTAAAGGTGTGGTGTCTCACTCAGGTCTGGAATGTAAGCTCCATAATACCGGAGAGTTGCATCTAAAAATCCATACTCCTCCACTGTCGCCTTCTCCATCACTTCCAAAGACATTCGCATTTCTTGTTCAGTCACCAATCTCGTTGAACTTTTAAACAGATGTCTATAACAGGCTGGAAAAGAGCTTTTAGGATTGATACATTCCTGAACAATTTCCAAATCTAAGTATCCCATCCCAAAAAATCGCTCACCACGATTCCCATCGCCAGAATCATCAAATCCAAAAAGATAGTATTCAACTAATTTATCGTGTTGAAACATCTTGAACTCACTCCAACCGCTTGTTCCTTGATAAGAAAGAATTATCGTTTTAGTTTCAAGCAGGAGTGAAAGAGCAAACGCTATCTCTTCCGATGCGAAAGCCCACCATATTGTCCAGTTATGTCCAATATATTGCCAAAGTAGCCGATGTTTGCCTCGTTCATTAAATGGTATTGGAGAAATATCGGTGTCACACTCAGCATTAAAGTAACTACACAAAGCCGAACTAACAACGTCAATTGGCGCTTCTACCAGAACTATACCAAAATGGTTCCATAAACCACCAGTTAAACCAAACCCTCGCTTTTTTGCAAGATTCACACTTTGCATAGACAAATCTAGCTCATTGCTCTACCAACAATCATGCTACTTCCTGGTATAACTCAACTGTCATATCAAGGCTCCCCAAGAGGTTTGAGTGTTATAAACTGGAGTTTCCCATCAATTTGCCGTTGTAAAACGATACTGGTGATATCCGAACCTTTACAGGGCCAATGTCCGTAATAGCTATCAAGGGAAATTTTCAATTAATTTAAATTACAGGTAGTGTATACCATGCTTTAGTACCAGTATTGAGTATCTAAAGCGATAACAATAAAGTTAGTACACAGGAATTTCATCCTAGCTGTAAAAATAACTTTAGAGAGATTTGTCACGACTAAGCAAAAATTCGGCTTCTAAAATTTAGGTTGTGATTATGCGATTGTCCAAAATAACCCGTTCTATACGTAGACTTAGTACCCATATTTTCGCCATATTTTTGGGAGTCTTGCTCACTGTTAGCACTTTGCAGGTGTTACCTTCGCAAGCGGAACCCGCACCCAGTCCAGTGAAGGTTGATGATGCACCAGAACTGATTGCCCAAAAACAATCACCGGCGACTGCTGCTATCGGTAATAGTAGTTTTGTGACGGCGGCTGTGAATCGAGTTGGTCAAGCAGTGGTGAGAATTGACACGGAACGCACAATTACGCGCCGCCGTGTTGACCCATTTTTTGAAGACCCATTTTTCCGGCAGTTTTTTGGTGATGGTTATTCTCAACAATTACCACCAGAACAACTGCGTGGTCTAGGTTCTGGATTCATTATTGATAAAAGTGGTTTGATTTTAACTAATGCCCACGTTGTAGACAAAGCCGATAGAGTTACAGTCCGCCTCAAGGATGGTCGTACCTTTGACGGTAAAGTTCAAGGTATTGACGAAGTAACAGATTTAGCGGTGGTTAAAATTAACGCTGGTAAAGATTTACCCGTTGCAACTTTAGGTTCTTCTAATGCTGTACAAGTAGGAGACTGGGCGATCGCAGTTGGTAATCCTTTAGGTTTTGATAATACAGTTACTTTGGGTATTGTCAGCACCCTCAAGCGTTCTAGCGCCCAAGTGGGAATTTCGGATAAACGCCTAGATTTTATTCAAACTGACGCAGCCATTAACCCTGGTAACTCTGGTGGCCCTTTGTTGAATGAACGCGGTGAAGTAATTGGAATTAACACCGCGATTCGTGCTGATGCGATGGGTATTGGTTTTGCAATTCCCATTGATAAAGCTAAAGCGATCGCTACACAACTGGAAAAAAATGGTAAAGTAGCTCACCCCTATCTAGGCGTGCAGATGGTCACATTAACCCCAGAATTAGCGAAACAAAATAACAGTGACCCAAACTCTACATTTGAAATTCCAGAAGTAACCGGGGTTTTAGTGATGCGAGTTGTCCCCAATTCCCCAGCCGCTAAAGCTGGTATTCGCCGTGGTGATGTCATCCTGCAAATAGATGGCCAAGCTATTACCAATGCTGAACAGTTGCAAAACTTTGTGGAAAATAGCACCCTTGGTCAAGCTTTACAGGTAAAAATCCAAAGAGGTAGTCAAACACAACAGTTATCAGTACGCACTGCTGAGTTACAAAATGCTACTTCGTAAGTGCTAATTTTTGATATCTGAAAAATGGGGATAGGCTTAGGCTTATCCCCGTATTTTTTTGAGTTATGGCAGCTTTGATATAGTATGTCCGGGTAATGACTTATGAACTATAGGAATACGGTTTGCTCCCTGAATCTAGTTGTGTACGCAGGGAGTAGGGAGTAGGGAATGGGGAGTCGGGAATAGGGAATGGGGAGTCGGGAGTAGGGAATGGGGAGTCGGGAGTAGGGAATGGGGAGTCGGGAATGGGGAGTCGGTAGTAGGAAAGAAGCCTGATCTGGCCCGGATTTCTCACCACACCTTTCAAAGCCTGTGCAGGGGCGCAGGGGAGCAGGGGCGCAGGGGAGAATGAAGGTACTCTCTCAAGAGCCCCTCCGCACCTCTGCCCCTCTGCCCCATCAAACGCCTGAAGCTTGTGAGAAATGCGGGTCTGGGTGTACTGATTTTTTCCCAAATCAAATATGAGTCCTAATAAATTTCACACTTCAGACTTTTATTAGCATTTTCTGACATTACTACCACCTCAAAAACTGCCCTTTAACAGATGTTAGGGATAGTAATCTGATACATAATTCCACAATAGCAAGATTACTTATTTAATAAATACAACAAATGTCTGACCTTAAAAATGCTTGGGAACATAAATATATCACTACCAATGGTGTAAAACTGCACTATGTCACCCAAGGAACAGGCCCTTTGATGTTGATGTTACATGGGTTTCCTGAATTTTGGTATTCTTGGCGGCATCAAATACCAGAATTTGCGGAAAATTTTCAAGTTGTGGCTTTAGATTTACGTGGCTACAACGATAGTGAAAAACCCAAAGCACAATCAGCTTATATTATGGGTGAATTTATCAAAGATGTTGCGGGTGTAATTAAAGGTTTAGGTCACGAAAAATGCGTTTTAGTTGGGCATGATTGGGGTGGTGCGATCGCTTGGTGTTTTGCTCATGCTCACCCAGAAATGTTAGAGAAACTAATCATACTTAACTTACCACACCCTGCCAAATTTTCTCAGGGATTATCAACTCCCCAACAGTTACTACGTAGCTGGTATATGTTCTTATTTCAACTACCAATCATGCCAGAATTTCTCCTGCAAACTTTTGACTATCAGCCAATTGCTCAGATTATTCAAGGCACAGCAGTTAATAAAAATGCTTTTACTGCCTCTGACCTAGCAGCTTATAAAAATGCGGCTGCTAAACCCGGTGCTTTAACAGCAATGCTCAACTACTATCGCAATGTATTTTCTCACTTTTTACCCAACAAAAATTGGGGAATTTTAAATATTCCTACACTGATGATTTGGGGTGAAAATGATACTGCCCTTGGGAAAGAGCTTACCTATGGAACTGATACCTATGTCAGCAACTTGCAAATTCAGTATATTCCCCATTGTGGGCATTGGGTACAGCAAGAGGAACCGGATCTAGTGAATCGATACATGCGTGAATTTACGGGAATTTAATATACTAAAAAGTAGAATTACTGAGTGCCAATTAATAATATAAAAATTCCGGTTAACAACCAATGACAAATCAAAATAAATGCTTGTATTTCTTAAAAAGATTTAACAAGATAAAGATTGGTAATTTTAGGTAAGTTTTGTGAGCGATCGCCAGCCCAAAACCCGCATCCACACTGTTTTTATGTCTTTGACCAAACTATTAAACATCACCTTGATTTTGTGAGTTAAATCAACATTGTCCAGAAAATTAGTGAGATAATAGAATCGTGAGGAAAAGAACGGTTACAACTTCAATACAAAGGGGAAAGATTATGAAATTCAAGCTAATTGCCGCTATAGCCTTAGCAACCACTCCCCTCATTTTTGCCACCTCTGTGAAAGCAGGGAATTCGCAAGATTTACAAAGGCTTTTATCTACTGGGGAATGTCAGAGGTGTAATCTAGCTGGAGTTGACCTCAGTGGCGCTCATTTAATTGGTGCAGATTTACGTGGTGCCAACCTTTCTAAAGCTAACCTTGCAGGCGCAAACCTCGAAGGTGCAGACCTCACCAACGCAAATTTGAAAGGAGCTAACCTATCTTCAACTTTTGTCACCAACGTTAACTTTAAAAAAGCTAATCTTGACGGCGTGAATTTTACCCGCGCTCAAATTCATGACTCCAACGTCTACGGCGCATCAATGGACAATATGAATATCACCGATGCAGATATTTTCAACACGGGCATCGGTGTTGGTGGTGAAGAAGGCGCACAAATGCCAGATTGGGACTAATTTGAACTTAAGTAGACTCGTTTCCCATAACTGTGGAAATTGGGTGTAGGGGTGAAAGGGTATGGGGCTTCGCCGTGAGCGTTAGCCGAACGGTGTAAAGGTTTTGAAGACATACACCCCTGTACCCCGACACCCTTACACCCATTCTCATCAGACAACTGTTGTGTGTCAGCCCTGATTTATCAAAGCCAGATACGTGAATACAGAAGAACTTTTATTAAGTATTCATATCAATGACCAATGGATTCATTGACGAATCTGGCTGAAGATAGCTTTAATATTCAGTTAAAATCGGCGATTAACCTTGTATAAATGAGAGGTGATCTGATTTTTGCATGAATTGTACTTGCAGGAGTACGATTATCAGCAACTGATACGGCATAGGATAATCTCATCCTGAAGGTTGCCGTTGATTGAAAAACACAAAACACAGATAGATGTAGTAACACAGCCTACAATTTTTGGCTTCTGTCCTTCTAGTGACTGTCTACCTTGGAGTTGATGCAGTAGAGGTTAGAGGCATTTATGGTTATAGGGAATACAATGTGTTACCCATCTAAGTCTGATCAACTTGTGCCTTGTCCAATCACAGCCTTTTGGTTGTCATTGTCCAGATAAAAAAACCCAACTGTCAAATTTATGGAAATTAAGATGCCAGAACCAGAATTCGCAGAAACAAAATCCACAGAAGCAGCAGTGCCAGATATCAACAGCCAAACAGGTACCATTACTAAACTCCAGCCTCCTGCTCAACCTCAAGAGGAATGGGTGAAGTACGGCGAACAAATTTCTAGCTTTTTAGCATCACTGCCTGAGTACCTGGGGAGCTTGTTCAGCAAATATAAGCAACCCTTAGTTGTTGTTGGCGCAATTGTGACAGCACTTGTCGCAGTTAAGGTACTTTTGGCAATATTAGATTCTTTGAATGATATTCCTTTAGTAGCACCTACCTTTGAGTTGATTGGGATTGGTTACTCTGCTTGGTTTATTTACCGCTATTTACTCAAGGCTTCAACCAGAAAAGAGCTAACTAACGAAATTACAACACTCAAATCACAAGTTGTTGGTAAAAACGCTCCTAGCGCATAATATAGCAGGAGGCAGTGGTTCGGCTACTTCGACTGCGCTCAGTACAAGTTCGCTCACCAACCAGGCAGAAGGCAGGAGGTAAAAGTCTTACTATGCCCGACTGCTATAACTGACTCTCGCTGCAATTTAATTTCAAACACAGAAGAGAGGGTAGTGCAGAACACTGTCCTCTCTTCTAGTAAATTCAACTTAATGGCTGAAACTCCTGAGAATACTGAGTTATTACTCAGCACTTTGCTACGGTTCGTTGGCTAATTTATTTTCAGAGAGTGAAGTTTGTTCAGGTAAGCGCACAATATTCTCAGAAGAGATTTTATCTAGTCTTCCCAGTTTAACTAAAGCTTGATGCACCATTGCTGCTACTTCTGCTCTAGTGGCTGCTTGATTGGGAGACAAGAATTGAGGGTTAGCATCGGTAATTACCAAACCATTGGCTGTGGCAGTCGCTACCTTAGCCACGGCATATTTAGGAATTTTTTTGGCATCTTGATAAATACTTAGCACCTGTGCGGGTTTGGCTGGTTGTTTGAGATTTAACCCACTTACCAGCGCCACTAAAACTTGTACACGGGTAATTTTTTGGTTGGGTTTAAAAGTTTTGTTGGGAAACCCCTTTAAAAAACCTGTACCCACAGCGCGGTCAATTGCTGGTGTTGCCCAATATTTACCTGAGACATCTTTAAAGGGTACAGAATTTTTACTCAGTTCTGTGTCAAAAGCTTTCTGGAGAATGGCTGCAAATTCCGCGCGATTCACAGGCTGATTTGGTCTAAACGTGTAATCTGGGAAACCTTTGATAATTCCACGCGCCGAAAGTGCATTAATAAATCGAGCCGCCCAAAAATTTTTCGGCACATCATTAAAGGCAATAGGTGGTGGAATAATTGATTTTTGTTCAGCAGGGGTAACTAAGGGTAAGGGCGATGAGGTAACTGATGACTCTGGATTTTTAGACGTAGAAAAAGGTACGGTTTTTGGTGTTGAATTAAGTGGAATTACTTGGACTGGTGGCAGGATTTGAGGGGAATTTGGGCTGGGTTCGGGGACTACTTCTTTGGGAGATACAGGTGCAGCTTCAACTTGAGGATTAGTGCTTGGCTGCACCTGGGAAGCTGGAGCAGTAACGGCGGGAGTTGGTTGCGTTTGGATTGTGGAAGTTGGTGTCGGCGACAACACTATATTGAAGTTCCAGCCAGCATCTCGGCGAGAAAATGACCACAAGAGAATCCCCCCGATCGCACCGAAGGCAACTAAAATGGCAATAAATTCATCAAAGCCAAGGGCTGTTTTTTCAGATGACTTGGGGTCGGAAGGAGGTAAGTTGGTCATCGTATTTTCCCTGAAATTGCAAAGTTCCCACTCAAAAATCAACAAGCTTGGGCGATAGAAGCCGCAGCTATCTAAACAAAACCCGCACTTCGACTACGCTCAGTGACCGCATTTCGGCAAGCTCAGTGAACACGCTTCGACTTCGCTCAGTGAACACCTATGCGGGTTTACAGCTAATTTTCAGATATCATCTCAAAGCATTTATTTCATCCTTCATACTTCATACTTCTAAAGCACTCTTAAAATGCTGGGAATGCTATCAATCGCTTCCAGACTGCGAATTTCTTCTAAAGCTTGGCGGAAGTCGCCTTCTTTCACATCATGGGTAACAACCACAATTTCTGCTAATCCTCCCTGAAAGCCAGTTTGCACCACAGATTCTAAACTTACACCATGATTACCAAAGCAAGTACCTAGTTTACCAATGACACCAGGGTGGTCTTTGGTGAGAAAGCGGGCGTAAAATCTGGTAACTAATTCCGAGATGGGGGTAACTTGGCAGTAATCTTCATGTCTACAAGTGAGCAGGGGATTTGGTGCGGTTGTATTACTCTTGAGGGCTGCTGTCACACTTAAAATATCTGAGGTGACAGCACTGGCTGTTGCACCTGCACCCGCACCGGGGCCAAAAAACATCACTTGGCCGATGGGTTCACCTTCTACAAGAATGGCGTTATACACACCGTTAATACTAGCCAATGGGTGAGATTTAGGTACAAAGGTGGGATGTACTCTCACAGATAACTGGGAGTGGTCATTATTTTGGTATTTAGCGATCGCTAATAATTTAATCACAAAGCCCAATTTTTCAGCGTATGTAATATCTGTCTTGCTAACTTGACGGATACCCTCACAATAAACATCTGGTAAATGAATGCGTCCACCAAAACCCAAAGATGCCAAAATCGCAATTTTATCGCCTGCATCTAAACCATCTACATCGGCTGTCGGGTCAGCTTCAGCATAACCCAAGCGTTGAGCATCAGCTAACACATCCCCAAAGTCACTGCCTTCAGTTTGCATCCGGGTGAGGATATAGTTAGTCGTACCGTTAACAATGCCAATAACAGTGTGAATCCGGTTAACACTTAAAGCTTGCTTCAGGGGTTGAATCACGGGAATTCCCCCACCAACAGCCGCTTCTAACATGACATACACCCCGGCTTCATTGGCGGCGTTGAAAATTTCTGCCCCAAATCTGGCGATCGCTGCTTTGTTAGCTGTGACGATATGTTTACCATTTTTGATTGCTTGGAGAATGAGCGATCGCGCCGGTTCCAATCCTCCCATCACCTCAACTACAATATCCACAGCCGGATCATTGACAATCGCAGCTAAATCGGTTGTG
This sequence comes from Anabaena sp. FACHB-83, assembly GCF_014697485.1. Lineage (NCBI taxonomy): Bacteria > Bacillati > Cyanobacteriota > Cyanophyceae > Nostocales > Nostocaceae > Anabaena > Anabaena sp. FACHB-83. The sequence goes on along the minus strand of NZ_JACJRY010000015.1, from coordinate 97,366 downwards.
ATGACTGACTCTGGTAATTCTACAGCACGGGGTTTGTCAGGCGATCGGACACCCACCCGATAAATTTCGATTTCTCCCAACAACGGATGACGGCCAACAGCATCTTGTAGTAGTTGCACCGTACCTGTACCTACAGTACCTAATCCCAATATTCCTAGCTTTACACCCACAAACTTTTCATCCATCTTAGTGCTGAGTGCTGAGTCACCGAAGTTTGCAAGGGCGGGGGAAACCCCCGCACGCAACTTCTCGCTGAGTGCTGAGTGGTTATGTATAGCAGTCGAAGTATAGGTTAGGAAATTTAAAAAGCATGAATGCTAGATATAGTAAAACTTTTACCTCCTGCCTCCTGCCTTCTGCCTCCTGCCTCCTGCCTCCTGCTATAACCACCAGAACTCTTCTTTCAGCAAGTATATATACAAAACAATTGTAGGGTGAGCATCGCCCACCCTACAGATTATCCTGCTTCAGTTATATTTTGTCAGTTGTCTTAATCTATTGACTAATGACCCTTCGGGTGAGCCAGTGAGGGAGTCGGGGAACCCGCCCAACGCACTGGCTCACCAATGACTAATGACTAATAACCAACTTAGTAAGTTTCTACGTGCCAACGACCAGCTTTCTTGATTTCTTTTTGGTAATCACTCCAGGTTACACCTTCTTTGGCAGCCGCAGCAGTTAAAGCTGCATCAATGCCATCTTCCATACCGCGTAAACCGCAGATGTATGTGTGGGTTTTTTCATTTTTAATCAATTGCCACAATTCATCAGCGTGTTCTGCTACGCGGTCTTGAATGTACATTCTGCCGCCTTGAGCATTCTTTTGTTCGCGGCTGATAGCATAAGTCAAGCGGAAGTTATCAGGATACTTCTGCTGTATTTCTTCCAACTCTTCTTTATAGAGAATGTTGGGAGTTGTTGGCACACCAAATATCAACCAAGAGAATCCTTTAAACTGATAATCTGGGTTAGCTGCTTTTTCTGCATCTTTAAACATCCGCCACAAATATGTACGCATAGGCGCAATACCTGTACCAGTTGCCATCATAATCACATTAGCTTCGGGGTCGCTGGGTAACAACATCTCTTTACCCACGGGGCCTGTAATCTTAACTTCTTCCCCAGGCTTTAAGAAACACAGATATGTAGAGCAAACACCATATACTGTTTCACCAGTTTCTGGATGCTTGTATTCCAACTGACGAACACACAATGAAACTGTCTTATCATCAACATCATCACCATGACGAGTTGAAGCTATAGAATACAGTCTGAGCTTTTCTGGCTTACCGTTTTTGTCCACACCAGGGGGAATAATCCCAATACTTTGACCTTCGATGTACTTCAAGTTACCACCAGACAGGTCAAATTTAATATGTTGAACAATACCAATTCCACCTTCTCCAACCAACGGCTCATTAGAGATACACTTACCGATAAATGGAGCATTGGGACGGTAGGTATTTACGGGAACGTCAGCATGGGCTTTTTTGGCTTGTGCTTGAGTCATGGTGTTGCCTTTTGTGTCCTTACTATTGGCTTTCGCAGGTGTGGCTTGACCATTTTCCCCACTGTTAGCACTCACTGTAGGTACAGCACTGGCAAACGCGGCTTTGCCATTTGCTTGCTCTAAAATGCTTGCGGGTAGAATGCTAACAATTTTGCCGCCGAGGCGAGTGATACGTCGCATTTCTTGGTTCATGCGGTTGTAAGGCACTCTGATGAACACACTGCCACTTTTACGAATTGGGTAGTTCGTTTGATCAGTTGCTTCGTTCTGACGCAGACCCACCACTTCGTACACGAAGACGCGGCTACCTGATTCTGTGTTGGCAGCACCCTCAACAGTACCTTGATTGAACATTCTGTCTATCACTCCGATATTACTTAACCGTTTTTCAAAAACAACTATTCCCATCACTTAGCCAGATTTTAGTTTATCGGATTTTGGGATACCAAAACTAGCGCGTTGGGAAAGAGGCATCAAAAAATGATACCTTGCTAAGTACACTCGCTCCAGACAAGCAGGTATTGGAATAAACACACCTGTTCATCCTCTAAAATAGAGGATAAGTCCCTGACAGAATGTTAACCATGAGTCAATTTAATCTTTTTTTCGTGAATTATTTTTGATAAAATCACTGCTGACGACCTCAACAAACCCGAAGCAAACACTTTTGAGCAGCTACAACTAATGCTTGATAGAGGCGAATTCTACTCTGTACTACTTGGCTTTTGTTGCTGATTTCTTTATGTTTTTTTTAACAGTCCTGCTGAAAAATAAAGATAACATAAACTATGACCATGAACTTCACTGAATATCCAACTTAGATTAACTTCAATCAGTGGGAGTTCAGGTTTATATTTATACTTTAAATATTTACTCAAGATTACGATTCAGCACATCAGGCTAACTGCTCAATATCTACTCCTTCTTGCGGTAGATTTTCAAGATGAATGTTGCAAATGAGAGTTAACACCACTTACGCAACTGTAAATCTCCGAACTTGGCTTTCATCACAAAATTATACCCGCTCCTACTGGGAAGATAGCTATCTCACAAAGAAGATGGGTGAAGAACAAAATTTGTGCTGTGTCGAGAAAACTTATGTTTAAATGATTAATCTGACAGTAGCACCACAAGATTCATCCTGATATCAAATCTTGTATAGGATTACCCATTCTGTTAAAATTAAGTATACCACTAGGATTAAATACTTACTAGCTGCAAAATAAGGCAATCTCAGACGAGTAACAGCCGCTAATTTGGTTGTACACCCGTCTGATAATAGTTATGTGGCTGAGTAGCAAGAACACAGGAAAAACCAATGGGGTAGACTCCTGGCTTCAAAAATCTGCTGTGTGAAAAATTATTGATTGACACATTTAGTATTTAGAGGAGATTTATGACAAGTAAGCCGGAACGCGTGGTACTAATTGGAGTAGCCGGAGACTCCGGGTGCGGCAAATCTACTTTTTTGCGTCGTTTAATAGACTTGTTTGGCGAAGAGTTTATGACAGTTATCTGTTTGGATGACTATCATTGCTTAGATCGCAAACAGCGCAAAGAAACTGGGATAACTGCACTTGACCCCAGGGCAAACAATTTTGACTTGATGTATGAGCAAATTAAAGCTCTCAAAGAAGGTCAAACCATTAATAAGCCGATTTATAACCACGAAACCGGCCTGATTGATCCCCCAGAAATAGTAGAACCAAATCACATTATTGTGGTTGAAGGTCTACATCCTTTATATGATGAACGGGTGCGATCGCTCCTTGATTTCAGCGTTTATTTTGATATCAGCGATGAAGTTAAAATTGCTTGGAAGATTCAACGCGATATGGCAGAAAGAGGCCATCGCTACGAGGATGTTTTAGCTGCTATCAACTCTCGTAAACCTGACTTTACAAAATATATCGAACCCCAAAGAGAATTCGCTGACGTAGTTCTCCAAGTACTGCCCACAAACCTCATCAAAAACGACACCGAACGCAAAGTTTTGCGGGTACGGATGTTGCAACGCGAAGGTAAAGAAGGATTCACTCCTGTTTACTTATTTGATGAAGGTTCCACCATTAACTGGACTCCTTGTGGACGCAAGCTTACCTGTTCCTATCCAGGTATGCAACTGTACTATGGTTCCGATGTTTACTATGGCCGCTATGTCTCAGTACTCGAAGTAGATGGTCAATTTGACAACCTAGAAGAAATCATCTACATCGAAAACCATCTCAGCAACACATCCACCAAGTACGAAGGTGAAATGACTCACTTGTTACTCCAACACCGTGAGTATCCTGGTTCTAACAATGGAACTGGTTTGTTCCAAGTGCTGACAGGTCTAAAAATGCGTGCCACCTACGAACGTTTAACATCAAAGGAAGCAAAACTAGCAGTTCAAGTCTAAACAAAACAGCAGTGTTTGTGTCAAATTTTTTGGGGGTGCTTCCGGGGGCATCCCCTTTTTATTTTTGTAGTGATGGGACTAGGAAGCAAAAAGGCTGAAGTCTGAAGTCTGAAGTCTGAAATGAAAAAACCCTGATAGTGCGCTTTTCAGAAATTTTTAATGGGTGCTTTATTTTCGCCGATTTGTACTATAGCAGTTCTTACTTGCTTGTAATACAGTTGGAACCCCACCCCGCATTTGCTGACGCAAACGCTCCCCTCCCCGCTTGCGGGGAGGGGTTGGGGGTGGGGTTGAAATGTACCTCATCCAACCGAGAACCGCTATAGATTCAAAACGTCTCTAAGTAACCTGTAACCTCTAACCTTTAGTTTTCTCATCGAGGACGCTTGTGTATTTATTAATTCCTGCTGCCGGTGTCGGTAAAAGAATGGGTAGTAACCGCAATAAACTTTTTCTTGAGGTACAGTCAAAACCGATTATTGCTTGGACTTTGTTAGCGGCGGAAGCAGCAAGTTCTATTAGTTGGATAGGAATTATTTCTCAGCCTAGTGACTGGCCTGACTTTAAAAATATCATTGCTGATTTGTCGCTGACTAAACCTGTGGAATTTATCATTGGTGGTAGTACTCGGCAAGAGTCGGTTTACAACGGCTTGCAAGCGTTACCACCAGAAGCAGAACAAGTATTAATTCATGATGGTGCTAGATGTTTGGCTACACCAAATTTGCTGAATGCTTGTGCAGCAGCAATTCGCCATTGTGCTGGGTTAATTGCAGCTATACCAGTGAAAGACACGATTAAAATTGTTGATGAAACTGGCATAATTCAAAGTACGCCTGACCGACAACATTTGTGGGCTGCCCAAACTCCCCAAGGATTTAATGTCCAGTTATTGAAACAGTGCCACGCTGAAGGTATTCGTCAAGGTTGGGAAGTGACTGACGATGCAGCGTTATTTGAAAGATGTGGTATTGAAGTGCGAATTGTTCCAGGTGAGGAGACGAATTTAAAAGTTACTACTCCCCAGGATTTAGCGATCGCTGAATTTATTATCAGTCATCGGGGAGGGTGAGGGAGACAGGGGGACAAGGGGGACAAGGGAGATTAGGAGAATGTGAAGAATTGTTAAGGAGATTTTTGACTTTTGCAACAAAATAAAGTATAATCCCACACACTTGTGAATCGTCAGTTACTAGTCATCAGTTGTCAGTGACCAATGACTAATAACTATTGACTATTGACCCCTTCGGGGTTCGCCAGTCGCTCATAGGGGGAACCCCCAAGACCGCGCTGGCTCACTATTGACCATTGACTCACACCCAATGAAAACAGCCACCGCGACCAAGACAGCGACTAAAATTGAAGCAATTCTCTATTTGAAGGGTAAGCCTTTATCTCTCAGTGAAATAGCCGAATATGCAGCTTGCGATCGCGCCACTGCCCAAGAAGGCATAATCGAACTGATAGATAGTTACGCCCGAAGAGATAGCGCCTTAGAAGTTGTTGAAACCACAGATGGTTACAGCCTGCAACTAAGAACTGATTTTCAAGATTTAGTACAAACACTGATTCCGGTAGAATTGGGAGTAGGCGCATTGAGGAGTTTAGCGGCGATCGCTCTCAATAGTCCAATTTTGCAAAGCGACTTGATTAACCTCCGGGGTTCAGGTGCGTATCAGCATGTTCAAGAATTAGTCGAACTTGGTTTTGTCAAGAAACGCCGAGATAACGAATCCCGTTCTTACTCGCTACAAGTAACACCAAAATTTCATCAGTACTTCCAAATCGAACAACTCCCCCAACCATTTGACACTAAAGAACAGCAACTAGAATTAGACCTAGCTATTGAAGATGAGGTAGAAGAGGTAACAGGTTAGAGGTGACAGGTTAGTAGGACTTAAGGGGTATAGGGGTGTAAGGGTGTAGGTTTTAAAAACCCTTATACCCCTATACCCTTACACCCATTCTTCACATACAACCTTGGCGCTAAGTCCTGGATATAAAACCCATACCTGTGGAAAAGACGCTACCCTTGTACTATGGTTTAGAGTAGAATTAGCAACTAAGCTAAAAAAGACTGCCAATGGTGTTTGACCCTGACTTTTTGAATGACAACTCCGAGGAACACCCGAATCAACTTCTAGGCGAGAACTTTGAGGAAAATCCCAATCAGTTACTCCAGTATTTGCAGCATCAGTCGCCTGATGTGTTAGCGCGTGTCGCCCAGTCTGTCAGCCCTGAAATTAAGCAAATAATTTCCCAAAACGTCCAAGGGCTAGTGGGAATGCTACCCGCAGAAAACTTCAACGTGCAAATTACGACAGACAGAGAAAATCTGGCTGGGCTATTAGCATCAGCAATGATGACGGGGTATTTCTTACGGCAGATGGAACAAAGAATGCAGTTAGATTACTTGTCTGAGGGGCAATAGTCAATTTTAGATTTTAGATTGGTGAAAAGTCCAAAATCTAAAATCTTGGACGATTGACTATTTTTTCGGATAGACACCTGACTGCACTTTTAAAGTCTGTATTTTGCCACTGCGGTTGATTTCAAGTACGAGGATATCGCCGACTGTGCTGGATTCTACTAGCTTCTGCACTTGGGCGGCTGTTTTAACTGGTTTTGCGTTCACTTTTTGAATTATGTCACCAGGAAGCAGACCAGCCCGTTTTGCTGGCGAGTTATCTAATACGCCCTTAATCACCACGCCAGAATCTTGTTTGATGTTGAGTTTGTTTTCGAGATTAATTTGCTGCTTTTTAGTGGGGTTTAAGTCTGCCATTTCAATTCCCAAAAAAGGATGATCTACCCGCCCTTTAGTAAATAATTCTTTAGCCACACGGGCGGCGGTTTCAATTGGAATGGCAAAACCTAATCCTTGGGCATCAGCACGAATGGCGGTATTTACGCCGATAACTTCACCTTGGGCGTTTAACAATGGCCCGCCAGAATTGCCAGGGTTAATAGCTGCATCAGTTTGGATGAAACTTACACGTTTATCTGGTACACCAACTTGGGCGCTGGTGCGGTCAGTGGCGCTGATAATGCCGATGGTAACAGTGTTATCTAAACCCAGAGGATTGCCAATAGCGATCGCCCATTGTCCAGGAATCAAATTTTGCGAATTGCCCAGCTTCACCGTCGGCAATTTATCACCAGGAATTTTCACAACCGCTACATCTGTAATCGTATCAATACCTATAACTTTGCCCTCAAAAGTCCGACCATCCTTGAGGGTGACTTGGACTGTATCTGTATCAGCAACTACATGGGCATTTGTCAGTAATTCACCTTTTTGACTCAAAATAAATCCTGAACCTGTGCCGCGTTCAATCCGTTCCTGGGGAATGGCTTGTTCTTCATCACCAAAAAAGCGGCGCAAGAGGGGGTTTTTTAAAGCGTCAGAGATGGGATTTGCGACTTTTCGAGTTGCATTAATGCGGACTACAGCCGGGCCGACTTTCTGCACTGCTGTAGCAATAAAATTCACATTATCTCCACCAGTCGCTCCCAAACTACCACTAGGGGCAGAGGGAGTGGCAGATTCTGGAGGTAAAGCTGCTGTTACATTTCTTAACTCTCGAAATGAGCGATTTTGCGTCAGGAGATAGCGACTACCAAATAGACCTGCACCACCACCAACCAATAGTAAAGATAAGTAAATAGCCAGTTGCTTCAAAGATAAATTCATAATAATTACGCTTAAGGACAGCAATGCAGTTGCTAATTTCTAAGTGTAGTCAAGCAATTCGTAAGTGGACAGATAAATTTAACATCAAGTTGCTTAATAAATATTAAAATTCAGAAATCGGTGATTAACAAAGAGCTTGACTGCTGGGAAAAATCATCAATATCTACCTAATAGTTATACAACTAACATTTCTGGGAAGACTAGTCTTAATTGAGCAAGATGAGATCCCTAGACGGTGATGAAAGTTCCTAAGTATATCAATGGTCAAGTTGATGCAACGGTGCAAATTACTGACTAGATCATTGCTAGGAAGATTGATGCTGGGGGTCGTACTTTAGTTGATCGGGTATTCGCTGTGCTGACTAATTCCCCATTGTTTTCCCACAGTTTATGGAAGTATTTACACGCGATCGCCTGACAATTCTCAAGAACTTGTACATTCAAGGCTTGATTTTTCCCAAAAATGTACACCTTGAACGAAATATCCAACTGCTACAAAGCAAAAACTTAGCAGCAGGATTGGCTAAAATTCCTCACTTGCTTGGTTGGCTCACGGGTAAATATCCAAGTTCTTTAGAGGAGGTGAGATATGTCTATCATTAGCCTAAGAAAAATTCTGAACAAAAAAGAATTATTATCCCTGCTTCAGAACTTAGCCAATCAACTCAACAGTGCTATTCAGATTGAACTGTTAGATGGTACACCATTGCTCAGTATTGGTACGCAAACGACAAACAACCGGTATCCGATTGAGATTGCTGGAAAAAACATTGGTTGGGTAGTTGGGACAGAACAAATACATACAGTTGCAGCCTTACTGTCGCTGTTAGCCAAACAAGAAGCCGAAAAAAAAGAACTAGCGAAAGAATTACTAGAGCGATATCAGGAAATTGATTTATTTCAAGATATATCGACACAACTAACAACGAGTTTAGATACCAAACAAATTGCCCAACTCGTGCTTCAGGAAATAAGTCAATTAATTGAATCATCTGCGGGGACGATTTTACTGCTGAGTGAAGATGCCGCAACTTTAGAAGTAATTGCCCAATTTGGGAATTTATTTGAGCAGAGTCTAATTCCCTCGACCACAGGCATTATTGGTCACATTATCCAATCTGGGCGTGCAGAACTGATTAATGATGTGCAAGCTGATCCACGCTTAGGAGATGAGAAAAACATTCATGGGCTGATTTGTGTTCCCCTGCGTGCCAAAGAACGGATACTAGGTGCGATCGCTCTGGGGACAAATCAAATCGACGCATATACAGCTGGACATCTGAAATTGGTGAGTATTTTTGCTTCTCAAACCGCAGTCGCCATTGAAAAAGCCGTGCTGTATGAACAAAGCACCCAAGCAACCGCCCAAGCCAAAGCCCAAACAGAAAAACTCCAGCAGGCTTTACAAGATTTACAACTGGCGCAAACCCAGTTAATTCAAAGTGAGAAAATGTCCAGTTTGGGACAACTAATAGCCGGCGTTGCCCACGAAATCAACAATCCGGTTAACTTTATTTGTGGCAACTTGCGCTGTGTTTCTGAGTATGCAGAAGACTTACTGCACTTATTACAAGAGTATCAGAAGAATTTTCCTGTGGTGTCGGCTGAGTTGGCATCAGAGGTTGAAAATATCGATGTGGAGTTTATCAGTGAGGATTTGCCCAAACTACTAGATTCTATGAAACTAGGGAGCGATCGCATTGTAGAAATTGTCAAATCCCTGAAAAACTTCTCCCGCCATGACGAAGCCCAAATCAAAACCGTCAACATCCACGACGGTATAGAAGGGACGCTGATGATTCTTCGCCATCGCCTGAAAGCGACTTCCCATCGCCCAGAAATTCAAGTGATCAAAAACTATGCCCAACTTCCCCCAACAGAGTGCTATCCCGGACAGTTAAATCAAGTGTTTATGAACATCCTGGCAAATGCCATTGATGCTTTAGAAGAATCAATTTTCCACAGTCAATTAACTCAACCTCAAATCACCATTCACACCCAAACCCTAGACCATCAGTGGATTGTGATTCGCATTGCTGACAATGGCCCAGGGATGAAAGAAGAAATCATCCAACGAATTTATGATCCCTTCTTCACCACCAAAGAAATTGGTAAAGGCACTGGCTTAGGTATGGCCATCAGCTACCAAGTCATTGTTGAGAGACACCAAGGAATTCTCCAGTGTCATTCTCAACCTGGACAAGGCACAGAATTCTGGATTCAAATTCCAATTAATTCTTTGGTAGCCCATGCTGAGAAGTATCAAGACATCACAGATTTTGCCGTGAACAGTGTTGTCCAAAAAACCAAGATATCCCCAGCAGAAGGTTTCATTTCCTCTCCAAACAATATGCTCAAATCCCATGAAATGCTGATTCGCCACAGTCAAATCATCCGGCGACTGTCACGGCAAAGTCCAGATGTCAGTACAACTTCCGCCAGTGAAATTTATCAAATTTTCCAACGTCATCCCATTGCCTTAAAGCTTTACTCCACCTTATTGTCCTGGTTTGCTTGTCCCGCCCCTACCCACAATTAGGAAACTCTCAATATGTCTAGCCAACTTGACGAATTTAACCGTCATCTCTTGGAAAAATGTCCCGTTGGTCTGGTACTCTACCGCACAGATGGGACTTTAATTCATACCAACTCCGCCTACGCTGAGATTTTGGGGCGCACTGTTTCAGAAACTCTCCACCTCAACAATTGGCAGATCACTCCTGAGAGTTATATTGCCACTGAGCAAGCCATTATCGAAAACTTAGCAAAAACTGGTCGCCACGGGTCTTATGAGAAAGAATACATCCACAAAGATGGACATTTAGTGCCGGTGAGAATCTCTGCGGCCATAGTTGAACAAGATGGAGAGAAGTTGATTTGGTCGAGTGTGGAAGATATTACTGACCTCAGACAAACTCAAAAAGCATATCAGGAATCTGCAAAAATCTTAAAACAGAGTGAAGCACGATACCGTTCTTTGATTAAAGCTAATACGCAAATTGTCTGGGTGAGTTCACCAGAGGGAATTTGCTTTGAACTTACCGACTGGATAGCTTACACAGGGCAAACTTTAGCAGAAGCCGAAAACGGCGGTTGGATTGATGCCGTTCATCCCGACGATCGCGGCTACACTGGAGAAGCTTGGGGTATTGCTGTTGCCAACCTCAGCCAATATCAAATTGAATATCGCATTCGTGGTGAAGATGGCAACTATCGCTACTTTTGGGTCTGGGGTGCGCCTGTCATTGAAGATGATGGTAGCGTCAAAGAGTGGATTGGCACTTGCACAGATATTCACGATCGCAAACTCGCAGAAGCAGAAAATCAAAGATTAAAAGAAAAATATCGCTCTTTAGTCGCCGCTACTTCTCAAATTGTTTGGGGCGCAACAGCCGAAGGTTTAGGGATTAGCAGTGAAATGATCACTTGGATTGCTTATACAGGGCAAACTGAAGAAGAAGTTGCTGGTTGGGGTTGGATTGATCCGATTCATCCTGATGACCGTAGTCAATCCCAAGCCGCTTGGAATGCAGCCGTAGCGAACGGCAGTATTTACCAAACTGAATATCGTTTGCGGGGGAAAGATGGAGTTTACCGCTATTTCTCCGTTTGTGGCGCTCCTGTTTTCGCCGCAGATGGTAGCATTCGGGAATGGATTGGCACTTGCACAGATATTCACGATCGCAAACTCGCAGAAGCAGAAAATCAGCGTTTATTTGATATGCTGAATCACTCCAGTGATGCGATTATTATCCGGGATATGAGTGATAAAGTCGCCTACTGGAATCAAGGTGCCGAAAGGCTTTACCATTGGACGCGAGAAGAAGTCAAAGACCAATATATTTATACCTTCCTCAAAAAAGTTTTTCCCAAACCCAAAGCCGAAATCACCGCCGAGTTATTACAGCAAGGCCATTGGGAAGGAGAAGTCCAACATATTACCCACGATGACAAAATTATTACTGTCCAGAGTCGATGGACTTTGCAACGAGATGCAGCTGGTGAACCTTGTGCAGTATTAGAAATTAATACAGATATTACCGCCCGCAAACAAGCCGAAATTGCGCTGCGCCAACTTAATCAAGAACTAGAAGCCAGAGTTGCGGAACGCACAGCCGCCTTACAAGATACCCTAGCGGAAGCCCAAGGGTTAAATGCGATTTTAGATAACTTAGCAGATGGTTTGTTGGTGGTAGATATATCAGGGCAAATTACCCATTTCAATCCTGCCTTTTTAGCCATGCAAGGATTGACAGCCAACATGCTCCAAGGCAACTATCAAGAACTAGCGATCGCAGGTTTAGCACATTTAATAGAACAAACTCAATCCCATCCCCAAGAAGTTTTTGCGGCGGAAATTTCACTGGCGAAAGAACGCATTGGTCAAGCCGTCGCCACCGCCATCTTTAAACAAACCACAGCTAACGAGCCTGCAACTTGTTTTGGTTCTGCATTGCTAATTCGGGATATCACCGCCGAAAAAGAAGTGGACAAAATGAAGACCGATTTTATTTCCACAGTTTCCCACGAACTGCGGACACCTTTAACTTCAGTGTTGGGGTTTGCCTCGATTATCAAAGAAAAACTCGAAACCGATGTCTTTCCGATGCTGACTAGCGAAGACCGCAAACTGCAAAAAACCATTAAGCGGGTAGGTGACAACCTCAACATTATTGTCTCGGAAGCAGAACGGCTGACATCCTTGATTAACGATGTTTTAGACATTGCCAAAATGGAAGCCGGCAAGGTGGAATGGCACATGCAGCCCCTTGATCCTGGTGAATTATTAGATTGGGCGACTACAGCCACCGCCGCCTTGTTTGAAACCCATAACTTGCAACTAGTCAGCGAGATTGATTCTGGTTTACCGCAAATAGTGGGCGATCGCAACCGTTTATTGCAAGTCCTGATTAACTTAATTTCCAATGCTGTGAAATTTACTCAAACTGGGACTGTTACCTGTCGCGTCCAACAACAGCACGAAGGTGTTTGCATTAGCGTAATCGATACAGGTATTGGTATTGCCCCGGAAGACCAACCAAAAGTTTTTGAGAAATTCCGCCAAGTTGGTGATACCCTCACCGACAAACCCAAAGGTACAGGATTAGGATTACCAATTTGCAAACAAATTGTTGAACATCATGGCGGCAAAATTTGGGTAGAAAGTGAACCAGGAAAAGGCAGCACTTTCTCGTTTTTGATTCCGATTTACACTAAAGATGACCAAAACAATGGACAAATTAATTTAGAAGCCCTCGTCAAACAACTCAAAGAACACGTTATTACCAGCAATGCCGTATTCAACGAAAACCGCAAAACCATTTTAGTAGTAGATGATGATACCAATATTCGAGAATTACTCCGGCAGCAATTAGAAAACGAAGGCTACAAAGTGCGAGAAGCAAAAGACGGTATGGATGCAATTCATCAAATCAAAATTGCCCGTCCCGATTTAATTCTTCTGGATGTAATGATGCCACAAATTAACGGCTTTGATGTCGCAGCCGTCTTGAAAAATGACCCGCAAACGGCAGATATTCCCATCATCATTTTGTCAATTATTGAAAATAAAGAGCGTGGCTACCACATTGGTATTGACCGCTATCTCACCAAGCCCATCAATACAGAACAACTCCGTAATGAAATTGGTTCACTACTTTCTCAAGGAACTTCCAGCAAAAAAGTATTGGTGGTTGATAAAAATGCCTCAACCTTAAAAACCTTATCAGATGTCCTGCAAACTCAAGGATACAGCGTGATTGAAGCCTCCGACCCCCAAGAATGTCTGCACAAAGCACGAGCCGCTAAACCTGACATGATTATCATTGATTCCATCTTTTCCACAGAAACCGACTTAGTGAAAACCCTACGGTTTGAAAAAGATTTAGAAAATGTATTTTTTATCATGTTGGCTGATCATTGAATTAAGAGGGGCTAGAGGCTAGTACAACAAGGCAAAAGGAAAAAGGTGAGCCATTGCGGTGGACGGGTTTCCCGGCATAAAGGAGACAGTGCCGTGGGCGGGTCTCCCGACTTGAGGCAACTGTCGTCAAATGGTGAACCCGAAGGGCAAAAGGAAAAAGAAAGAATAACGATACCTCAAGCCTTTTAGCAATTCCAGATAGTCTGTTTATTTACGCCGACCTGTACTAGTGTTGTTACACTTAAAAACTGGTTTTTATAATCTTTTATCTCTAATCCCTAGTCCCTAGCCTCTAGCCTCTAGCCTCTAGCCTCTACAAATATTAAATTGGATTACTCTATGACGCAAAAAATTTTGATTGTTGATGATGAACCTAACATCGTAATTTTACTGGAACAAGCTTTAGAAGCTTTAGAAGATGAAGGTGTTGAAATCTTAACAGCGAGAAACGGCGAAGAAGCACTTGAAACTATCAAAATAGAGAAACCAAATCTCGTTTTTCTTGATGTGATGATGCCAAAGATGAGTGGCTTAGAAGTTTGTCAGATAATTAAGCATGACTTAAAAATGGATGATGTCTACATTGTGATGTTGACAGCAAAAGGACAAGAATTTGATAAACAAAAAGGTATAGAGGTAGGTGCTGATTTATATCTGACTAAACCTTTTCGCCCGAAAGAAGTGCTAGAAAAATCAATGCAGGTATTGGGATTTTGAATAAAAACTGACTACCGCTATATCTCTCAATTCTCACAAGCGATCGCTCATAGCGTTTGTTTTAAGCGATCGCCACTCTCAAAACAAACCCGTTATACTCCACATATCGCCCGTGAATTTACTTGATGATGCTCCTGACTTTTCATGGGATCTGGAAAACCTCTCCCCTACAACTTTCTACGGTGTACAGACAAGTCTAATAACCTAGCCCCATAACGTTTTGATCCCCCCTAGCCCCCTTAAAAAAGGGGGAACAAGAATCAAAGTCCCCCTTAAAAAGGGGGATTTAGGGGGATCAACCCATATTTTGCACCCAGCACAAAGATGTGCGTACACTGTAGACACCTTCAAAAAAACCATCATTTGAGTTCAGAACTAGAAAATTCTCTTTTGCAGCAAGAACGTTCTCACTAGAAACAGGAAAGTTCTCGTTTGAAACAGAAACATTCTCGTTTAGAACAAGAACGTTCTCACTGGAAACAAGAATACTTTAGTTGAAAACAGGAACATTCTCGTTTGCAGCACAAAAGTTCGAGTTCAGAACATGAAACTTTGTGTTCAAAACAGGAAACTTGGAGATAAAAGCTAGAGTGATGAGGTTGGGAAGGTAAATTTTCGTGTTCTCATTAGAGATAATCGCGCAAATTTGCTAAAGTCTCATGCACTCTCACAGTATGAGGATGATTCCCTCCTAAACTTTGCTCGAAAATATTCAAAGCTTGGAGATACAGGGGTTCGGCTTGCTTGTACTTTCCTTGGGATTCGTAGAGTGATGCCAAGTTGTTGAGGCTGATGGCGAAATGGGGATGATTGTCTCCCAGCAGGCGTTTACAGAGTTTTAAAGCTTGGAGATACAGGGGTTCGGCTTGGTCATACTTTCCTTGGTCATTGTAGAGTCCTGCCAAGCTGTTGAGGCTAGTGGCGACATGGGGATGATTGTCTCCTAGCAGGCGTTTATTGAGTTCTAAAGCTTGGAGACACAGGGGTTCGGCTTGGTCGTACTTTCCTTGGGATTTGTAGAGTACGGCCAAGTTGTGGAGGCTAGTGGCGACATGGGGATTATTGTCTCCCAGCAGGCGTTGTCTGAGTTCTAAAGCTTGGAGGAGCAAGGGTTCGGCTTCGTCGTACTTTCCTTGGGATTTGTAGAGTACGGCCAAGTTGTTGAGGCTGATGGCGAAATGGGGATGATTGTCTCCCAGCAGGCGTTTATTGAGTTCTAAAGCTTGGAGGAGCAAGGGTTCGGCTTCGTCGTACTTTCCTTGGGATTTGTAGAGTACGGCCAAGTTGTGGAGGCTAGTGGCGACATGGGGATTATTGTCTCCCAGTAGGCGTTGTCTAAGTTCTAAAGCTTGGAGATACAGGGGTTCTGCTTGGTCGTACTTTCCTTGGGATTTGTAGAGTAATGCCAAGTTGTTGAGGCTTTGGGCGACATCAAGATGATTGTCTCCCAGCAGGCGTTGTCTGAGTTCTAAAGCTTGGAGATACAGGGGTTCGGCTTGGTCGTACTTTCCTTGGGAATGGTAGAGTAATGCCAAGTTGTTGAGGCTATCGGCGACATGGGGATGATTGTCTCCCAGCAGGCGTTTATAGAGTTCTAAAGCTTGGAGATAGAGGGGTTCGGCTTGGTCGTACTTTCCTTGGGAATGGTAGAGTAATGCTAAGTTGTTGAGGCTGGTGGCAAAATCGGGATGATTTTCTCCCAAGCGGTTTTGTACTATTGATAAACACTGTTGATACCAAGGTTCGGCTTGGGTATATAACCCTTGTCCTTCATAGAAGCTACCCAAGCCGACGAAAGGCGAAATTATATCTTCATCACTGACGTATTGAATGAGATTGTTTGCTACTTCAGCTATGTGTGGTGTGGCAAGGGAAACAGTGTTAATTTCTTTAAGGGTAGGAGTCTCAGGAATTTGTTTAGCAACTGCTACCATTACCTGACAAAACGATCGCTTAAATTCCTCTACCTGCTCTAAACTTGTAAACTTAGATTGGAAAAATTCCCGCAGTAGGGGATGTAGTTGATAGATTCCCTCACCTTTGCGCTGGAGTAGATGCAGATTCAATAATTTATCATCCCGAATTTCCTCTAACTCATCCTCATCTTTTTCTGTTAAGCACTGTTCTACTAATTTCCAGGGTATGGGGGCGGCTGCAAATAAACTGAGTACACAGCCTAATAACTTATCATCCTCTGCTAATTCCTGCCAACTCAACTCAAAGGCGGCTTGCACTCCCAATTGTGCTGTCATATCGGCTTCTGGGTTGACAGTTGCAGGTTGTTCTAGTCGCTTTTCCTTTAATCGCCCCATCATTTTCGATAGGGATAAATCTTGTTTTTTCGCCAAATATCGCCCCACCAACTCTAAACCCAAAGGCAAAAACCCCAGCCATTCGCACAACTGTTTTGCTACATCTAATTCTCTCTCAATTCGCCCTGGTGTTTCTGCCAGCAAAGACCGTAACAACTCCAACGCTGCATCTGGTTGTAATACATCTAAAGATAATTGCTTGATGGCTGCACCCAACTTTTTGCGCGTAGTCATCAACACTTTAAATCGGGAAGATGCGCCCTGTAGGTAAGGTCTGATTTGCTGGTAATCTGTAACATCATCCACCACCAGCAGCACATTACCCTCACGCCAATTCCGCCAGCAGTATTGTACTTGTGCAGGTAAATCAAATTCTTCTGGTGGCTTTAAATCAAGCTGAGTTCTGGCAAACCGCACCACTTGAACCCCCACATCCTCCACTTTCGCCTGTAACCAGCACAGTCCACCTTGGTAGTTTTCGCGCTGAGTCATGGCATATTGCAAGGCGAGTTCTGTTTTACCCAGTCCACCCATTCCCAAAATAGCCGCAATGGCTACTTGATTATTTTTCTGCAAAAGTTCATGGAGTTCTTGCAGTTCTTCATCACGTCCGACAAATTTCACCACCCCACTCAGGGGTAAATTTTGCGGTATTTCAGGATTTGACTTTACCCATTCCTGTCCGGGCGACTGTAGTCAGTTGAATGTGTTTTGCGGATTATTAATTGTGATTTGTTGGGCAACCATTGACCCTTTTTCAGCTTGGATACTTTCTGCTAACTTGGCAAAGTTATTAACAATTGCTGGCTGCGCTTGAATTTCTGCGGCTAATTTTTGAATTTCCTCAGCAGTCTGGGACTGATCTTGATTGATTGTGGCTTCCACTTCCCGCACTGATTGAGCAATTTCGGTATCTGTATCAGCTGCGGCTTTCAACTCCAACACAGCTTGACCATAATCTAACGCCTGCTGTGTGTCTTCCTGTGACGTATTGGCTAACAAGGGCAGCTTATTTTTCTGGCGTAGCTTGGCGATTAACTCGTTACTTTTTTCTAATGCTGCTTCCCCCAGCTTTTCGCCTGTTTTTTCTAAAGCCTTAGTTAAAACTATAGTAGCGATCGCAGTTCCTACGGCTGTTAAGGTTACTGGTTCCATAACTTAACAATAATATTCCGAGATTATACTTATTTTCCTGAGCATAACAGATGTGCGACTTATTTTTTAAACCCCTCTCCAAACCTCTCCCCGCAACGGAGAGAGGCTTTAATTCTTACTCCCCTTCCCTTGTAAGGAAGGGGTTGGGGGTTAGGTTTGAGATAAAGTCGCACATTGCGTAAAGAATGTAATCTAATTAAAGATAGAGGGGCATACATCTGTATACCCCTCTGCTTGAGAAATTAAGAGATTGATCAAACAGAAGCAACTGCTACAGTTTGAGAATTAACTTGCGTTTGACTAAACTGGTTAACTGGACGAGGTAACTCAAGATGTTCACGCAGTGTCCAGCCTTCGTACTCAGTGCGGAATAGTCCCCGGCGTTGCAATTCGGGGATGACCAAATCTACAAATTCATCTAAGCCTCCCGGTAGCCAAGGCGGCATAATATTAAATCCATCAGCCCCACCATGAATAAACCAATCTTCTAATTGGTCAGCAATTTGTTCTGGTGTGCCGAGAATTTGCCGATGTCCGCGTGCGCCAGCTATTGATAAATACAGTTGTCGAATTGTTAAATTTTCTCTGCGAGCGAGGTCTGTCAACAGTTTTTGACGACTTTTACCACCGTTTGTCTCTGGCAATTCTGGTAATGGCCCATCTAATGGGTAGGCTGATAAATCAAATCCACCAATCATTCCTCCCAACAAATTCAAGCCAACCACGGGATCAATTAACTCTTGAATTTGCTCGAATTTATCCTTGGCTTCTTGTTCAGTTCTACCAATGACGGGGAATACACCGGGCATAATTTTCAGATGTTCCGGGGAACGTCCATATTGGGCGAGTCTGCCTTTCACGTCAGTATAGAAGGCTTGGGCTTCTTCTAGGGTTTGTTGGGCAGTGAAGATGACTTCTGCGGTTTGGGCGGCAAGATTTTTACCATCTTCTGAGGAACCCGCTTGAATAATGACTGGATATCCTTGGATGGGACGCGCGACATTCAACGGGCCGCGCACCGCAAAATGTTCGCCTTTGTGGTTGGGAACGTGTAGTTTATCTGGGTCGAAGTAAATACCTGATTCTTTATCTTGCAAGAAAGCATCGTCTTCCCAACTGTCCCAAAGTTTGGTAACAACATCAACAAACTCACGGGCGCGTTCGTAGCGCAAGGTATGTTCCATGTGCTGTTCCCGATTGAAGTTCAATGCTTCTGATTCGGTGGCGGAGGTGACGAGATTCCAACCAGCACGACCACCACTAAGATAGTCGAGAGAAGCAAACTTTCGGGCGAGGTGATAAGGTTCGTTGTAGGTGGTGGAGACTGTCGCGGTTAACCCAATGCGTTCTGTGACTACAGACAAGGCTGAAAGCAGGGTAAGTGGTTCAAAATGGACAAGTTTCCCATTCCGGCTTAAAACTTCTGTACTTTGACCGCGATCGCGCACAGATACTCCATCAGCAAAGAAAATCATATCAAATTTGCCCCGTTCTGCGGTCTGAGCAAGGCGTTTAAAATGCTGAATATTCAAACCACCGTCAGCCTGAGCATTTGGATGCCGCCATGAGGCTAGGTGATGCCCACTGCTGGATAAAAATGCACCCAGTTTGATTTGTTTTTTTGGCGTACTCATTACTTTTATCCTTATGGTAGAAACATAAATGCGATCGCCTGCAACTAAACAGGCTGGGGTTTGAGTAAATCTGTCTTGGTGACAAACTCGTTAAAGGGTGTTGGTAACTGCTGTGGTATGGCGATTTGCGAAGTTTGCAGTGGTAAGCGAGGGAAAAGTAACTCAGCGACGCGATAAGCTTCTTCTAAGTGGGGGTAGCCGGAAAATACAAAGGTATCAATCCCCAAATCAGCATATTCCTGGATTCTGGCGGCTACTGTGTCTGGATCTCCGACTAAGGCTGTACCCGCACCACCCCGGACTAACCCGACACCAGACCATAAATTCGGGCTAATTTCTAAGTTGTGGCGACTACCGTTATTTAGCTGCGCCATCCGCCGTTGTCCTGCTGATTCTGACTGGACAAAGCGTTTGTGAGCAGCTGCAATTGTGTCATCATCGAGATATTTGATTAGTTCGTTGGCTGCATCCCAAGCTTTTTGGGTGGTTTCCCGGACAATAACGTGCATCCGAATGCCAAAACGGACTGTTCTACCTTGTTCTGCTGCTAATTGGCGGACTTTAGCAATTTTTTGGGCAACTTGGTTTGGTGGTTCGCCCCAAGTTAAATAAACATCGATGTGTTTGGCTGCAACTTGCAAAGCCGCATCAGAAGAACCGCCAAAATATAAAGTCGGGTAAGGCTTTTGGACTGGGGGGAATTGTAATTTAGCACCCTCAACTTGCAGGTGGCGACCTTTGAAGGTTACGTCATCACCTTGCATAAGCGATCGCCAAATTGTTAAAAATTCATCAGTCAATTCATAACGCTGGTCATGGTCTAAGAAAACTCCATCTTTGGCTAATTCTTTCGAGTCACCACCAGTCACCACGTTTAAAATAATCCGACCGTTAGAAAGTTGGTCAAAGGTAGCCGCCATTCTCACCGCTAGGGAAGGTGACATAATGGCTGGACGAAACGCCACCAAAAACCGTAAGCGTTGTGTAACCGGAATCAAAGAAGCAGCGACAATCCAAGTATCCTGCTTTTGTCCCGTCCCAATTAACATTCCACCGTAGCCTAATTTATCCACAGCTTGGGCGATTTGCTGCATATAAGGATAATTGGCTTGTCGTCTACCAATTTTTGTCCCTAAATATCGTTCATCGCCTTGGGTCGGTAAATACCAAAATATTTCCATAATCTTATCTCTGGCTAATAGTTTTTGGTGTTATCGCTGCATATTGTTCGGTAGTTAGCGTTGCTGCTTTCACATCAATGTTTGTTTTTTTAAGTTTCGGAAAAAAGCTAGACACGACAAATTGAAGTCAGTTTTCACTGACTTAATAAATTGCCCAAAAATTATTTTTCGTTCTTGGGTTCGTAAATTGGTAAACATCTACACAAGTAAAGACTGGCAATTGGGAACTAATAATTAATTACCAATCACCAAGTCAGTGAATTTATGGCAGAGGTTATTTATGCGGTAGGGAGGAGTTATGTTTAATAGGCAATTCAGGTTTAAACTGGCTGCAATTGTAAATTTTTCTGAAATAGTTCTAAAACTTGCTTCCAAGCATCAGCCGCAGCTTCGGCATTATAGCTGGCGCGATGATTGCAGAAAAAGCCATGTTCTGCACCAGAATAGCGGAAAATATGATGGGGAATGCGGTGTTTTTGTAATTCCGCTTCTACTTGTTCGGTTTGTTCTAAAGGAATACCTTTATCTTCTGTACCAAAGAAGGCGTAAATTGGGTTTTTAATCTCTGAGGTACGGGTAATTGTCGGCTCTCCACCACCGGGCGTAGAATTAGGAATTCCCCCACCGTAAAAGGAAGCTGTGGCTTTGATATCTGGTAAGGTGGCTGCTAGATAAACAACATGACCCCCAAAACAGAAACCAATAGAACCGATCGCATCTCCTTTGACATTTGGTAGAGTTCTCAAGTAAGCGATCGCTGCTTGAATATCACTCAGTATCTCTTCGGCTTTTGTCTGATCCTTGGCCGCGCGTCCACGCTGAATATCATCAGGGGTATAACCAGCATCAAAACCAGGCGCAGTTCGTTGAAACAATGCTGGTGCGATCGCTACATACCCCTCATTCGCTAGTCTTTCTGCAACTTCCCGAATGTGGATGTTGACTCCAAAGATTTCCTGAATCACAATCACGGCGGGAAATTTCCCTTCTTTGACAGGTTCCGCTAAATAAGCGTCAATCTGTAAATCTCCGTTGGGGACTTTAACTCGATTAATCCGAATTCCTGGGTTTGTCATCTTAAGAATTAGTCCACAATTCCTTTGAGGACAGGATTTTTATGGTTTATCTAAAAATACTACTAAATCTTTACCGATTTATCGTACTTTAAGAGTAGTATTCCACAAACATTGTTGAATAGCAAGTATTTTTTCTCAACCCAGTGACATTTATATCAACAGGAGAATGGAGATGCGACTTGAGGCAGTTCATCATATACAAGTAACCTATCAGCGAGAAGTTGAGGAGGCGATACTGTTTTTTTACAGTCAAGTTTTGGGATTAAGCGAAATTAACCCACCTGAAGCCAGTAATTCTGGAGGGTGGTATTTGTTGGGGAATACAGAAATTCATGTAAGTCCAGAAGAAAACACCCATAATCAAACATCTAGACGACATGTTTGTTTTCGAGTCAATGATTTGCATGGGTTCGCCGAACATTTAAAAGCCTATGATGTGGAAATTCTGCCAGGAACACCAATTCCGGGATTTAATCGCTTTTTTATCCGTGATCCTGGTGGAAACAGAATAGAAATTGCCGAATTTAGCAAGGAATAACTCATGTCTGATTTAATTAACAAACAAATCTTGCTCAAAAGTCGCCCTGTTGGTGAACCAAAAGCAAGTGATTTTGCCTTAGTCGAAGCGCCAATTTCGGAACCCGGCGAAGGCGAAGTTCTCAGCCGCACAATTTATTTATCTCTAGACCCTTATATGCGTGGGTTAATTAGTGCGGGAGAGTCTTATGCAGCAAATGTACAATTAAACTCAGTCATTGTGGGTGGTACAGTTAGCCAAGTCATTCAATCAAATCATCCGCAATTTCAAGCCGGGGATTTTGTTCTGAGTGGTAATGGTTGGCAAACTTATGCAGTAGCCAAAGGCGAGACATTGCGGAAACTTGATCCCAGCCAAGCACCTTTATCTTATAGTTTGGGTGTGTTGGGTATGCCTGGACTAACTGCTTACGCGGCGCTGTTAGATATTGGTCAACCCCAAGCAGGCGAAACAGTAGTGATTTCTGCTGCTTCTGGGGCTGTGGGTGCAGTTGCAGGTCAAATTGCCAAAATCAAAGGCTGTCGAGTGATTGGTATTGTTGGCAGTGATGACAAGCGAGATTATCTAGTCAAAGAACTAGGCTTTGATGTGGGGATTAATCGCAAAACCCAAGAACTTGATGCAGCATTAAAAGCCGCAGCGCCTAATGGTATTGACATTTATTTTGACAATACGGCTGGGGTGATATTAGAAACAGTGTTGCAGCAAATCAACTTAGGGGCGCGGATTCCCTTAGTCGGCTTGATTTCCGAATATAACGCCACATCCACGCCTCCTGGGCCAAACTTAAGACCTTTGTTAATCAAACGTGCGTTAATCAAAGGTTTTTTAGTGCGTGACTACCAACATCGCACCAATGAATTTGTGAGTGATGTGGCTGGTTGGTTAAAATCTGGTCAACTGAAATATAAAGAAGATGTGGTAGTTGGTTTAGAAAACGCGCCCCGTGCTTTTATTGGCTTATTGCGGGGTGAAAATTTTGGCAAGCTGGTTGTGAAAGTCAGTGAAGACCCAACGGTAATTTAGGGAGGACGAGGGAGATAGGGGAGATGAGGAGGACAAGGAAGACAAGGGAGATGAGGGGGACAAGGAAGATAGTGGAGGATTTAGGTAATAACATTCTGAGTGCTTACGTAATAGGACAAAAAATCAAGAGTTTGAAGTTCAAAACCTTACACATATTCTCAATACACAACCTTTATGCGTAAGTCTTAATTCACTAGCTTTTTCTCTCTTATCTACCTTGTCACCTTGTCTACCTTGTCCCCCTTGTCTCCCACGTCTTCCCTATCTCCAGATGATGGGATATTTTTTAATTGGAAGTCCCTAAAGTCTATTAATGAAAATTCCTTTATCAGCTGCTGTTACCAAAAACCGCATATTCTGGGCTGTGTTACTCATCAGTACAGCACTAATCATGACTCTAGTGCTGTCACTGTCTCAAGGTGCAGTCCCCTTGAGTTTTTCGCAATTGTGGGAGGCGATTTTGCATCAAGGCGACCCCACCAATCAAACTATTATCTGGGATTTACGGCTACCGCGAATTGTGGCTGCGATGATTGTGGGTGCAGCTTTGGGAATGTCTGGCGCACTACTGCAAGGAATGTTACGCAACAGCCTAGCTGACCCTTTTATTTTAGGGATTTCCGCAGGTGCAGGATTGATTGTGATTGTGATGATCACTTTGCAATTTTTCCCCATTGCTATTCCCTTTGCGGCGTGGCTGGGTGCAATTTTGACCTCAGCCATAGTGATTTTTTTGGGTCGCGCTGGTTCAGGAATTTCCATTGAACGGCTGATTTTGGGAGGGGTCGCGGTCAGTTCTTTATTGGGTGCGGTGCAGAGTACATTATTATTACTTGCTGAAGATGGTCGCATTCAAGTGGCGTTGAGTTGGTTGGTGGGTAGCTTGAATGCTAGGGGATGGAAAGAAATTACGACAGCAGGGCCTTATATTATGGTGGCGCTGCTATGTGGATGGTTGCTGGCGCGGTCTGTGAATGTGCTGGCTTTGGGTGATGATTTGGCTGTGGGTTTGGGAGTATCATTAACGCGATCGCGTTTATTAATTGGTGGTGTTGCAACTTTACTCGCCGCAGGTGCAGTTAGCATTAGTGGTTTGATTGGCTTTGTGGGTTTGATAGTACCGCATGGAGTCCGCTTGCTAGTGGGTACAGACCACCGTTTTGTTTTACCACTGTCAGCACTGGCGGGTGCATGGTTACTCACCTTTGCAGATTTACTCTCTAGACTAGGTGCAGTCGAATTACCAGTAGGTTCTGTGACTGCTTTATTAGGTTCACCTTTATTTATTTGGTTGCTATATCGTCGTTCTTCTGGATTAGGCAAATCGTAAAAGCAGAATTCAGAATAGACAAGCTGTTAAATCTGTAACCTCTAACCTCTAACCTATCACCTAATATAAAATGCCTCTAGAATTACAAAATCTCACTGGTGGTTACACCGCAGAACCAATTGTTCAAGATATTAACCTCACCTTGCAAACCGGAGAATGGTTAAGTTTAGTTGGTGCGAATGGTTCTGGGAAGTCAACATTACTCAAATTATTAAGTCGAATTTTGACACCCCAAAAAGGAATTGTCTTACTGGATGGTAAAGCAATTCATTCTCAACCGCCGAATGTAGTAGCGCAGAAATTGGCATTATTACCACAACAACAAACTGTCCCAGTAGGATTGAATGTGCGGCAATTAGTCAGCTTAGGACGCACACCGCATCAACCTTGGTGGCAATGGGAATTAACAGCCCAAGATTGGCAAAAAGTTGATTTGGCAATTCAAAAAACCCAATTAGAAAATAAGTGCGATCGCCCAGTCGAACAACTTTCTGGTGGTGAAAGACAACGCGCCTTTTTAGCTTTAGCACTAGCACAAGAACCCAAAGTTTTATTATTAGATGAACCAACTACTTATTTAGATATAAATTATCAACTGCAATTATTAGAATTGTTAAAAGATTTAAATCAACAACAGGAATTAACGATAGTCACAGTGTTACATGAATTAAATTTAGCTGCACGCTATAGTTCTCGGATTGCCTTATTAAAACAAGGAAAACTTTGGGGAGTTGGTACACCGAAAGAAGTGTTAACACCCCAGGCGATCACACAAGTTTTTGGTGTAGACGCTGTAATTATACAAACACCAGTTGGTTTACAAGTTTGTGCCATTTCTGCTGTATAAAAAAATGGGCGAGAAGTTTTTTGTTACCTCTCAACCCATATATAGCTAAAGATGAAAGCTTAAAAGTATTGCCGAAGCTTACACATCATTTTTCTTGTTAACTTTCTTCAGTTTGAATGTACAGAGACCAAACAAGCCTAACGCAGCTAATGTACTAGGTTCAGGTACCTTCTTTGGCTGAGGCTGAGAAGCAGGTGGTTGATAGTAAGTTGTGGGAGATGGAGATGGTGCAGGCGCTGGTGCGGGTACTGGTGCGGGTGCTGGTACGGGTGCAGGCGCTGGTGCGGGTGCTGGTGCGGGTGCTGGTTCAGGCGCGGGTGCAGGCGCTGGTACTGGTGCTGGTGCAGGCGCTGGTACTGGTGCTGGTTCAGGCGCGGGTGCAGGTGCAGGTACTGGCGCGGGTGCAGGTGCAGGTACTGGTGCAGGTACTGGCGCGGGTGCTGGTACTGGCGCGGGTGCAGGTGCGGGTACTGGTGCTGGTGCTGGCGCTGGTGCTGGTGCTGGTGTGGGTGTACCAGACTCCTTCTCCGCCTTATCACACTCTACTTTCTTGTTGTAAGCCTCAGACTTTTTATTGTCAGAATGTTTCTGAGCCTTGTCACAATCATCCTTCTTGCTCTGAGCTTCTTTCTGAGCCTTGTCACAATCATCCTTCTTGCTCTGAGCTTCTTTCTGAGCTTTATCACAATCAGCTTTCTTTGTCTCAGCTGTTTTCTTTGATTTCTCGTAATTAGCTTTCTTTGTATCAGCGTCTTTCTGAGCCTTGTCACAGTCAGCTTTCTTACTTTGAGCTTCTTTCTGAGCTTTATCACAGTCAGCTTTCTTTGTCTCAGCTGTTTTCTTTGATTTCTCGTAATTAGCTTTCTTTGTATCAGCGTCTTTCTGAGCTTTGTCACAGTCAGCTTTCTTACTATCAGCTGTTTTCTGTGATTTTTCGTAATCAGATTTTTTGCTGTCTGCGTCTTTCTGAGCTTTGTCACAGTCAGCTTTCTTACTATCAGCTGTTTTCTGTGATTTTTCGTAATCAGATTTTTTGCTGTCTGCGTCTTTCTGAGCTTGTTCGTATTCGGCTTTCTTGTTCTCAGCTTCTTTTTGCTTTTTCTCTTTGTCTTTGTTTGAAATGTTAGGTTTGTTGGCTTCTTTCAGGGCTATATCGTACGCTGCTTTTTTGCTGTCAGCTTCTTTCTGGGCTTTGTCACAATCAGCTTTTTTGCTGTCTGCGTCTTTCTGGGCTTTGTCGTAGTCAGATTTTTTGCTGTCTGCGTCTTTTTGGGCTTTGTCGTAGTCAGATTTTTTGCTGTCTGCGTCTTTTTGAGACTTGTCGTAGTCAGATTTTTTGCTGTCTGCGTCTTTTTGATATCTGTCGTATTCAGCTTTATCGTCGTCTGCGTCTTTCTGGGCTTTGTCGTAGTCAGATTTTTTACTGTCTGCGTCTTTTTGAGACTTGTCGTAGTCAGATTTTTTGCTGTCTGCGTCTTTTTGATATCTGTCGTATTCGGCTTTGTCGTCGTCTGCGTCTTTCTGAGATTTTTCGTAGTCAGTTTTTTTGCTGTCTGCGTCTTTTTGATATCTCTCGTAGTCAGTTTTTTTGCTGTCTGCGTCTCTCTGATATCTCTCGTAATTTGATCTAGCTGTTTTTGAGGTTTCTTCTGCTTCGTCTGCTTCAACAACTAATGTGTTGTATTGCTCTTTGAGTGTTTGTATTGGTGTTGGTGATGGTGTGGATGTTTTTGTTGCTATCCCTGCTAGTTTGCTACTTCCTGCTCGACTGGAGTCTGCTACTCCTACACTGGTTGCTCTTAAGCCAAATTCTTGACCAAAAAATTGATCCAGGCTTAAGGCTGCTTTATCGTGTGATAAGACGAAGGTGGCTGTGCGGAAGTCATCTGCTCCACCTTTTAAACCGTTCTCGCCAATTTCGATCCCAAAATCAAATTTATGGGTGTTGCCATCTCCATTGAGATTCGCTTGACCGACGCTTTCTAGTAGTCCTGCGTTACTGTAGGCTGTTGTTGTGATGTCTGTTCCACCTAATCCTGTGACTTTTAGTCCTGATAGAAGGTAGTTGTCTTTAATGTCGAAGAAGACTCCGCGAATGTCTCCAATATTTTTATAGGTTGAGTCGGTGATAAATTCTACTTTAAACTGAACTTTCCCTGCTCCTGCTATGCTGTCATCTAATGTATATTTGGCTTGTAGGGAACTACCTGTAAAGTTTGTGCTTGTGAAGCTCATGGCTGCTGCGTTTGCTTGGGACGTTTGTCCTGCCATGACTACTGCTAATGATGATACGCCACAGGTTATGTAACCTATGAGTTTTTTTGATTTCATTTGTGTCACTTTTTTTAATTCTCCTTTTCGCATCTAAAAAGTTTCATAAAAACACTTGGCCGCAGAAACTCTCCTTCAAAAGTAGATTTTGAAGCCATTACGCACTAAGCCTATAAATTGCTTTGCGAAAGCTAATCGATTCCTGCAAATTAGTCAGTATTCAATCCTGGGTTAGCTCACTGAGTTATCTAACAGCAATTTCTACTTGCTAGCGAGTTCAATGGAAGATGCACCTAAAGTCAATCTCTGAATTGTTCTTCTCAGTGATTGATAGATATAACTTGGCACAGCAAGTTCCTAAGAGTCTATAAGTTTCTTTATTTTTTATCAGAACTTTAATTTCAGGAATGAAAAGAAGATTTTTTATGTATTTATATATATATGCAGTGTTTATACCCAAATGTTCAAAAAAAATTGCTACATCAAGACAAATTGGCAAACTTTTAATCTATGGGATTGCGGATTTATTGATGATTTACAATTCTGACTTCTAAGGTAAATCAACAAGAACTATAGGAATCCGGTTTGATTTCTGAATTTATTTGTGTAGGTAGGGAATAGGGAATGGGGAGTCGGGAGTAGGAAAGAAGACTGATCTGAGTGTACTGATTTTTTTCCCAAATCAAATATCAGTCCTATACTATGAAGCTAGGAATTAGATTTAACAATAAATTTCAGTTACATTTACCCTTTCAATGGTTTCTAATTTATGCAGATATATTCAACATTTTAGGCAATATTCTTGTTGAAGAATAAAGGAAGAAATCAGAATAAGAGCCTGTGGCCAAGCATCGCACTTATTTGTAGACTGCTAATTTAAAATTGAGTTTGGTATTGCAGAACTGATTCATCCATAACTTTGTCAAAAGTCATCTTGAATTCTGACTTTTGACTCCCAAATTATACTTAGATAAGCTTGAGAAGTAATTTGAGTATTTCTACGAGTTTACATTATTCAACATTCGAGTAACTTGAGTTTGCAATTTATTTCTCAATAGTTGAGCTTTTTGATAAATATCAGCACGGTCTTTACTTGTATGAATCTGCTGTTCTAAGGGTTGAATAAAGTATTGTAAGCGTGTTTTCATTGCCCAAACTCCCATTGAGGGAAATAATAGCAAGATAAACATTAATGGTGATATGGGTAAAAATGGTAGTTTGATGATGCGTTGTAACTTTTTACTATTAACAGTCCAAGGGTGTAAAGATTCGCTACCGATGCAAATTACTGGCATAATCGGAATTTGATAACGATCGCTCAACTGAATAAAGCTGATATCGAATTTTTGCAGTTGATAGCGTTTCTGCCAACCTTTACCAGGCCCGCGTATGCCTTCTGGTGCATACAGTAAAATTCTACCATCTGCGATCGCTGTCTCGAAGTCATGAATTTCTGCTCGCACTGCACCTAATACCTGCGACCATTGGGATGGTAGCCACCAAATCATCCAAGGATGTTCAAATAAAGAGACATTGGCTAATGGTTGCACTACCCATCCCCGTGTTTCACTCAATAAATAACCCAAAGTCAGAAAATCCCAAGGGAAACACATCCCCGCATGATTCATCGCCACAATCATTGGCCCTGTTGGCGGCAAATGCTCAATGTTTTGCAGTTCTCCCTGAAAATAATATTTCACAATTGGGGCTAAAATTTCTTGCCGAAAAGCTTGTTGATATTTGGGGTTAAATTCTCCAACTTCTTTTCTGGGAGGACGACAACCCAAGCGCAACCATCGAATTATTAGTGCTAAATAAAACCCGCCAGGTATCAGAAATAATATATACTCCAACCAATTCCAACCATCTGGGTCACTATGATAATGTTGCCAGTGACGGTTAAACAAAACTAACCATCCTGGCGGATACCACAGACAAACCCAATCAAAGCAACTAAATTTATAGCTTTTATCGGAAGATGTTTCTAGCGTTTGGTGAAAGACATTCTCGGATTGTTGATTAATCACGGTGGTTATGCGGATTAGACAACGGTATACTTAAGTATGTATTTTAAGTTCTGAAATTTAAGCTAGACATCCTGCTGTAGATGTAAAATAATTGACATTTGTGGCTGAAGTTTAGCAATATTTGTAGTTAGTAGTATTTTTGTGAAGACAAAGAGCGATCGCCTGATATTTAAATTAATTCAATCCAGTCTACGCCAGTGATACAATAATGTAAGTACGCACTGAAATTTCCTCTGTAAATGAATAAAGTATTGGATGAAACTTTTTCGTTAGCAATTGCTAAACGCATTAAAAGTAAAGCAAATAAAACTTTTGATAATGCTTACAAAGCAGCATTAGCAACAGAGGGGGCAATTTATGTTCAAGGTTTCTTAGTGTATGCTGGTAAACCATATCGCCCTGTGGAACATGGTTGGATTGAATTAAATGATACCTCTGGGGAAGATGCAATCACACGCATCATTGACCCCAACTTACCCCACATCAGTAAAGCTAACCAAGAACTTTGGTATTTTGCCGCACAAAGTTTAAACGCTAAACAACTCAAAGCCATCATCGAAGAATCAAAAGAAGATTATCCCGAAGATGATCCCTTACCAATTTACGGCACAACACCTTATGAATACTACGGTGATGTAATGTTAGGAGGTAAAGAATATTTAGCAGCTTATCAAGCCGCCGAGGCTAAATGTCAAGAATTAAAAGAACGCAATTAACACTATTTATATATAGGTTATTAACTCTTGACTAATTAATAAGATTTCCCATCACTGCCAAAATATTCTCGATAAGCACAAATTTTATCGCCGCGCACATCAAAAGACACAGCAACACGATTTTTGTAAGGTTGTCCTAATAATAGACCTTCGTCACGGAACTCAAAAACGACTGTTTGATCATTACTCGTAACACGGTCAACCGCAGTTAAGGTAATTCCCGAACCAAAAGATTCTGAGACATATTGAAAAAACTCTTGGGCGCGTTCTTTCCCCTCATTCAAACCATGAAACTTACCCATCGGAAACCATAAAGTAAAATCTTCTGTCAGCATATCGAGAAACTTTTGCCATTCTCCTGTCGCTAGACCGTATGTAAAATTTTCAAATGCTTGGTGAGCAACTTTTAATGTATTTGCAGGGTCTTGTTTCATTGTTCTCAACTAGTTATACACTCAGCATTAACTCTAAACTATATTTGTTATCTCACATAAAAACGTCTTATTCAGACTTGATGTATAAAGTCATCATTCTCTAGCGAGAGATATTAAAATTTTTATATTTTAATACCTCTCCTAAATGTTAATTAACATTGTTGTCGAGCAAAAAAGACAAATTGAGCGTTTAGGAAAAAGTCTCAAAGAAATTTATTTACCACTCAAAACTTCCGACACATTAGTAGTGGAGTATCGCAAGTGGTTAGATAAATTTGGTCAAGGATTGCCATTTTATCAAGGTTATGACTCAGAGAAAAACTTTCATAGCGATGAGCTACAGGAAAATTCCCTGACCTTGGATAGATTATCCCAACATACTCAAATTTGTAGTTCTTGCAATCAAGTTTATCGGGTAACAAACTTCAGCAAACAAATTTTCATTGGAGTAGCGATCGCACTTGCAGCTTTAGCTATACTTACAGATAACTCTTGGGTTAAACCTGTAGCTGTAGTGGGTGGTTTATTAGCAATAATCTTAGCCTTTGCAGCACAGCAATTAAAAACTAAATTTGAACGTGCCTATACTCGTCATTAGTTTTTTAACTAAATCTAACTTTTGTAACTCATCAATACAATGGATGTCGCAAATAAATATGGTGCAAGCATACGAAGATAATAAAAGTTCATATTTACAACATCAAAATGTGAACCTTCCAGAGAAAGACACAAGTAATCAAACTTGGATAGGACGCAAGCATGTTGAAACAGAAGCATCACTCAACTCAGTGATTAACTTCCCGCAAGTGTTGTTTGAGGTAAAAAACTTTGTCACTGCTGAATATGGTACAACTCAGATTTTATCCATCAACGACAGTACTGGTGAATCTACACAACGAGTCATCCTCAAACAAGGTTGGAATGCACCTATTGGTCATTTCACCACAGATGTAGAACTTTTCGTCCTGACAGGTACACTTTGCCAAGGAGGTTTTAAACTTCGCAATCTCAGCTACTCATATATCCCGGCTGGTATACCTACAGGCCCTTGGAAAACCGAAGAAGACACAATTCTGTTGTGGATGCCAGATGCTACCCCCACTTATATTACAGAAGATTATGCCAGCCTAGAGCAAATCCCCGCCACTTCTTTATACCACGGGAATATGCAGACGCACCCACGAATGGCTGAGTATGTACCATTGCAAGAACTCCACGCCATGAAATGGGAAAGCACAACTTTCTTACCGCCTGGTTCAGCGCGTAAAAGTTTGTATACCAACAAAAAAACTGGACGCGCCACCTGGGTTCTTGGCTTAGTACCAATGTGGATAGAAGGTAACTTTTATGCAGGTCATCCCACTACCGAAGAAGCTTATGTCATCAGTGGAGATGTACTAGGACATTGGTCGATGAGCGATGATCCATTTAATAGACGTTATGCAGCAATGTGCAAAGATGGTTATTATTGGCGACCTGCCCATGTTCCCCACGGCCCATTCTGGACAGAAAGTGGCGCACTACTGTTATTTCGGACGAGCGATCGCTTAGATTGTTATTGGATACTGCATAACCCAGATATTACTCAGCAAGACGATGCACGTCTTCAGTCTGCACTGAATCAGCACAAGTAAATAGTCAATGACAGGCAAAAGTCTAAAATTTAAAATTAACAATCTATTTGACATTTGCCTGTGAATTAATTCCACTTACAAAGCCTTATCCCATTCTAATTGATGAGCTAAACCATACTTGATAAAATCTTCGACTGTTGCCTGATCACTCTTACCAAACACACCTAAACTGTAAGGATTATCTTGCATACGTTGTGTAACTTGTTCTTGTTCAAATTCTCTGACTTCTACTCTAGGTTTTTCTGGCTTAAAAAAGTCTACAACCAAAACAGTTCGATCATAATCAGTATAATTGTGTGGACAGTGGGGATAGCTATGATCTAAAATCAAAAACTTACCTTCATTCCAATAAAGCTGGTCATAGCAAATTTTCATAGCCACATCACCCTCCGGCACAATCAAGCCCAAATAACCGCGATTCATGTGTGGGTTATAGTTAACATGCAGCTTGATATCTAAGCCTGGATGAAATGTCCCAAAATAAACATTTCTCAGGATATTATCTTCACTAAAGTTAACTTTTTCAATAGCCTTCGCCAAATTTGGGAAATATTTATTTCTTAAGCTTAAAGCTTTTGCTGCTGCCTCCTCTGTGGCATAATCTGGATATTGGATTTGATGTAATTGAATATATTCTTCAATAAATAACCCTTGAAATAAAATTCCAAAGGCACTATATTTTGAATCACCTTTGGTTTTAATTGTTTTACTCTTAGGCCCCAAAACATCGTAAGCAAATTTTAACTCTTCAGTTGATGCCTGCTGCCTAAAGCGCATAAATTCATCCCTAATGACTTGCCATTCATCTTGAAGACTTTGGAGAAACGGAAATTGCTGGGGGTCGAGATGATATTCATTAAAAGTTGCCATTGTTTTTATCCTGAAGTTAATTGAATAAAAGATGTCAGAATTCAGAATCATTGATAAGTAAAGGTTTTACTAGACAGAGGTTCTCGTAGCCTCAAACTACAAGTTATCCAAATGTGATCACTTCTTACTTTTGTATTCTTTATTCTGAATACTTACTAAAAACTATTACATAATCATAGTTTTTAGCCGAGGTTCCAGTAATATATAAAAATTTCTGGTTAAACCAGCCAGAATTTAAGCTGATATACTTATTTTAGTCTGAGGTCTACTGTGTCTGAACCTCCCTTATTAGATAAAGTTATTAAAAATGTGCGAGTTGTTCGCCCTCATCAGGATGCAGTCGAACTAATGGATTTAGGCATTAAAGATGGTAAATTTGTGGAAATTGCCCCTAATATTAGCGCCACAC
Source organism: Anabaena sp. FACHB-83 (assembly GCF_014697485.1). Taxonomy (NCBI): domain Bacteria; kingdom Bacillati; phylum Cyanobacteriota; class Cyanophyceae; order Nostocales; family Nostocaceae; genus Anabaena; species Anabaena sp. FACHB-83. The sequence goes on along the minus strand of NZ_JACJRY010000015.1, from coordinate 63,661 downwards.
AAACCAAAGAAATCTTCGATGCTAAAAATTTACTCGGCTTTCCGGGGGTTGTTGATGCTCACATGCACATTGGTATTTATCAACCCCTCAATCAAGATGCAGTCACAGAAAGTAAAGCCGCCGCAATGGGGGGAGTCACAACTAGTTTAAATTACATTCGCACTGGACAATATTATCTGAATAAAGGCGGTTCTTACCAGGATTTTTTTCCTGAAGTATTGGCATTATCCGCAGGTAATTTTTTTGTTGATTATAGCTATCACGTTGCACCCATAGCCAGCCGACATATCGACGAAATACCTTTATTGTTTACAGAACATGGGGTATCTTCATTTAAAATTTTCATGTTTTATGGCGGTTATGGGTTGCATGGTTTGTCAGACCAGCAAAACTTGTTTTTGATGATTAATCAAGAAGAACGCTACGACTTTGCCCATTTTGAATTTATCATGCGTGGGATAACTCGTTTGATGGAAGAATATCCCACAGCACGAGATACTATTAGCTTAAGTTTGCATTGCGAAGTTGCCGAAATTCTCAACGCTTATACCAAAATAGTCACCAATGATTCTAACCTGACTGGACTATCTGCTTATAGTGCAGCACGTCCGCCTCATTCTGAAGGTTTAGCAATTTGTATTGCTGCTTATTTAGCACATGAAACTAACTGTGCAAATATCAATTTATTACATCTGAGTTCGCGCAAAGCAATGGAAGCAGCGTTGACGATGCAAACTGCTTTTCCTCATATTAATTTTCGGCGAGAAGTGACAGTAGGACATTTACTATTAGATGTTGATAGTCCTAATGGTACTTGGGCAAAAGTTAACCCGCCAATTCGTCCCCGTGCTGATGTGGAATATTTATGGCAAGCGGTATTAGATAATCAAGTAGATTGGATAGTGAGTGACCATGCTTGTTGTTCTGCGGAACAAAAACGTAGTGCGAAAGACCCGAATAATATTTGGTTAGCCAAGTCTGGTTTTGGCGGTACAGAATATCTACTTTCGGGTGTAATAAGTGAAGGTAGTAAGCGGGGAATGTCTTACAACCAGGTTGCTAAATTGCTATCTTGGAACCCATCGCGGCGTTTTGGTGTATTGCAAAAAGGAGATATTGCAATTGGTTATGATGCAGACTTGGTGTTAGTAAACCCTGACGAAAGTTTTGTGGTACATGCGGCTGAGTCAGAATCACAACAAGGTTACACACCATTTGAGGGGATGGAGTTAACCTCAAGGGTGAAGAGTACTTTTTTGCGAGGAAATTTGATTTATCACAACGGACAGGTTGTAGGTTTACCGACTGGGAGTTATTTAAAACGCTCTATATTGGGATAAATTCAACAGCAGAAATTTAATAGACAACTTTTATGCGTCAGTCCTAATCATAATCCAATACAGTTCAGTTAAGACTAAAAAGCAATTCTGGTGTAGGTTGGGTGGAGGAACGGAACCCAACAGAGTATTGAGAATGTTGGGTTACGAGATCGCTACACCCAACCTACTATTCTCTTAACTGAACTGACTAAAACTAAAGAACCCCACCCGGCCGATCGCGCTATCAAGGACACAATTGTTTAAACTATTGACTACGGACTCTTGTGTGGATGGTTTATGGCTATTTGGTTAAGTTTGTGTGCAGCGATTTTCGTAGTGGCTTACTTGCTGGGTTCCTTTCCCACTGGCTATATTGCTGTGAAGCAGCTAACAGGTATTGATATTCGAGAAGTGGGTTCTGGTTCAACAGGGGCGACGAATGTATTAAGAACCTTGGGTAAAGGGCCGGGAGCGTTTGTTTTAGGAGTTGATTGCTTAAAAGGAGTATTAGCGATCGCTTTAGTTTACGCTTTCTTGAATTTTGCCGCTACTTCCAACTTGATTCCCAAAACCGTAGATTTGCAATTATGGCAACCCTGGATGGTGATATTAGCGGGTTTAGCTGCAATTTTGGGACACAGTAAATCAATATTTCTGGGCTTTACTGGTGGTAAATCTGTGGCTACCAGTTTAGGGATATTATTGGCAATGAGTTGGCAAGTTGGTTTGGCAACTTTGGGAGTATTTGCCATTGTTGTTGCTATTTCTCGAATTGTATCCTTAAGTTCAATTTCTGGTGCGATCGCTGTTTCTATTTTGATGTTAGTTTTCCACCAACCATTACCTTATATTTTATTTAGTATTCTTGGCGGTTTTTATGTAATTATTCGCCACCGCAGTAATATAGAGCGCCTTTTAGCGGGAACTGAACCCAAAATTGGACAGCAGGTAGTTACAGAAACCGAAAAAACAGAAAACACAGAACAAACTGTTTAATGCTTGATGGTAATAGCAGGAGAAATGTAGGTTGAGTGAAACAAAGTGGAACCCAACAAAGCCTACTTGATGATGTTGGGTAATTAAAAACTTTTCATTCTCTCTGTGCCTTTGTGCCTCTACGTGAGAACATTTAGAGCTGATTCGTAAAGAAAATCTAAAACACTTCTAGGTGAGAGGGAATGGATTTTAAGCTAGAACCAGTGAGATAGTTGTACTAACAATGACACGTCTGCCAGAGATTTTTAATTGTGGACGAATCAAAGGCTCATTACATTTGGATGAATCTTGGTTGGCAAAATGGCGATGCCTGCGGCAACCCCTGTAGGGAACGCATTTCTGCTATGACTGTCTATGTGCGGATTCGTGATGATAAGTTCTGCATCGAAGAAGATTGGACGGAAAACGGTATTGCAACTGATTTGGTGCGTGCTGGTGTTCCCAAAGAAGAGATTGTTTTAGCATTTCATGAGCCGAAGATGAGACAGTATACAAATTTTGCTGTAGTTTCTTGACAGCATTTTAGGGTTTAACGCTTCTCAACCACTCAGTAATACCCTCTGCTAAAGTTTTGACTAACTTCTTCTGTTCCTGGGGATTTGTCGCCTCCTCAAAGTCGTCAGGGTTACTCATAAAACCTAATTCCAATAATACTGATGGTGTAGTATGGGGACGAGTCAGTGCTAAATTTTGCCAATACAAACCATAAGAAGGCCTACCCAAATCATTAACTAAGCGGTTGTGTAGTAAGACAGCTAGACTATGGGCTTGGGGATGATACCAATATGTACTGATACCCCTGGTATTTTCCGCATCACCATCATCTGGGAGGGAGCGATAGTGAAAAGTAAGAGCGATCGCAGGTGATTCTTGCTCTATAATTTTCTGACGTTCTACCAGGGATAAGTCTCGATCATCTTCCCTAGTCATCACCACAATTGCACCCCGCCGCGCTAATTCATCTCGCAATAGCTTGGTTACTTGCAAATTCAAATCTTTTGCTAACAAACCAGTAGCCCCGACTGCGCCCAATTCTTTACCACCATGTCCAGCATTGAGTAAAATTTTGATTCCAGATAAGGGCTTTTCAACAGAAAAATTAGCTAGATTTGGAGTTTTATCTTGCGCCCAAGTGACGGGAGAATTGGTGAGAGAATTTAAAACTACTAATCCTATCAGTAGTGGGATGAATTTCACTTCATTTCCGGTTATGGCTTGCCAACCTATATAAATACCAAAGGCGATCGTACTCCCAATAATACACCTAGTACAGTACCAAATACAGCAATTACTCCGGTTAATCCCACAATTCCTGGTAAAACCAGAGAAGAAGCAAAGTAAGAAGCCTGATTAGCAACAGTAACCCGACTGTTAGCAATGGTTTTAACTGTATAACAGATAGCAGAAGCTTTAAGTTTATTAATTGAGCAAGTTCAGCAAGCTGCTACTCAGTATACTGGTAATTTATAAAAGTTTTCTTAATAAAATTGATGGTTGTAGTAGTTAGCAAATATCAGCATTGATTGATGATAAGCTAATAATTGCTTGACTAAAGAGTTAACTATTAGCATATACAAAAGTATCTCTAGAGAATGGGTATCACCTTATATCTACAGATGGATGAACTTTCATTCATATTTAAGTAAAAATTTGTAGAGAAATGTTGAAGTGTTAGTAAAAAACAAATAAACATTACCCAAAATACTTTAGACTTGACTTATGATGTAGAAACTTTGCGGAGTTAAAATTCATCCATAAAGTCAGAGCTAATTCGTAAACTCAAGTTCAGTAATCATCTAGTAAGGGTTTAAATTAAGTATTTATTCCCAGGAACCCAATACTAGTAATTATTTGAATTTCCTTAATATTTTCTTTATGAATTAGCACCTAAGTATAATCAAGGAATATTTTTTGTTCCTGATTAAAATAATTGCCAACTAGGAATTTTCCCAATCAGATGGATGAATTATAGCTGGTATATCACTACTGCAATTATCACCAATTGCAGAGATTCATCCTGTCAACATTTGTTAGGAGAAGAATAATTTATGAAAGTTAAAACTGTATATGCAAGTATGGCGATCGCTACATTGATCGCTACAGGTATGATATCTGTTACCCCAGATAATGCACTAGCTCAAAAAAGTGCAAACCAAACTGAACAAAGCAGTTCAAGAGGTTCAAAGTCTTTAGAAATTCAATGGCTTTTAGGGTTTATACCCTGGCCTACATGGAATACACATTCTAAGCGTCCCAGAAGCCAAAATTTAATTGATGATGCTACCTATGCCAATAACCCAAATCGTCCAATACAAACAAATCTAGGTGGTTCAGGTAGACACACACCAAACGGTACAAATCACCCGTCTAAAGATGACGCAAATCACCCACATCATCCGATACCAATAAATACAGGCGGCTCAAATATACACACGCCAAACGGTACAAACCACCCGTCTAACGATGACGCAAATCACCCACATCATCCGATACCAATAAATACAGGCGACTCAAATATACACACACCAAAAGATCCAAACCACCCGTCTAACTATAAAGAAGTTCCTGTTCCCTTATTAATACCAGGATTAACTGCTTTTGGAGTAGGGTTAATTCGCAAACATCGCCAAGAGCAGAAGCAAATAAAGATGCAATAGATGAATTGATTACCTGTGAAAGTCAATAGTTATCAATATGAGTAAAAAACATAATCTCATTGTTTGGTGTGGTTTGATTGTGGGTTTTTACTATTACTTATTTTTTTGGTTAAAAACGCTAGTACAGTTTTTAATTGGTGGTAGCACATTTCCATTATTAACTATTACTGCCGGTTACTTAGCATTACAAGAGTTATGGCAAAATAAAGCTAAAATTGTGAGATTCAGGGCTACCAATATTCAGAGAAGATTAGGTCATATTTTGATAGGATGTGGAATTTTATTTTTCCCATTCAGTCTGGATAAAGGGTGGAAACAAGCATTAGTCTGGTTAAGTATCTTCGTCGGTATTGTGATTAGCACTTGGGGAATCAAGTTCTTTAAATACTATCTACGCCCAACTTTTTTAATCATTTTCAGTATCTATCCTGGCATTAATGTTTTACCGGGATATATATGGCAAGCGTTGACTCCCGAAAGAACAATGGATCAAATTCAAGCTTGGAGTGTTAATTTAGCACTTCACACTATGGGTTATCCCAGCAACATAGATGGAACATGGGTAAACTTGCCTACAGGTAGCGTCAATATAGGATGGGGTTGTAACGGATTTGATTTGATGGTGTTGATGTTGATGACTAGTCTGTTAATAGGTATGGCTTACAGACTAAAAAGCCGGCAGATATTAATCATAAGTTTATTGGGATGTGTGATTGCTTTTGTCTTCAACACTGCCCGCATTACATTGCTGGCAATTTCCGTTGCTTATTGGGATGGGCAATCATTTGATTTTTGGCATAGTGGCTGGGGCGGACAAATTTTTTCTTTAGCTATGTTTACCGCATTTTATTATCTGTTAATGCAAATGCGTTTACTAGATTTTGCTCGCAAATCTCATAGCAGTAATTAGGACTTACGTCTTTCAAGAATGGGTGTAAGGGTGTAGGTATGCAAAACCCTTACACCCCTTTACCCTTAACCCTATACACCCAGTCTCTACATAAAATCTTGGTGCGTAAGTCTTATTTCTGTTTAACACTGTTAAACCACTCAACAATTCCCTCGCTTAAAGCTTTGGCTAATTTTTGCTGTTCTTGAGAATTTGTCACCCATTCAAATTCATTGGGATTACTCATAAAACCTAATTCCATGAGTATTGATGGTGCGGCGGCTGGTCGAGTTAAGGCCAAGTTGTTCCAAAAAACTCCGTAAGAAGGTCTATTGAGTTTTTTAACTAGATAGTTGTGCATGAATACTGCTAAGTTATGAGCTTGGGGATGATACCAAAACATCCCAACTCCTTTGGTATTTTCCGCATCGCCGTCATCGGGTAAAGAATTGTAATGAATAGAAAGTGCGATCGCAGGTTTTTCTTGCGTGATAATTGCTTGACGCGCTGGTAAAGACACATCTTTGTCAACATCTCTTGTCATCACCACTGTTGCACCAAGTTCGACCAAATTCCCGCGCAGCAACTTCGCCACTGCCAAATTCACATCTTTTTCTAAATATCCAGTCGGGCCAGCTGCACCAGATTCTTTACCACCATGCCCCGGATCAAGTAGAATCTTCATACCAGATAAAGGCTTACTTCGCCGATTTTCCAGGGCAGGCGGATGGCGTAAAGCTAAAACCAGGGTAGTTCCTTCATATCTCAGTTGATATCCCCACTGTTGCGATTGTTTGAGGTTAAAGGTGTACTGCACCTGTCCCGGAATCAGCTGCTGCCAATCAAGGCGAGAAATTACAGGGTCATCATCCAAACGAATAATATCTGTTTGGGCAGTGGTATTGTAAAGTATCAGAGTCAAAGTCTGATCACTTTGCTGCACACTCACAGGTACAGGAAATTGTAAGGGAAAAACTATCTCTGTAGCATCCATCAGCCTGCGATATCCGACACTCCGAATAATTGTGCGTGGCGGAATTGCCCCCGGTAAAATGCGAGTCTCCTTGCTATTAATCCAAGCACCGTAGTCCAAGCGCAACCACTCACCTTCTTTCCCTGTGACTGTAGCTTGTGTTCCTTTCGGTAGTGGTGTCAGCCGGGAATAATCGGTGCTGGGGCCAGTGCGGGCTACACCTGCATCTACTATCACTTCAGCAACAGGTAACTGCGTTGGGGAGAAAATTGCTATTTTGCCAGTTCCTGGTTGAGTAATTGTCTGACCATTCAACGTCAGTTTAAACTGAGGTTGACCTAAATCTATCTCTTGATTAGCATCTGGGACAATAGCAGCAGAAATGATGTTGTTACCGTAAAGTAGGCTTAAAGATTCAGAGTCAGGTTTCTGCACCGTTGTGCAACCCGCATACTTGCCAGCAATTGGCTGAGAAGTAGGTTGGTTTCTGCCCGTCAGGGCTGCCAAATTACTAGGTAGTTGTACTTGTTGGGGTTGTGGTGCTAGGGCAACAGTTTGATTAGCGAGGTTTACAGAGACGTTAGCATTAAATGGGGCGATCGCACTGAAACAAATTAGTTCCCCTGGTAGTCTAGCAATATCCCCTGCTGGAGTCAGAGAACCTGGAGCAAATTCTAAGCCTTGTGGGACAACAGGCGCAGTTGCCTGCCTTGTCACTTTAATCTGAACAGTTTGATTTTTGTGACGGACTGTAAAAAGATTTTCTCCCAATTGTAACGGGAAACTCGGAGCAAAATGCCCGGATTGACTGCGGTTAACGACCTTACCATTAATTAGTACTTGTCCATTATTTGGGGCTGTACCCAAAAAAAATATTTTTTCCGTACTGGTTTGGTGGTTAGGTGGTGGAAAAACAACAATAAGAGATGAATCTGCTAATGCAACAGAGGAGGTAGCAATTAAGCCGAATAAGACTAGTGCGAGAAATTTTTTCACAACAAATCACAGAAGATTTCATGACAGTGCCTATGGCACAATTACGGGATGTATTTTGAGAAGGCGCAAGAGAGAAATACAAAATTACTATGACTAAATTTATCTTCGTAACTGGAGGTGTAGTTTCCAGTATCGGCAAGGGAATTGTAGCAGCAAGTCTAGGACGTTTGCTCAAATCACGGGATTATTCGGTGTCAATTTTAAAATTAGACCCCTATATTAATATCGATCCCGGTACAATGAGTCCTTTTCAGCATGGGGAAGTTTTTGTTACCCAAGATGGGGCGGAAACCGATTTAGATTTGGGTCATTACGAACGCTTCACTGATACCTTAATGTCACGTTTTAACAGTGTGACGACAGGTTCAATTTACCAAGCTGTGATTAACAGAGAACGGCGCGGTGACTACAATGGCGGCACAGTCCAGGTAATTCCCCATATTACCAACGAAATTAAAGACAGAATTACTTTGGTTGCTAAAGACACCAACCCTGATGTATTAATTACGGAAATTGGTGGTACGGTAGGAGATATTGAATCTCTGCCGTTTATGGAAGCAATTCGCCAGTTGCGGAAGCAAGTGGGACGGCAGAATGTGTTGTATATGCACGTCACTTTATTGCCTTACATTGCTTCGGCTGGGGAAATGAAAACCAAGCCAACACAGCATTCTGTGAAGGAACTGAGATCCATTGGCATTCAACCAGATATTTTAGTTTGTCGGAGCGATCGCCCGATCCCCGCAGGATTAAAGCAAAAATTATCTGAATTCTGTGATGTACCCGAAAAATGTGTGATTACTTCTCAAGATGCCTTGAGTATCTATGAAGTACCACTGATTTTAGAACGGGAAGGCTTGGCAGAACAAGCACTAGCATTGCTGCAAATGGAACAACGCACACCTGATTTAACTCAGTGGCGCACAATGGTAGAACGGCTATACAGTCCGAAGCGGACTTTGGAAATTGCCATTGTCGGTAAATATGTGCGGTTAAGTGATGCTTATTTATCTGTGGTAGAAGCCTTACGCCATGCAGCCATCGCTACCCATGCTGATTTGCGCCTGCGATGGATCAACTCAGAAATCTTAGAAACAGAACCAGCCGAAAATTATTTAGAAGGCGTGGACGGTGTACTAGTGCCTGGTGGTTTTGGAACGCGGGGAGTAGATGGTAAAATTGCAGCTATCAAGTATGCCCGCGATCACCATATCCCATTTTTGGGTTTATGCTTAGGAATGCAATGTGCTGTCATTGAATGGGCTAGAAATATCGGCGGTTTTTCAGATGCTAACAGTGCTGAATTTGACCCTGATACGACTAATCCAGTCATTAACCTCTTGCCAGAACAGCAGGACGTAGTTGATTTAGGCGGGACAATGCGCTTGGGTTTATATCCTTGTCACATTCTGCCCAATACTTTAGCTGGGAAGCTTTATCAAGATGATGTGATTTATGAACGGCACCGACATAGATATGAATTCAACAATGCTTATCGTAAGCTATTGTTAGAATCTGGCTATGTGATTAGTGGTACTTCTCCCGATGGCCGCTTAGTGGAAATTGTCGAATTTCCCAATCATCCGTTCTTTATCGCTTGTCAATTTCACCCAGAGTTTCAATCGCGTCCTAGCAATCCTCATCCTTTATTTGAGGGATTTATGCAGGCTGCGATCGCTCTTAAATACCCAAAGACTAATCTACAAACACCTGTAGAAGTTTCTTAACCCACTCAAACTTGAGTTGTGAATTTACCCAAACCAACATTGACTTAGGACAGAGATATTTTGTTATACAGGGTTAGCATCATTTTTCCACATTGGACTTAAGGAGATGTTGTGCCGTACTGGATGAAAATCTTTTACGAGAGGAAAGAATATGTGATTAATTTTGACCGTGTAAATGCTTTTTGCTATGAACAGAACGGCCGAGTTACTTTTTGGTTGCCTGATAGCGCCATTCCAATTGTCATTAATCCTCAAAATAACTTAGAAGACTATCAAAAAGTTCTCAAATATCTCGAACAAGTCACCGATGTCGAAGTAGACAGTGGTCACTGGGTGAAAATTATCGACGGCAAAAATGAATATGTAGTTAACCTCCATTGCATTAGTTCTTTCTGTCAAGAACCCAATGGCAGGATAACTTTTTGGCTACCAGATGGCACTATCCCAATCGTGATCAACCCCTCCAATAATCCAGATTCTTATCTGAAAGTTTTGCAGTTTGTCAAAAATACCACAGGATATTCTTTGTCTTAATCCCAGAGTAATCGTCAGTATTCAGGATACAGCACTCATCCCAAATCGATATGAAGCAGCCAATAATTAGCCTGCGATCGCAGGCTTTGTTTGTATAGCCCCAGATTTCCAGTCTCTTGGGTTGATTATTTTGGTTTGTGTTGTGATGTCGTGGTAGCTTGATTACAGTTGCCCAGTAGTGTCAGTTTGCGGCTGACTACTACCGGGAAATCCTCCGTAATTGATAAGGCCAACTAAGGAGGCACAGCTGATCATGACAAATAATTACGAAGATTCACATCTCCAAGATGATGTAAAAAATGACCAATCTTTAGACGGTTTGCAAATTCTGGTAGTAGATGATAGTGAAGATAGTCTGCTGTTGACGAAGTTTATTCTAGAAACTTATGGTATGCAAATCACAACAGCAACATCAGCTTTAGAAGCACTGAAGTTAATCAAAAATTGCAAATTTGATGTTTTCATTTTTGATATTGCTATGCCAAAAGTAGATGGATATTCGTTAATTCGTAAAGCTAGACAAATGTTACTCTGGCAAAAACAGCATACACCTGCGATCGCTTTAACTTCTCTGACTGCGGAAGAAAGTTATCATCTGGCATTATTATCGGGTTTTCAAGGCTATGTTCATAAACCAGTGGAGACGGCTGTATTAATCACTGAAATTAAAAAAGTTTTAGGAATTTCGCCAGGAGAAAATGGTGAATAATTCCGAGCGATCGCTAAAATACATACAGACAACCCAGGTAAATCTAGCAGGCGATCGATGATAAACCCACTCCCAGACTATAATCCCAGTGGTGTCGGTGAAATTAACGGCAACCTCTTTGGTTTGCCCTTTGATTACGAGTCAGCCAACTTAATTGTCTTTGCTGTACCTTGGGAAGTCACCGTTTCCTATGGTGCAGGTACAGCCAACGGCCCCCAAAGAATCCTCGAAGCCTCAACACAACTAGATTTATTTGACTTTGACAACCCAGATGGCTGGAAACAGGGAATTTTCTTAGTGGAAATTCCTCAAGATATTTTAGAAAAAAATAATTACTACCGCACTCTAGCCGCCCAAATCATCGAAAGACTGGCACAAGCTAAACCCCTCACAGACACACCCGATTTAACTCCCATCCTCACAGAAATTAATCAGGCTTCCTTACAAGTAAATCACTGGTTATTTACCCAGTCTCAAGCAGCCATCAATCAAGGTAAGCAAGTTGCAGTTATTGGTGGAGATCATAGTTCTCCATTAGGTTATCTGCAAGCACTGGCAACTAAATATTCTAACTACGGCATTCTGCATATTGATGCACATGCAGACTTACGCGATGCCTATGAAGGATTTGAATTTTCTCATGCTTCCATCATGTTTAACGCTGTGAAACTACCGCAAATCTCTAAATTAGTCCAGGTAGGTTTACGTGATATCAGCCATGATGAAGTGCAAATGATTGATCAATCTCATAATCGCATTGTTGCCTATTATGACCCAGCCATCAAGCAAAAACTTTATGCTGGCATCACCTGGATAGAGATATGCCGCGAAATTATCAACCATTTGCCAGAATATGTCTACATTAGCTTTGATATCGATGGCTTAGATCCAAAACTTTGCCCCAATACAGGTACACCTGTGGCTGGCGGTTTGGAACTAGAACAAGCATTTTGTATACTTCGTGAACTAGTCAATAGCGGTAGAAAAATTATTGGCTTTGATGTTTGTGAAGTGGGTGATGCAGAGTGGGATGGCAACGTAGGTGCGAGAGTAGTCTATAAACTAGCCAATTTCATGGAATTATCTCAACGATAATGGATATTGCCATCAAACTTCAGCAAACATCATGATACTTTTGGTTGATACCACAGGGATAAATTCAACTGTGAGCAAAAGTAATTTCCCGCAACAATTTGCTGCTGATGGTCAACTATCCAATCATAAAGTTGTGCGGCTCTTGCTAGGGCGACCCGTTCAGAACGATACAGGCGTGGACTCGGACAGAAAACTTCGCCATTGATGTGTATCCCTGCAATCAACCAATAATCGCTGCATTCGCCCTCTGGTAAAATTTCTAGAAACCCGCTACTGTAAGGCTCGATTATTCCCATATTCATTTGCAAGCTTAACAAAAACCGTCCTATTTAATTTAGCGAGGGTTTCCCGAAATAAAAGTAGTGTAAGCTCTATTTGTTATGCTTCAGGTATTTGATCTATGATGAACCATATATGAAATATATCTAGTAGTGTAAATTCCATGACAGCTTGCAGAAAGTAACTTCTAAATTCACAAAACTAGGATGATTGCTGTCTAAGCCTAAATATCTAACTCATCTTAACTTTTATACCTATTCTCAAATTACGGCTCTAGTACTTTAGCTCCTTAAAATATCTTAACAAGAGGATAGATTAAATTGACAGTCAACACACTTCTCGGACGAATCAATCAACATCAATATCTGCGTGAATTGCGAAATAAATTACTCCATCTTCACCGGATGTTACTAGATACAGAACGCATCAACTATGAGCAAGTTCATGGCAGAGTATCGACTAATCAACTCTTTCGACTTGTAATTTCAGATGAGCAATTTGCTTGGCTACATAAAATTTCTGAATTAGTGGTGCAGATTGATGAAACTTTATCATCTGATCAACCCATATCTTTAGAAGATGTGCAGAATTTAATTGCCAATGCTCGCAGTTTAATTGTACCTTCTGAGGTTGGTAATGAGTTTGCGAGAAAATACTATGCTGCGCTTCAAAGTGAGCCGAGCGTTGTATTAGCACATGCAGTAGTCTCAGAACTTTTAGCTATTAAGTAAATAAAGTCAAGCAGAGGATATGTATAGTAAAGTAATTTTACGCTACATATCCTTTTTTATTGCTTATTTAAGATTATTGAAGATGTGAGTTAAATAACAACTTGATGATTAGTTGTGCTAAGACAGGAATGACCTAAAAATCGTCATTTCATGCAGCAGCAAAAAAATCAATTCAGTCATCTTACAGCCATAGAAAGAACATACCTGTCATTTCCAGCAAAATTTCTCTTAAATCAAAACCTACTGCGAGGTAAAATACTAGACTTTGGCTGTGGTTTTGGTAACGATGTGAAATTGTTACGCGAACAAGGTTTTGATATTACAGGATATGATCCTTATTATTTACCTGATTATCCTCATGGAAAATTTGATACAATAATTTGTTTTTATGTCTTAAATGTCTTGTTTGCGGAAGAACAAGCTAATGTGTTAATGGAAGTATCTCATCTGTTAAAACCAGGTGGTAAAGCTTATTATGTCGTCAGAAGAGATATTAAAAAACAAGGTTTTAGAGAACATTATGTTCATAAAAAACCAACTTATCAATGTATAGTTAAGCTACCGTTTCATTCTATTTATTTAGATGAAAGTCGAGAAATATATGAATATACTCACTATAACTACCAAAGAAATTCCTCGAATAATTGTATATTCTGCAATCCCTATAAAAATTTAAAGCTATTAACAGAATCAGCAACAGCTTATGCAATCTTCGATGGTTATCCTGTAAGCAAAGGTCATGTTTTAGTAATTCCTAAACGCCATGTAAGTAATTATTTTGAATTACCATTTAAAGAACAATCTGCTTGTTGGTGGATGGTGAATAAAGTTCAAGAGATGCTCAAAACAGAATTTACACCTGATGGTTTTAATGTAGGCATGAATATTAATCGAGAAGCTGGACAAAATATTATGCACGCCAGTATTCATATCATACCTCGTTATCAAGGTGATAATATGGGTGCTAAAAGTGGTATTAGGAATGTGATACCTAAAAAAAGTAATTTAAAATAGGTAATCTTGCCAAAATAGGCATTGTTTTTGTCGCATATTCAGGTTTTGTGAGAGTTGCATTAAATCTTGAGGTGGCAAAGTATTATTAATGTAAAATAGCTCTCGTTTTCTGCGAGAAGTGTAATCAAAGAATATTGTAAATCTGTCGGAAGTTTCTGGTGGCTTACCTCTATGGAAAATGCTACCTGTCCCTGCAAAAATGACTGTACCAGCACTTCCTATACAAGATTGGTAATTATCTGGTGAAATAATTTGTTGCATTGTTTGATTTGAAATATAGCCGTAGTTATATTTTAAAGATTGAACTATCTTTTCTGTAAAAGATAGAGGGATATATTGAAAAGGCCCCTGACTTTCAGAAACATCATTAACATAAATGATAATTTTTAATACTTTGCGGTCTTCGGGATCTAGATGCCAGCGTCGGGAACCTTGCTCTAATTTATTGGCGATATCTCGGCGAAAATATGTACCGTGATAGGCGACTGGTAAGCCAAGATAATGCTCAGTGATATTAAGTAAACGTTGTTCTAATCCCCATAAAAAAATTTCAGAATGTTGCATGATTTGTTGTGGACTGGCATGAATAACATATTGATTATGAATACTATTAATATCTGGTTCTATTTGAGAAGAAAGATGTTTGGCTGTTTGCAGGATTTGATTATTAGGTGTAATTCCTAAAGCATCTAAAGAAGTAATTGAAACCCCTTCATGATGAATTTTGTCAACTAGTTCTAAATCATCTTTTGAGATTGTAGGTAAATTGGGTTGATGTTGATTGACTGCCTCCTGATAAGCAACATCATTTTGATGTTTTATAAAAGGAAATTGATAAATTTTTTTAAAGATTCTTTTTTGGATTTTAGGTAATAGCAAGTGCATATATTTTCTAGTTAATTGATGGCATGACAATTACAGATAACTCATACCAATTCACGAAATTACTGATACAAATCACTTACTCTGCAACTCTGATTCCGGTCGCCGAGCGAAGTCGAGGCGCTGCTTTCATGTCTGTATCATTTTTAAAGTGAAATGGTATCAGATATAAGAATCAAATGTGATTGCTCAAAAATCTAATACGTAGGATGTGTTATCGGCGAGAGTACGACATCTACAGCAAAGTTTTCGGTGCGTTACGGCTTACGCCTAACACACCCTACACATACTAAAATTTTTTCAGAAATCAAATCGGATTGATATATATTCGAGATAAATACTGATTTTCCTGATAATACTTATCCTACACAAGCTCGAAAAATGTACAAATCTATAAAGTTATGATGATCTGAAATAAAGATATCTCAGAACCCAAAGCTGGATAAGACTCTTCATCAAGATATTTAATTAATGCTAAGAGGATGTATGACTTTAGTTATAAATAAGATGTAATCATGGACGAGACAGGTAAAATTAAATACATTATGGCTATTTAAGATGGTAAATAGCTAAATTTTAGATATATGCCGCTATACTAGCCCTGGAGAGTAGAATAACTAAAGATGGTGCGATTGTTTGTTGCAATGGTTTTGCTGGTGTTGTTAACGGCTTGTGGTACTATTGGACTGCTGCCTACAAGCGAGTTGGTAGAGAAAGCGATCGCACTTGAGCTAGAGCAAACCAAACAAGACCTCAGCCAGAAATTAGATATAGATTTTCAGGGATTTGAAATTAAGCAACTCAAAATTGCTGAAGAAAAGCCACTGACGATTAAAAATTTACCTGCTTTCCGCGTCAAAGGAAAATACGATTTAATTATCAACCTACCACAGCGACAGTTGAAGCAACTGCAACAGCCTTTTGAACTTTACTTGCAAATTCAACAAGAAGGTAAAACTTGGCGGTTACTGCTACCCGATAAAACCAGTAAAGAATCTAAACCCGTTTGGCGCAGTTATTTGATTAACTAGTACAAAAAACATGAAGTCTGAAGTGGATAAACCTTTATAATGAGAATTTATAATGGGTGCTTTATTTTCGCCGATTGTACTAGTTATGGTGTGCTGAAAAAGTATTTTGCTGGTAAAAACAGGGAACAGATTTGTTTGGCTCTCATTTGGGACTGCTATATAGAAGTTATATTTAATTAAAGAAATGCCATTAGAAAGAATTTAAGTTATTTTATGTTAAATCTGAGCAGAATTACATTTGACCGTAACATTATGGCCGGACAAGCTTGTATTCGTGGTATGCGGATTCCGGTTTCTCTTGTTGTTAATTTAGTAGCTAATGGCAAACCTTTAGAAGAAATCTTAGAAGAATACCCAGATTTAGAACCAGAGGATATCCGTGAATCTCTACTTTACGCAGCATGGTAGACTCAAGAGCAAGTTTATCCTTTCAAAAGTGCTTTTTATAGTATTGTGCGTTGAGGCGATCGCTTCTGAGCAATCCTTTCGCCTAAGCAATACTAAAATTCACTTTAACAATCACATCATTGAAATCTTGATCACCACCGTTTGGTAAGTCCTCAAAACCAAAGGTGTTATCTCCCAATAAACGAATGTGATCAAACCCGTCAGTGTTCGCACCCAAATAAGGGAAGTAAACCGCAGGATCATTACTTGTATTGCTATCCAGCAGAGCATCTGGTCTGCCATCTATGATAATAAAAGGTGCAAAGATCGCACCGCCTGATAATGTGCCAGTATAAGTTGCAGTTCCTTGGTTATTAACTGTTAAATCAATTCCCGCAACACGGTTTTGAATGGCGGCTTGAATATATCCAGCTTGTCCAGGGAGAATATCGGCAATACCATCACTGTTAGTATCAATACCGCCATTGGCGTTAGCGACTCTGTAGAAACCCACAAAGTTATCAAATGCTGCTTCCCGGTTGACTGTAAAATCGGCTCTGACATTAGCAGTGATATCGCGTAAATCAATGACTTCGCCTTGGGATTGTCCTTGTAAGCTTGTCCCCAAGGGTAAAGATTCATCAACGGCTTGAATCCTCACCACTAAATCTTGGAAGTTACTACTACTAGTATTTTGCCAAGCGAGGGTAAAGTCTTCTGCACCCAAGTTAGTAATTTGTTGGCTGGTGCTACTAGAGAAGATAATGTTGCTGGTGGAGATGCTTCCGGTGTTGAGTAAATCGGTGGAAGCGTTGCTCACGAGATAAAATCTCAGGTGACTGCTGCTGCTAAATTCTAGCAACCGCGATAAGCTGGCGGGATGAAAACCATTGGGATTGTTGGCGATCGCAGAAAAAATCACTCTTGCTCTCGCCAGTGCTTTGACTGTATACTCAGCAGAGCCAGGCGCAACACCATCAATTGTTCCTGCCGCATCATCAACAGTAAATACTCCCAACTCATTAACTTGCGAAGAATTACGTCCCGAAAGAGTAACTTTTAGTTGAGATTGGTTATTTCCAGTAATTTGAAAAACATCATCACCAACTAGGCTGAGTTGCACAGTTGATTCATCATCAGGTATAGATTGAATACCTGCACTCAAAGCCAGAATTTGGGTAAATTGAGACTGATTAAAGTTGTTGTCGCTTACCAAAACAATTGACTGTCTACCATCTGCCAATTTTGGCCCAAAAGTCAATCCTTCAATATTATCTAAACCAGTGGGGTGAAAACCATCACTATTAGGTAGATTCAATTCTGTTAAATCAAGTACCAAACGCTTTTTAACAGGTTGAATTGCTGCTAGTTCTTGAGTAGTCAAACTATTCAAAGAGTCAATAGCACTGATATCTGTAGCATTCTGCACGCTGATTTCGTAGATTTTGATTGTAACTCCTAAAGTTGGATCAAAGGTGCGTTCTAAAGCTAGTAGAGTACCTTGGTTATCAATAGCTAACAAATCTACTAAACCAGTGTTGTTGGTCTCTGTAGAGTATAAGTATTCTTTCTCTGGCTGACTGCTCTCTAAATTGTATTTTATGATGCGAGAATTAACAGTATTGTTAGCTGAAGCATCTTGGAATAAAGCATTTTCTGTGGCGGTGAATAAAGTTTTTTGGTCTAGTGTAATGGTGAGACTTTCAAAAGCTAATTGATTCCGAATACCTGAAGTTTGCTCACCAGGATCTAAAGTACCATTATTGTTTATGTCGTTAAAAACTGGGAGAAATTTAGCAGGAACAGGTAGAGATTTGATTTGTTGCCCTGTAGATAAAGAAAATTCTCGAATAAAAGGATCAAGAACGCGAATAGGAGTAACTTCCCCTTCTGAGGAGATGAAAACAGTACCATTATTTGTTAGGGCAATACCTTCTAAATCAATGGTATTGAGTGCAAAAAAGTTATTGTTGCTATCTGTGAGGGGAGTAACATTGGTAAAATTTACTCCTGTTGTGTTAATGGTAGCGGGATCAGTTGTAAAGGTGTAAAATCTCGCAGGGCCAAATTGAGAGCGATCATCGGAAATTGCGTAATAACGATTATTCACTGCGTCATAAGTTACGCCAGACAACCCGCCCAACTGGGTTGGCAGGTTATTGACTGTTCCTGCGGCACCAGAAGGAATAAAACTAGTATTTAATATACTTTGTCCTTGAAATGTTACATTGATAATAGTGTTGGTTGTCGCCATATTCTCGGCATGATTATTTAGAAGTAGATGGAAAAGAGTAAAGTATTACACAACTGTAATGTATAAATTTCCATCGTCAAGTTTTATGGCGATATTGCAACACTTATATTTAGCACTTGACACTCAGCACTTTTATTTCCGCATCTGGCTGACTAAATGAACGATTTCAGGTAATATCAATTTTTCCATACCTAATCGCACAGCGTTACTAGAACCAGGAAGAGAGAAGATTAATTTATTTTGGTAAACCCCAGCAACGGCGCGAGAAGCGATCGCACGAGAACCAATTTCTTGATAACTTAAAAATCTAAATACCTCTCCGAATCCCGGTAGAGTTTTTTCTAATAATTGTTCAATAGCATCATAAGTGGTATCTCTGGGTGCAATACCTGTACCACCATTGAAAATTATTGCGTCTAAATTAGCAGTTTTACCCAGCGATTCTATTTGTGCCTGAATCTGTGTTGGTTCATCTTTAATAATTGTGTAGGCGGCAATGCTATGATTTGCACCTAACAATAATTGCTTGATTAGTTGTCCACTTTTGTCTGTTTCTGGGGTGCGGGTGTCGCTGACGGTAACTATAGCGCAAGTTACTATCATTGCTGCTGTATCTGGATGGGGTTTTTGCATCATCCGAGTTGAAATTTTGAATGAGTTTCACTGACAAAAAAGATGAAGAATGAAGGCTAAAGCGTTTATTTCAGACTTCACACTTTACACTTCATACTTCAGTCGGTTGCTTAAGATTTATTCAATCCCAAACCATTTTCTTCAGCATATCGCTCCATAAAGCGCATAAAGCGATCCCACTCGTCAGAAGATTTCATAATGTAAATAGCTTCTAAGGCTTCTGCTCTACCATTGATGAATTTTACCTTAACTTCGCGGGTAACTATTTCGCCTTCTTCGTCCAGCATATACATTCCGGTGACTTCATCTGTATTGCCTTGCTCTAAAATTGTGGGATTTGTAAAAATAAAGGTTGCTGTACCAGTATCACCAGTACGCGATCGCGTTAAACGTACATCTGGTACTACTGCTTCGTTAACACCTCTAGAAAACTGGATTTTTGCCATGATAAAAGAATTTAAAGTTTTGTGATCGTCGATTTAATATTCTCTCATCATTTAGAACTCAGTAGTCTATGAAGTATGAAGTGTGAAGTATGAAGTGTGAAGTATGAAATTTTGTCCTTCTGCCTTTTGACTGTTGACCATTGACCAAGTTACCTTTCTAGTAATAAGGTTACAGGGCCGTCGTTTTCGATGGAAACTTGCATCATTGCGCCAAATTTGCCTGTTTCTACCCTTAAACCACTGGCGCGTAAATTGTTAACAAAGCTGTTGTATAAATCTTCTGCGGTTTGAGGCGGTGCGGAACGGTCAAAAGACGGACGGCGACCTTTGCGACAGTCACCATAAAGGGTAAATTGACTCACTACTAACAATTCACCGTTAATTTCTTGCACAGATTTTTGCCATCTGTCTCCACCTGCGTCATCGGGAAACAGACGCAATTCTAAGCATTTACGCGCCATCCAGTCGAGTTCTGCATCTGTGTCAGTATCAGCAATACCTACGAGTAAATTTAAGCCTCGGCCGATTTTGCCAATGATTTCACCGTTAACAGTGACTTGAGATGATTTCACTCGCTGGATGATAACGCGCATAAGTTAAAGTCAAAAGTTAAAAGTCAAAAGTCAAAAATATTCCTTTTTACTTTTTGAAGCCTTTACCACGACTGACGGAAGGTAGACAAATGCAGTTTTCTATTTGTGCTAGTAAAGTTTCGCGGTCGAGATTTTGACCAATTAGCACAAGCTGGTTTTTGGGTTCACCTTTCCACTCGTCATCATCTAAGGTGAAGCGTTTACCGCAGAGGTGGAAAATGTGGCGTTTGGGACTTTCATCAAACCACATTACACCCTTAGCACGGAAAATGTTTGTGGGTAGCTGGTTATCCAGGAAATATTGGAACTTTCTGATAGAAAATGGCTTGTCGCTTTGGAAGGATATGGAGGTGAAGCCATCATTTTCTAAGTGGTCGGAATGATGGTGGTGATGATGGTCGTGGTCGTGGTGGTCATGACCGCAGGTTGAATGGTCATGGTCATGGTGGTCATGACCGCAGGTTGAATGGTCGTGGTCGTGGTGGTCATGATCATGATGATCATGCTGATCATGCTCATCAACGGTGTCAAAATATTTGTCAGACTCAAATAATCCTACACTGAGAATTAAAGCCAATGGTATTTGCGATCGCTTGGTACGCAAAATTCTCGCACCTTCTTTGACTTCGTTGATTTTTCGCTCTAACTGGGTCAAAGTTGCTTCATCAACCAAATCTGTTTTATTCAACAAAATCACATCACCGTAAGCAATTTGGCTGTAAGCTGCTTGGGAGTTGAATAAATCTAAGCTGTAATTCGCTGCATCTACAACAGTAATAATCGAATCTAGGCGAGTTAAATCTCGCAGTTCTGTGCCTAAAAATGTTAATGCAACTGGTAGCGGATCTGCTAGTCCGGTGGTTTCTACGACTAGATAATCTAGTTTTTCTTCCCGTTCTAATACTTTATAAACGGCATCAACTAAATCATTATTAATTGTGCAGCAGATACAACCGTTACTTAATTCCACCATATTGTTATTATCATCGGTGGCAATAATTAACTCGTTGTCAATGCCAATTTCACCAAACTCATTCACCAACACGGCAGTTTTTAAACCTTGTTGGTTTGTGAGAATATGATTTAGTAAGGTCGTTTTGCCGCTACCAAGAAATCCAGTAATAATTGTGACTGGTAAACCTTGTTTTGGCGCATCCATTGATTGAGATTCAGAATTCACTGCTGATTGCATAACGCGGTTATCAAACAAATCAAAAAAATAAAAAACTTCTCTAAGTTGCGGCTACCCGTTGGGATCGGGTGTAAGGAAATCAGGGTGTAGGGGTGTGGGTGTTTTAAGTGATAAATGGCTTAACTGTTGGCTTCTTCACCCGCCTAGAACTAAAGTTCTAGGCTAACAGCTAAAGTCTACTAAAGTAGACTCAGAAATTTTGGGTATATTGAGTCATCTTGAGATGACTTTTGCTATGAGCAAGAAACTTCAGTTCCTTGCGAGATATTGGTTTGACCTTAAGTTGAAACCAATAAAAAACATTACACCCTACACCCTCACACCCTTATACCCCTTATCCAAATTCTTTTCACTCATAATTTCTATTACATTTACAAAGGGTAGCGCAGATAGTCCAGAAAACACTAGCATAGGGATGCTGGATAAACTTTCCAGTTGTTTTACCCTATTATTGCGTATCCCTCTATTGCAGCATTACTCTGTTATGACCCTAACTGTTTACAATACCCTCACCCGTCGTCAAGAACCGTTTAAAACAGTCGAACCAGGCAAGGTTAAGATGTATTACTGCGGCGTGACGGTCTATGACTACTGTCATTTGGGTCATGCTAGAGCTTGCATTGTTTGGGATGTTGTGCGCCGCTATCTCCAGTTTATCGGTTATGAAGTGCGCTATGTGCAGAATTTTACTGATGTTGATGACAAAATTCTCAATCGCGCCCGACAAGAACATTCATCAATGGAAGTTGTAGCGGAACGGTTCATCAAAGCTTATTTTGAAGATATGGCACGCTTAGGAATTAAAGAAGCTGATGAATATCCCCGCGCGACACATACAATGAACGGGATTCAGCGATTAATTCATGAATTAGAAAATAAAGGCTTTGCTTACCCTTCTGATGGTGATGTTTACTATGCTGTGCGCCAGTTTGGTGAGTATGGTAAGCTTTCTGGTCGCAAGTTGGAAGATATGCAGGCTGGAGCCAGCGAGCGCGTTAATATAGAAGACCCAGAATATCAAAAGAAAAAAGACCCCTTTGATTTTGCTTTGTGGAAAGCCGCCAAACCCGGTGAACCTGCGTGGGAATCACCTTGGGGTGCTGGCCGTCCGGGATGGCATATTGAATGCTCGGCGATGGTGCGCGATCGCTTGGGTGAGACAATAGATATTCATGCTGGTGGTGCTGACTTAATTTTCCCCCATCACGAAAACGAAATTGCTCAATCGGAAGCCGTCACAGGTAAGCCTTTAGCAACTTACTGGCTACACAACGGCATGGTCAAGGTGGACGGCGAGAAAATGTCCAAGTCTTTGGGCAACTTTACCACCATCCGCGACTTGCTTGATCGCAATGTAGATCCAATGGCAGTACGCTTGTTTGTCCTAATGGCGCAATATCGTAAGCCTATTGATTTTACCGATGATGCGATCGCTGCCGCTACCAACGGTTGGCACACCCTCAAAGAAGGTTTACTGTTTGGTCATCAATACGGCAAACAACTCGGCTGGGAAGATATTTCTATTAATCAACTCAGCACTCAACACTCGACACTCAGCACTCAGCACTCAGCACTCAGCACTCAATACATCGAACGTTTCAAAGAAACTGTCAACGATGACTTTAACTTCCCTGGTGGGGTATCGGTGTTGTTTGAATTAGCCAAAGAACTCCGCCGTGAAGGAAATATCCTGGTTCATGAAGGCAAAACTGACACACCCGCCGATGAACTGCAAAAACAATGGCAAACACTCGTTACTTTAGCAGAGGTTTTAGGTTTAACCGCCCAGCCAGAAGCTGAAACTACTGTAAATGATGGTTTAAGTGATGCGGAAATTGAAGATTTAATTCAACAACGCCAAGCCGCGAGGAAAGCGCGGAATTTTGCCGAAGGCGATCGCATTCGCAATGAATTACAAGCCAAAGGTGTTACCTTAATTGATAGTCCTGAAGGTACGCGCTGGCATAGGAGTTAATTTGAGTGCTGAGTGCTGAGTAGGAACTAGTGATCATCGATGCTTAGATTGCTATACCAAGCCAAAAAAGTAGAGACGTTGTATACAACGTCTCTAATGACAATAGTTTTCATGATTAAGGTTTTTAATGGGAAAAACCCTTACACCCAGTCTCAACCAACAATTAATCAGCGCAACGAACTAATTAGATAGTAATCTATCTAGTAATTGTCACACATAATTCAATTCTCAATTCTGACTCCTGAATTCTGTTTGATAAATCAAATATTATTACCATATTTCAGCTTTTGTAAACTTCACATTGCAATTTTTTGAGGAAAAAAACTCAAATACAAAAGCTGTTCTTTTGGTAAACTTTCATCACCAAAAACTTAAGTTCCTGCGTAATGTTATGTTTCCATGACATTACTTAGCAAGCAATTTTCTCTTGAATTTCCCAATTTCTTGATTAATTGCTGGTTTCTGGATTATTGCACTAAATTTAACTTTGAGACTGTGTGGTCAGAACAGTCTTGAAAAAGCTGGTCAGGTCTGATAGTTTACATCGATTAGGGTAAAAGTTACAGGATATAAATTAGTATCAAATACAACCAATTTTGTTAAAAAACATAAAATTTCTCTGGCTGGCGAGAAAAGCAGAGTATATTACATAACTTGCCTAATATCTGGTTAGTTGATAGCTAATATAGAAGAAAAAACATTCATAAAAAAACGCAATTGTCAATTACAAAGTCAGGAAATTTACCTTTCAATTATTATGTGGTCTGAATTAAAAAAAGCGATCGCTAGTTTTCATATTCCGGCTGATTGGATTGGGATCAGAGCCGTCAGAGAAACAGCTGCAAACCGTTATGTCCGGGATGGTATACCCCAAGCTAACGGTAAATCTACCACCGAGGGAGCCATGATCGAAGTTTTGGTGAATGGCTGTCTGGGTTATGCGGCTACCAACTCATTAGAGCTAGAATCTTTAGAATCGGCGGCACAAATCGCCTATAAACAAGCACTCGCCGCTAGTAAATGGTGGATATATCCGTTTAAAGAAACCGAACGTCCCAAGGTTGTTGGTGAATACAATTCGCCATTGTTGGAACCCTTAGACACGCTGAGTCCCGGAGAAATTAATGATTTATTGGTGCGGATGTGCCGGACGCTAAAAGTACACGACAAAATTGTGCAAACCACAGCCAGCATTAGCACAAGCGAGCGAGAAAGCTGGTTTGTCAGCAGCAATGGTTCAGAAGTATATCAAAAGTTTATCTCCTTGGGAACCCATTATGGTGCGATCGCTCAAGACGGCGCAATTGTCCAACAGCGTACAAACAACGGTTGGCAGGCACACTGTTATCAAGGTGGATGGGAAGTTTTAAGACAGGAACATTTATGGCAACGGGTACAGCAAGTAGGAGAACAAGCCCTAGAACTGTTAACCGCCGAAGAATGTCCCAATACCTGCACCAACTTGGTTTTAGCCCCAGACCAAATGATGCTGCAAATTCATGAAAGTGTCGGACATCCCCTAGAAATCGACCGAATTTTAGGCGATGAGCGCAACTATGCTGGCGGTAGCTTTGTCTCCACCCAAGATTTTGGTCAGCTAGTCTACGGTTCGCCATTAATGAACATTACCTTTGACCCCACAGTGCCGGGTGAGTATGCCAGCTATGGTTTTGATGATACTGGCGCAGTCGCCACAAGGGAATTTTTGATTAAAGAAGGCGTATTACAAAGGGGTTTAGGCAGTTTAGAAAGTCAAGCGAGAGCCGGAGTTCCTGGGGTGGCTTGCGCCCGTGCTTGTTCCTGGAATCGACCAGCAATTGACCGCATGGCAAACTTAAACCTAGAACCAGGAAACGCCACCTTTCCAGAAATCATCAGCGACATAGAACATGGCGTTTACATGGAATCAAATCGTTCTTGGTCAATTGACGATCGCCGTTATAAATTCCAATTTGGCTGCGAATATGCCAAATTAATTGAAAATGGCCAACTCACCAAAACCCTCCGCAACCCCAACTATCGCGCCACAACCCCAGAATTTTGGCACAGCTTAATCAAAATCGGCAATCAAGATAGCTGGCAAATGTACGGCACTCCATACTGTGGTAAAGGCGAACCAAATCAAGCAATTTGGGTAGGACATGGTTCACCCGTTTGTGTATTTGCTAATGTTGAAGTCTTTGGGGGAGGGAGTTGAAGAAAGTGCTGAGTGCTGAGTGCTGAGTTATTTATTATCGCCCTTGCTTCCATCTCATTTTCCTTGTCAAGTGTGTCATACCAATGAAACAAGAATTAACTGCTTTAGAATCTAGCTTTAATCAGTTGTTAGAAACTCTGCTCATCAAAAAATTAGAGCATGAGGAATTTACCCTGAAACTCAGCAGTGAACAAAGTCAATTTACGCGGTTTAATCATGCGAAAGTTAGACAAACTGGCTGTGTAGCTGATGGGTCAATTGAACTAACTTTAATGGCAGAACAACGCAGTAGTTCTAGACAGTTTCCCTTTACCGGAAATTCGGAAAAAGATTGGCAAAAAGCACATCAAGCCTTACAAGAATTACGCGATGAAATAACTATCTTACCAATTGACCCTTATTTAGTTTTGCCTTCAGGTAATAATACAAGTCGGGAAGTTCATCATAGTAATGTATTAGCGCAAGAAGATGTAGTTTCTAGCATCTTAGCAGAAGTCACAGAACTCGATTTTACAGGCATTTATGCGGGTGGAATAGTAATTAAAGCCTATGGTGATTCTAGCGGGCAAAAACATTGGTTTGCGACTGATACTTTCACACTAGATTATTCATTGTTTATCAGTTCGGGTAAAGCTGTTAAAGGTACATTTGCTGGTAATAATTGGGATGTAGCAAGTTACGCCGCAAAAATCAACGAAGCCAAAAAACAACTTAATTTGCTGTCGCATCCAGCCAAAGAATTACCTAGAGGTCAGTATAAAACTTATTTTGCACCTGCGGCTGTGGCTGATTTATTGCAGATGCTATCTTGGGGTGCTGTCAGTGAAGCAGATATCCAACAAGGGAATAGTGCTTTAGCCGCTTTATCTCGTAAAGAAAAACAGTTATCTGCCAAATTTAGCTTAAAAGAAAACTTTCAATTAGGCTTAGTACCGCGCTTTAATGAACTAGGTGAAATGGCAGCACCAGAGTTAGCGATAATTGAAAATGGCTTATTAGTAAATAGCTTAGTTAACTCGCGGACTGCCAAAGAATATCAAAAAACTGCTAATGGTGCTAACAGTTCCGAAACCTTACGCACGCCAGAAATCAGTCCAGGAAATTTAAGATTTGAGCAGATTTTATCTAGCTTAGATACAGGGTTATACGTCTCGAATTTGCATTATTTAAATTGGAGCGATCGCCCCACAGGTAGAATTACAGGTATGACTCGTTACGCCTGTTTTTGGGTGGAAAATGGCGAAATCATTGCACCCATCGAAAATCTCCGCTTTGACGACAGCCTCTATAGGTTTTGGGGAGAAAATTTAGTTGATTTCACTAATTTTCAAGAATTTATTCCCGAAGTTGACACTTATGAAAACCGTAAATTAGGCGGTAGTTTAGTACCTGGGATGTTAGTCAATGATTTTACCTACACTTTGTAGATTAATCATTTGTGAATCTCTCAGCGTTTAGGGCTTATCGCCTTTCTTAGTCTGCTGAGGTACAAATTTATCTGCATCTATCTTCGTCCATCTGCGGTTAATTATTCTTGCTTGTACTTCACTAGAATAAGAAACGCTATATGTATCAACTCTCTCAAACTCTTATAAATTCTTGTCTTCACCTTTATTCACATATTAAACATGACTACTATCGTGGACAAAATTTAGCCCAAAAGCTGTTTAACTGATACTTGAATGTCAGGAAATGCTAATGGCGTAATTGTTCCTTCCGCAATAGTTTCTACTGAAGTATACTGACCGTTTTGGGGATAGCGAAAAACAATTATTTCCTTGGTTGACAAGCTTAAAATCCAATATTCTGGAATATTAGCATCTGCATAAAGTGATGTTTTCAGTTCCAAGTCTTTCTTTAAACTAGTATGAGCGACTTCTATAATAAAAAAAATATCATCCGGTGCAGGATGGCGATCGCTATAGTTAGACTCTGGTAATCGCACAATTGCAATATCCGGTTCAGGTTCTGAGTTAGATAAGGTAATTGGGCCGTTGAAACGGATATCAGCTTGACCTGTCAATAAGTTTTCTAAGTATTTCGCCCCTCTTTTGGCAGTACTATAATGAATTGGTGTTTCTGGACTCATTTCAACAATTT
The DNA here is from genome assembly GCF_014697485.1 of Anabaena sp. FACHB-83. Taxonomy (NCBI): domain Bacteria; kingdom Bacillati; phylum Cyanobacteriota; class Cyanophyceae; order Nostocales; family Nostocaceae; genus Anabaena; species Anabaena sp. FACHB-83. Next base: position 36,052 of record NZ_JACJRY010000015.1, on the reverse strand, counting down.
CACCCGCCAGTAACTCCACATGGCGATCGCGCAGAATTCCTGCTTGAATCATACAATGGTAATCATCAACAGACCATTTAGCCAGCGTCTTCATTTCAGAATTTTACTCTGTTGTCATACTTGAGTCTATTGTAGATTTTATCAACAAACATATCCCCGACTTCTTCAATAAATCAGGGATATGAGCCTTTTGATAGCTGGAATCATACAACAAAATTAAATTTTTAAAATCAGCGTTAAACTATGAAATTATTCATTGACAAAATAAATTCAGAAATCGGCACAATTTTAATTGTGACTGATGGTGAAAAACTCTGCGCTTTGGACTTTGCAGATTATGAATCAAGAATGCTGAAGTTGCTGCAAAAGCGTTATGGGAACTTTAAGTTTGAATATATCAAAAATCCCCAAGGTATTAGTAATAAAATTCAAGCATATTTTACAGGACAGCGCACCAGTTTAAATAATATTCCCCTCAACACTGGTGGGACTTTGTTTCAGCAGCAAGTGTGGCTTGCATTGCTAACGATTCCTTGGGGTACAACTATTGCTTATGCGGAGTTAGCCGCAAGAATTGGTAAGCCGACAGCCTATCGCGCTGTTGGGATGGCAAATTCACTTAATCCCATTGCCATTGTGCTTCCTTGTCATCGAGTTGTGGGTGCGAATGCTGCACTTACTGGTTATGCAGGAGGTTTAGAACGCAAGCGTTGGTTGCTGCATCATGAAGGCGTGAAATTGATTTAGCGTAACCTAAGATAGATGCGGAGAATCTCTAGTTTATGAGAAATATGACAACACATATAAATCTGACAACAAAATAATTAGGTAAGTATTAGTAGTGGGAAAAAAGCAGTATAAAAATGCCTGGAAACGAGAAATAAACGATATTGTCCGTGGTATTTGTGGAGGTTTTTTATTTGGGATTCCACTAATATATACAATGGAAGTATGGTGGATTGGTTCATTAGCAAAACCAAGATTAATTGCAATAGCGATCGCCTTAATGTTTGTTGTGGTTTTTTTACTCAACTATACAGAGGGATTTCGGAAACGCCGAAATACTTGGCGACTGGATGAAGCCGCAATAGATACTGTAGAAGCAATGGCGATTGGATTTGTGTGTGCGGCATTTATGTTGTGGTTATTGCAAGAAATTACCCCAGCAACATCCTTAAAAGAATCATTGGGAAAAGTGGTCTATGAAGGATTACCATTTACTCTCGGTGTAGCTTTAGCTAACCAATTTCTCCAAGAAGGTAATCAAAATAATTCAACATCAGCCACTCATAAAAATAATTTACACGCCACATTCGCTGACTTAGGTGCAACTGTGATTGGTGCAACTGTGATTGCTTTTAACATTGCACCAACCGACGAAGTTCCTATGTTAGCGGCGGCTATTTCTCCGCCTTGGTTATGGGTGTTAATGGCTGCGTCTTTAGTAATTTCCTACGCTATTGTCTTTCAAGCTGGTTTTTCCGACCAAAAAAAACGTAGACAGCAAAAAGGAATTTTTCAACGCCCATTGAGTGAAACTACCATATCTTATTTAGTATCTTTGCTGGCTAGTGGCGCAATGTTATTTTTCTTTCAAAAGCTCACTTTATCAGACACTTGGATGATGTGGCTAGAACATACTTTAGTTTTGGGATTACCTGCGACTATTGGCGGCGCGGCAGGTAGGTTAGCAATATGGTGACGACTCTCACCGCTAATTGCAAGCAATGTAGCGGGAGCATCCTATCCTCGCGGAATAGGCTTACTGCTTCACAGGACTGGTATTCCAGTATCCTCCACAGTCTGCAACGATGCGTCCACACCGTCGTTTGTACAAGAAACCAAAAGTTTTGTACAACCCAAGGCAACTGATTTTACGCAACCAACCTAACAGATAAAATCTGTATTTCTGGATGCAACCCCCTATCAGTTTTCAAGGTTCAGGTTTAGCAGTGCGAATTACCGCTACTCTGCTACTACTAATTTTACCTCAAATGCTTACTACGCAAAGGTTACTGCTTATGAAGATTGTCAAAAGATTAGTAATTAATAGGGTTCAATGCCCTATTAATTACTCTCCTATCCCCCATCCCGCCGCACCGCAGGTTGGCGGGAGTACCTCGGAGGTTTAGATGGAAACAGAATCACAATCAGAACGCTCTTTAGCTGAGTGGATCACATTTGGAATAGCTTTATCTATTCTGGGAGTTGTAATTAGTTTAGTCGGGTATATATGGCTGAATGAAAAAAATCAGCCTCCTATTTTGTCAGTAAATCAAAAATCAGCAATTAGAAAAATTGATGGGAAATTTTATGTTCCCTTTGAAATAGTTAATACAGGTGGTGAAACTGCTGAATCAGTGCAGATTATTGCTGAGTTAAAATTTGCTGATCAAGTGGTGGAAAATGGAGAGCAACAAATTGATTTTTTATCTGATGGCGAGAAGGAAGAAGGTGCATTTATTTTTAGCAAAAATCCCAGTCAAGGACAATTAAATGTCCGGGTTGCCAGCTATAAATTACCATAATTTAGGTGTAATACCATTTCACGAAATTACTGATAGAAATCGCTTCCTCTGCAACTCTGCTTCTGGTCGCCGAGCGAAGTCGAGGCGCTACTTGCATATCCGTATCATTTTTAAAGTGAAATGGTATAAGGCTTTAGGAGTCAGAATATTTTAGGAATTACGGATGAAAACAAAAAAGCAACAGTTTAGGAAAGGGTGTAAGGGTATAGGGGTGTATGTATCCAAAACCCTTATATCCCTTCACTCAATTTCTTCATACTAAGTTGCTGTCAGAAATAGTATTTCCTAATCCCCACTGCCTACTCCCTACTCCCACTCAAGATTATTATCTTTGATTTGCAATTTGCGGTGGTGGTAAGATGACTTTTTTCGCTAAACCCAAACTTTTTAAAGCTTTAATACTCCACCAAGTGATGTCAATTTCCCACCACTGGAATCCAGATTTGGCAACATGGGGAAAAGTATGATGGTTGTTGTGCCAGCCTTCGCCATAAGTTAGGATTGATACCCACCACAAGTTACGCGCACCATCATTCGCGTCAAAGGTGCGATAACCCCACAAATGTGATGCAGAATTAACAAACCAAGTGGAGTGCCACAATAATACTGCTCGCACAAACATTCCGTAGATTACGAAAGACCAGCCGCCTAGAGCATATAAGAATAATCCCAAGGGAATTTGCAACAATAAAAAGTAGCGATCTAGCCAACGATAGAAAGGTTGTCTTTCTAAATCTGGGGCATATTTTTTATAAGTTTCATAGTCAAAAAACTCTGGGCGGGGATACATAATCCATAGTATGTGGCTCCACCAAAATCCTCGCTGGGCAGAGTAGGGATCTAAGTTAATATCTTCTGTATGGGCATGGTGCTGGCGGTGTCCACCAATCCAAAAAATTGGCCCGCCTTGAAGTGCTAAGGCTCCGATAATGGCGATCGCATATTCTAACCATTTGGGTACTTGGAAACTCCGATGGCTTAATAGTCGATGATATCCTAAACAGATGCCAATACTCCCGAACAGCCAATGGAGAAACACTAGCAATCCTAGCGCCGACCAAGAAAAAAACCAAGGAGCCAACATAGCTAAGGCGTGAATAGTTGCAAAAAAAGCCACATTCACCCATCTGAGGCGAGGTGAATTTCGTGTCTCAGAAGCAACCGCCAGATATTTTGCAGTCATAAACATTTCCGTTGATGGATCATGAAGTGATTTGCTGGAATTTGGGTAAACTTTCCCAAGAAATTTCCCCCTTCTGTAAACTAGTTCGTTACAGTGAACTTAAGCAAGTACCACTTACATTAGGCATCGTAACAACTATTGGTTTTTTATGCAAGTGCCACTTGCATTATTTCTTATGGCATCTCAATCAATCTCAGCCCGTCAACGTTTGATCCAAGCAGCACTAGAATTATTTACTACACAAGGAGTTAGTAGTACTACTACTCGCCAAATTGCCGAAAAAGCTGGAGTCAATGAAGTGACGTTGTTTCGCCATTTTGGTAATAAACACGGGCTGCTTTTAGCAGTATTAGAAGAATCAGCAGCATTTAAGGATTTGGGAGAGTCTTTAGTCAAACGGGCTACTCCTCCGGGTAACGTTTATCAAGCCCTGAAAGATTATGCAAGTGATAGCTTACATACATTAGAACGAGTCCCAGAGTTTGTGCGGTCAGTGGTGGGTGAAGCCGACCAATTTCCTGCTGAAAATCGCCGTGCTTTGGGGAGAGGATTAACAGAAGCTAACCGCTATGTAGCGCAGTATTTAGCTACTGTCATCCAACAGGGAGACATAAACACCTATCTGCCGGCAGAAAAATTAGCCAGCTTGCTGAATGGCATGATTTTAGGATATGCGGTGATTGAATTCACAAGCGAATTTCATGAATTATGGGAAGATCGAAATGATTTTTTAGAGAATTTAGTGGAGTTGTTTTTACATGGAGCGATGTCTACTGTTCCCCAATTAACAAAAGAAGCGGTAATTATCAAAGAAGTGGCTGATTTGCCTGCGATTTTAGTGCATAAAATTCTGCAAAACTCCAGAAAATCGGGAATACAAGATTATGCTTTAGCATACCTGTTATTTGGTGCTGGTTTATCTGCTGCTGAGATAATTTACTTGCAGCGATCGCACCAAATTTCCGATACTCAAGGACTAATATTGCAAATCACCACCCCAACCTTACCCCGCCAAGTTCCTGTGAACCAGTGGATTTTGGGTAAACACTACGGTTCCTATACCAACAATCCTTTAATTAAATGGCTGAAAAGTCGCAAAGATCATCATCCAGCAATCTTTATTGACAATGTAGGTAATTCTCTTTCTGAGTCAGAATTACTGCAACGTTGGGAGATTTGGACTCAAGGATTGTTAACACCCCAAGGTAAACCACCAGAAATTGCTCAAGCACAACAAACATGGTGTGTAGAAATGTTAATGCGAGGTGTGAGTTTAGATGATTTGACTATTCTAACAGGCTGCGATCGCTCTCAATTACAGCCTTACGCCCGCCGCGCTAAAGAAAAAGCAGCCTTAGAAGCAGCAATTCGTTTAGATCATAAGCCAGCATAATGAAAGTGCTGAGTGCTGAGTGCTGAGTGCTGAGTAAAAAGACTAGTACAAATTCATGAATCAGAAAATCAGCAAAATCTTCCAGCAGTCGGGGGTCATTCCTTATAGAGTGCAGAACGGCACCATTGAAATCTTACTAATTACAACCCGCGATCGCAATAACTGGGTAATTCCCAAGGGCGGAATTGCCAAAGGTATGAGTCCGCCTGCATCCGCCGCCAAAGAAGCTTGGGAAGAAGCCGGGATCATTGGACAAGTAGATGTCAACGCCGTAGGTAGTTACAGATACCGCAAACGCGGCAAAATCTACCGAGTGCAGATGTATTTATTGTTAGTTGAAATGCTGAGTGAAGATTATCCCGAAGCTGGGCAGAGACAGCGAGAATGGTTAGATGTGAACATCGCCATTCAAATGGTGAAACAAAATTCCCTCAAAAAAATTTTGCATCAATTTCTCCAATTTCAATCCAACTCTTGTCTAGCATTTGTCAACACACAAACTTCAGCCTAAAGGCAAGACATAAAGCAATGATTCCATCAAGGTAAAATTCCGAATTTATCTGTGAAATCAATCCAAAATCCAAAATCTAAAATCTAAAATTGTCCGACGCTTTTTTGATACGATAAAAATTCTGACTCGTTATACAACGATTGAAATATGAGCAAAGGCACCCTGTTTGATAAAGTTTGGGACTTACACACCGTTGGTACACTTCCTTCAGGGCTGACACAACTATTTATCGGCCTGCATCTAATTCATGAAGTCACTAGTCCCCAAGCCTTTGCGATGTTGCGCGAACGAGGTCTGGAGGTACTGTTTCCCCAGCGCACAGTAGCGACAGTAGATCACATCGTACCTACGGATAATCAGGCGCGTCCTTTTGCTGACAGTGTAGCAGAAGCAATGATTCAAGCCTTAGAACAGAACTGTCAAGAAAATAATTTAACTTTTTATAATATTGGTTCCGGCAATCAAGGTATAGTCCATGTGATTGCCCCAGAGTTAGGATTAACCCAGCCAGGAATGACGATCGCTTGTGGAGATAGCCACACATCGAGTCATGGTGCTTTCGGTGCGATCGCTTTTGGGATTGGGACAAGTCAAGTCCGCGATGTTCTCGCCTCCCAAACCCTAGCCCTCGCTAAACTCAAAGTCCGCAAAATAGAAGTGAACGGCACTCTCAACCCCGGTGTCTACGCCAAAGATGTAATTTTGCATATTATCCGTACCCTGGGCGTGAAAGGTGGTGTTGGTTACGCTTATGAATTTGCCGGGACTACCTTTGCAGCCATGAACATGGAAGAACGGATGACCGTCTGTAATATGGCTATTGAAGGTGGGGCGAGATGCGGTTACGTCAATCCCGATCAAGTCACCTACGATTATCTCCAAGATAGAGACTTTGCCCCCAAAGGCGCAGACTGGGATCAAGCAGTAACTTGGTGGGAATCCATCAAGAGTGATGCCGATGCCGAATATGATGATGTCGTGGTGTTTGATGCAGCCGAGATTTCACCGACAGTTACTTGGGGAATCACCCCCGGTCAAGGAATCGGCATTAATCAATTCATCCCCAAACCCGAAGAACTGGCGGAAGAAGACCGTTTTATTGCCGAAGAAGCTTATCGCTACATGGATTTATTACCCGGTCAAGCAATCAAAGGCACAAAAATCGATGTCTGCTTTATTGGTAGCTGCACCAACGGTAGACTCACCGATTTGCGAGAAGCTGCCAAAATTGCCCAAGGTCGTCGCGTGGCTGAAGGAGTCAAAGCCTTTGTTGTCCCCGGTTCCGAACGAGTCAAGCAAGCCGCCGAAGCCGAAGGGTTAGACAAAATCTTTGCCGCCGCAGGTTTTGAATGGCGGGAACCAGGATGTTCGATGTGTCTGGCGATGAACCCCGACAAACTCCAAGGTAGACAAATCAGTGCTTCTTCTTCTAACCGCAACTTTAAAGGTAGGCAAGGTTCTGCTTCTGGGCGCACATTACTGATGAGTCCGGCGATGGTAGCGACTGCGGCTATTAAGGGCGAAGTTGCTGACGTGCGCGACTTGCTGTAGGAGAAGGCAGAAGGCAGGAGGTAAAATGTTCATACTTCGCGTTTACCTCTGCGTTTACAAACCAAATCTTTTTTATCTCGCGCAAAGGCGCAAAGGCGCAAAGAAAATTATGGGAAGTGAAATTAAACAAGTCTCTGGGCAGGCTGTACCTTTAGTTGGTAATGACATTGATACAGACCGGATTATTCCTGCCCGTTTTTTAAAGGCGATTACCTTTGATGGTTTGAGTGAAAATGCGTTTATTGATGACCGCACCGCTTTAAAGGGTGAACATCCCTTTGACCAGCCCCAGTATCAAGGCGCAAATGTGTTGATTGTGAATCGTAACTTTGGCTGTGGTTCATCGCGGGAACATGCGCCACAAGCGATCGCTAAATGGGGTATTAAAGTTTTAATTGGTGAAAGTTTTGCCGAAATTTTCTTGGGTAATTGTGTGGCGATTGGTGTACCTTGTGTAACTGCGGATGGGTCAACAGTCAAACAATTACAAGAACTAGTCACAGAAAATCCCCAAGCAACGGTAACGGTAAATCTAGAAACTTTACAAGTGCAGATTGGTGACTTTACAGCCCCAGTTTTCATCGGTGAAGGTTCTAGAAATATGTTCGTTTCTGGTAGTTGGGATGCTTGCGGTCAGTTAGTTGCTAACGCTGATAAAATTCGCTCTACTGCTGCGAAATTGCCTTATGTCGGTTGGGGTAAGTTGGCTGTATAACAGAAGAGATAAGGGAGACAAGGAAGAAATAGTATTCCTACTCCCCACCTCACAACCGTCTTGGTTTATGACTTTAGTCACCTTATAATCACGACTTTTTTCACATCCGAATTTCTGCGGAGTTTTCTAAACTGAAGATGAAAGTTCATCAGCAATCTTATTGAGGAGTCAAAAATAATTTATACCTAAGTAGCTGGTATAAATACTTCACTCATGGGTGTAATTTACAAATTCTTCAATCAGGCTGTAGATAACTCAACAAAAAGAAACTTCAGGAGATATCAAGATGATGATGAAACGTATTCTTGCTGGAGCTTTACTAGCTTTACCACTTTCAATATTTGCTGTCGAAAACCAAGCATCAGCAGCACCGGTGATTATCAAACGTGATAACTACCGAACTGTTGTTGTACGTAAACCTGCTGCACGTAAACCTGTTGTTGTCCGCAAAGTTGTTCGCCAGCGATGGGTTCCAGCACACTGGGAAAGAACACCACGCGGTCGGCGTTGGGTGACTGGCCGCTACGAAAGATATTAATTCAGGACTTACGCAAAATCATGAAAAAACGAACCACAAAGGGCGCAAAGGACACGAAGTGAAGAGGATTTAAGAGGGTTCTTGCGTAAGTCCTATAATTAATTGTTTGTGATTACAGCTGTAATAAAGTTGGATAATAGCAAATATAAACTGGGTGCAAATACCATAATTAGATAGAACAATAAGCAATTGCTGAAATAGTTGGTTTTTAAAGATTTAGACTAACAAATCCTGGGGATATGTTGGTCTAATTTCTTGCATATATTAATCCAAAAAATAAATTATCTAATTTGTTTACCTAAGCAGAGTACTATCCCCTTTGTCCCCCTTGTCCCTAAATAATGGAATGTTTTTAATTGAAAATCACTTGCTAGTAGTGGGTAGGATGTGGTAATTAGTCTTGTGGGACTGAAAAAACTCGCTATCTGACAACCAAACACCTGACTCATTTTATGGCTCGATGGATATTACCAGTGTCAGGACTTAAAAATAGATAGAGCGATCGCTTAACTGAGACTTGATACCAAAAATTCACAATCCACTAATGCTATACAGAAGATTTGGACGCACAGAATTACAGATGCCGGTTTTTTCTTGCGGCGGCATGAGATATCAGTTCAAATGGCAAGATGTTGCTTGGTCAGATATTCCTTCAGATAACCAGAAAAATCTTGAAGCCACAATTCACAGAGCCATCGAACTCGGTATTAATCACATTGAAACTGCTCGTGGTTATGGTAGCTCAGAAATGCAATTGGGTAAAATTCTGCCCAAGTTTCCGCGCGAACAATTAATTGTCCAAACCAAAGTTTCACCCGTTGCTGATGCCAAAGAATTCCGCAAAACATTTGAACAATCACTCAAGTATCTTCAGTTAGATTATGTAGACTTATTTAGTTTGCATGGTATTAATGATGCGGAATTACTAGAATATAGCGTCCGTCCTGGCGGTTGTTTGGATGTAGCCAGACAATTACAAGCTGAAGGCAAAGTCAGATTTATTGGCTTTTCTACCCACGGTGCTACAGATTTAATTGTGCAGGCAATTAATACCAATCAATTTGATTATATAAATCTGCATTGGTACTACATTAATCAATGGAATTGGCCTGCTATTTTAGCTGCTACTCGCCTGGATATGGGTGTGTTTATTATTAGTCCTTCGGATAAAGGAGGGAAGTTATATAACCCACCAAAAAAATTAGTGAATCTTTGTGCGCCGTTGAGTCCGATGGTGTTTAATGATTTATTTTGTTTGAGTCATTCCCAGGTGCATACATTGAGTATTGGCGCAGCCAAACCCCAAGATTTTGATGAACACCTGAAGACATTAGCGTTATTAGATGAATCTTCCGAAATTTTACCGCCAATTTTAGCAAGACTGGAAGAAGAAGCGATCGCCACTCTCGGCGAAGATTGGGTAAAAAATTGGCATCTCAACTTACCCACTTGGGAACACACTCCCGGCGGTATCAATATCCCGGTAATTTTGTGGTTGTGGAATTTAGCCCGTGCTTACGACTTAGTAGACTATGCCAAAACTCGTTACAATCTCATGGGTAATGCTAGTCATTGGTTTCCTGGGAACAAAGCAGATAAACTCAACGAAGTAGATTTACGCCAATGTCTTGTCCTGAGTCCCCAAGCCCAGAAAATTCCCCAAATTTTGGCAAAAGCCCATGAAATGTTGGGTGGAGAAGAAGTGAAGCGATTGTCTCAATCGTAAATACTAGGGAGTAGGGAGTAGGGAGTAGGGAGTGGCTGACTGGTGTAGGGTTTTTTACGTTATGCCCCAAAAACCTTGATTTAGGGTGTAGGGGTGTAAGGGTGTGAGGGGGTGGAACTCTGATTAAATCGTGATTTTTAGAGTCGCTACTCATCACTCTGTTAAAAACCTACACTTGTGAGGTAGGGAGTGGGGAGTGCGAAGTAGAGGCTAGGGATTAATGCAACAACTTAACCTGTAACCTGTAACCTGTAACCTGTAACCTGTAACCTGTCACCTCTAGCCACTAACCTCTACTCAGATTCTTTCTTCGCCTCTGCTTTATCAATCATTGGCACAACTAACACTTTATCTACCCGATTACCGTCCATATCCATCACCTCAACCCGCATTCCTTCCCATTCAAAATGATCGGCGGCGGAGGGGATGCGGCCTAAATGGGTGATGACAAAGCCTCCCAAGGTTTGATAGCTACCGCGTTCGTCATCCCATTCTTCCATCTCGAATAGTTCAAAAAACTTTTCTACGGGTAACATACCGTCCAACAGCCAAGAACCATCTTCTCTCTGTACATATTGGGGTTCGTCTTCGTCGAGATCGGCGGGAACATCACCGACAATTTCGCTCATAATGTCGTTAAGGGTGACTAATCCTTGAATTACGCCGTATTCATCCACCACAATGGCCATGTGGGTGATAGTTTGCTTGAATAATTCCAACACTTTCAAGCCACGGGTGCTTTCGGGGACAAATACAGGTTGACGCAAACCCACTGTCAAATCTAAAGCTTCATTCCGAAAACTGCGAGCGAGTAAATCGGTGACAGGGATGATCCCCAAGACATTATCAAGCCCTCCCTGACAAACTGGATACCGGGAATAACCATTTTCAGTCATTTTCTGGCGGTTTTCTTCGGCGGTGTCTTCTAAGTCTAGCCAGATGATATCAGGGCGGGGTGTCATAAAAGAACTGACAGGGCGATCGCCTAAACGAAACACCCGTTCTACCATATCTTGTTCTGCTTCTTCAAAGGTTCCGGCTTCTGTACCTTGCTCAATCAAGATTTTAATTTCTTCTTCAGTTACCTGCGGTTCTTCTGAAGGGGTGATTCCTAAAATTCGCAACACCAATTCTGTAGAAGCACTCAATAAATGGACTGCTGGGGAAGCGATCGCTGCTAAAGCCCGCATTGGGATCGCCACAAACGCTGCTATTCTTTCTGGGTTATTTAATGCCAAACGCTTCGGCACTAATTCCCCGATGATCAAAGATAAATACGTAATAATTAAAACGACTATCCCAAAAGATACTGGTTCGCTGTAAGGAGCTAACAAGGGGATCAGTTTTACATATACTGCCAAGCGGTTAGCAATTGTCGCTCCCCCAAAAGCACCAGTCAGAATACCGATGAGGGAAATTCCGACTTGAACGGTAGATAAGAAATTATTGGGAGATTCTGCTAGTTTCAATGCTGCTCTGGCGTTAGCATCTCCTTGATTAGCAAGCTGCTGAAGCCTGACCTTCCGCGCTGAGACAACAGCCATCTCCGACATCGAGAAGATCCCGTTGGCAATAATTAGTACCAAAATGATTAAAATTTCAGAAGTGATGGAGGACATGTTTGGATTTGCCGCAATAGGGAGCGAACTATGCTTAACCCCTAGTATCTAGTATTAAACGTTATTCAAGTTCTGAGATGTGTGCTTTTACCAAAAAAGGCAAAAGACTCCAGAATAAAATCTAGACTCGGAGGTAGAAGGTTAAAGTACTACTAATCGCAGAATTTAACCTTGGAAAATGTCTAAATTCTCTGACTATAGGCATATACTTCATACTTTATACTTCATATTTCATACTTCCCCATTCTTCCATAGAAGTAATGAGTGGAGTGTCAACCCATTTAAAATAGTGAACATAAACTACCTATAGATTTTCTTATCACTGAAGACTTCCACCTCTAGTAGAACTTATGGCATTTTCTTCGATTGTGCGTGCCTTGGCGCGATCGCCACTCACCACAGAACTACTTTCTAAGCTCAATCGTCAACAAGATTTACGCTTAAATGGTATTCCCCGTCTACCCAAGGGCTTGGTAGCATCGGCATTAGCACAAAATTCAGGAAGGAATTTATTTGTCGTCTGTGCGACCCTAGAAGAAGCCGGACGCGCCTACGCTCAATTAGAGGCGATGGGCTGGTCAACAGTACATTTTTATCCAACTTCCGAAGCCTCTCCTTACGAGCCTTTTGACCCCGAAACGGAAATGACCTGGGGACAAATGCAGGTTTTGGCGGATTTGGTGAAGGGTCAGTCATCAGTTATCAGTCAACAGTTATCAGTTAACAGTCAACAGTCATCAGTTAATGGTCAAAATAAGACGATCGCGGTGGTTGCGACTACGGGGGCGTTACAGCCGCATTTACCACCGCCAGAGGCTTTTACACCTCTAAGCCTGACCTTGACTAAAGGCATGGAATTTGACCTGAATACTTTCAGTACAAAAATTACTACCTTGGGTTACGAGCGAGTACCTTTGGTAGAAACAGAAGGTCAATGGAGTCGGCGCGGTGATATTGTCGATGTTTTCCCGGTTTCTTCAGAATTGCCAGTGCGCTTGGAATGGTTTGGCGACGAAATTGAGCAAATCAGAGAATTTGACCCGTCAACCCAGCGTTCTGCACTTGACAAAATAGCTCAGGTTGTGCTAACTCCTACCAGCTTTACGCCGATTATCTTAGATGCACTTAAAGATAGTGTTGAGTTCCAAGCTTTTCTTAAAGAAGAACCAAACTCAGACTCAGCACTCAGCACTCACACTTCGACTTCGCTCAGTGAACAGCACTCAGCACTCCTAGAAGGTAGTCGGCGGTTTTTGGGGTTAGCTTTTGATAAACCAGCGTCGGTTTTAGATTATCTGCCTGAAAATACTTTAATTGCCATTGACGAACCAGAACAGTGTCACGCCCATAGCGATCGCTGGGTGGAAAATGCTGAGGAACAATGGTCGCTAGGGACTGGGGAATTAGATTTAGGTTCTCTGCAATTGCCGAAAATCCATCGGTCGTTTGATGATTGTCTAACTGAACTTACCCAATTTCCCACTGTTTATTTATCGGAAATCGCCGAGGAAAACAACGGGATTAATTTAGCCAGCCGTTCTGTACCTGTGACACCCCATCAGTTTGGCAAGCTGGCGGAGACGCTAAGACAAGAACGCGATCGCAATTTCTCAATTTGGCTAATTTCTGCCCAACCTTCCCGTTCTGTCTCTCTATTACAAGAACACGACTGTCCGGCGCAATTTATCCCCAACCCGCGCGACTACCAAGCCATTGAAAAGCTGCAAATCAACCATACCCCAGTCGCCTTAAAATACTCTGGTTTGGCGGAACTGGAAGGATTTATTCTGCCAACTTTCCGTTTAGTCGTGGTCACAGACCGGGAATTTTACGGTCAGCATTCCCTCGCCACGCCAGGATATATCCGCAAACGTCGGAAGGCGGCTTCCAAGCAAGTTGACCCGAATAAATTACGTCCGGGAGATTATGTAGTTCACAGAAGCCACGGGATAGGTAAGTTTGTCAAGCTGGAAAGTTTGACGATTAACGACGAAACCCGTGATTACATAGTTGTACAATACGCCGATGGACTTTTGCGGGTGGCGGCTGACCAAGTTGGTTCTTTGTCAAGGTTCCGCGCCACAGGCGATAAAGCCCCAGAACTGCACAAAATGACTGGGAAGGCTTGGGACAATACCAAGAACCGCGTCCGTAAAGCCATCAAGAAATTAGCGGTAGATTTGCTGAAATTATATGCCGCGCGATCGCAACAACAAGGTTACGCCTATCCTCACGATATGCCTTGGCAAGAGGAAATGGAAGATTCTTTCCCTTATCAACCGACAACAGACCAGTTAAAAGCCGTCCAAGATGTCAAACGCGACATGGAAAGCGATCGGCCAATGGATCGGTTAGTATGTGGTGACGTTGGTTTCGGTAAAACGGAAGTCGCAATCCGCGCCATTTTCAAAGCCGTGACTTCTGGTAAACAAGTCGCACTCCTCGCACCAACTACCATTCTTACCCAGCAACACTACCACACCTTGAAAGAACGCTTTGCCCCCTACCCTGTGAATGTCGGCTTACTCAACCGCTTCCGCAGTGCTGAAGAACGTCGTAATATTCAAAAACGATTAGCGACAGGCGAGTTAGATATCGTTGTGGGTACGCACCAACTGTTAGGAAAAGGCGTATCTTTCCGCGACTTGGGTTTATTGGTGGTGGATGAAGAACAAAGATTTGGGGTGAACCAAAAAGAGAAAATCAAATCCTTGAAAACTCAAGTTGATGTACTAACACTTTCCGCCACACCCATTCCCCGTACCTTGTATATGTCCTTGTCGGGGATTCGGGAAATGAGTTTGATTACCACACCACCTCCAACCCGCCGACCAATTCAAACTCACCTTTCACCCCTGAATCCCGAAACAGTCCGCAGTGCAATTCGCCAAGAACTAGACCGAGGCGGACAGGTGTTTTATGTAGTTCCGCGCGTGGAAGGAATTGAAGAGACGACAGCCAAATTGCGCGAGATGATACCGGGGGGAAGATTTGCGATCGCTCACGGGCAAATGGACGAAAGCGAGTTAGAATCAACCATGCTCACCTTTAGTAATGGTGACGCAGATATTTTAGTATGTACAACAATTATTGAATCTGGTTTAGATATTCCCCGCGTTAACACCATCTTAATTGAAGACGCACACCGTTTTGGATTAGCGCAACTATACCAATTACGCGGTCGTGTCGGTCGTGCAGGTATTCAAGCCCATGCTTGGTTATTTTATCCTAAGCAACGTACCTTATCTGATGCAGCACGGCAGAGATTACGGGCGATACAAGAATTTACTCAACTCGGTTCCGGGTATCAACTAGCGATGCGCGACATGGAAATTCGCGGCGTGGGTAACTTGCTTGGTGCAGAACAATCTGGTCAAATGGATGCGATCGGTTTTGATTTGTACATGGAAATGTTAGAAGAAGCGATTCGAGAAATTCGCGGTCAAGAAATACCCCAAGTTGACGATACGCAAATTGACCTCAACCTCACCGCATTTATACCCGCCGATTACATTCCCGATATTGATCAAAAGATGAGTGCGTACCGTGCAGTAGCGGCGGCGAAATCTAAAGAAGAACTCACGCAGATTGCAGCAGAATGGAGCGATCGCTATGGTACTTTACCCGTTCCCGCCAATCAACTTTTGCGCGTTATGGAACTCAAACAAATAGCCAAAAAATTAGGATTTAGCCGGATTAAACCAGAAAACAAACAACACGTAATTTTAGAAACACCAATGGAAGAACCTGCATGGAATTTACTTGCAGCCAACTTACCAGAACATTTAAAAACGCGCTTTGTTTACTCCCCTGGTAAAGTCACAGTCCGAGGTTTAGCGGTGATGAAAGCCGACCAACAATTGCAAAGCTTAATTGATGCAATGGGGAGAATGCAAGGTGCGATCGCCGAAGCGGCTGTTGTTTAATACTACTAATTATGTAGGAATTTAAATTTTGTTGCATAAACATGGGATGATTTCTTGTAAAATCGAATTTCATCCCACAATTCGGCAGCAACAATTAAATAGTGGTGATAAAACTCCCTATTTCTGGCAATGACCACATTCTTATTTTGGAATATAAACAAAAAGCCATTAATCAAAGAAATTACTAATCTTTGCAGAATATATGATGTTGACATTTTAATATTGGCAGAATCAAATATTTCTGATGTAGAAATTTTATTAAGCATAAATTCAGACGAGCAAAGAGTTTATTTAGCATTGTTTAATACTTTATCTACAAGAATTAAATTTTACTTTAGATATCCGCCAGAATGTGTAGAACCCGTAACAGATGAAGGATACATATCTATTAGAAGGCTATCACCACCTATTGGCAATGATATTCTGATAGCAGGGATTCATCTTTCTAGCAAACTTCGTATGACAGAAGATGATCAAAAATTCCAAGCAACAAGAATGGCTGAAGTCATTAGAGAAGCTGAGGAAAGAGTTGGACATGAGAGAACTATAGTTATCGGTGACTTAAATATGAATCCCTTTGAAGTAGGTGTTGTTGCAGCAGACGGTTTTCATGCGGTAATGGATCAAAATATTGCCCGTAAGCGTAGCCGAACCGTACAGGGAAAAGAGAGATTATTTTTTTATAATCCAATGTGGGGGAAAATGGGTGATACAACTCCTGAACCTCCAGGTACGTATTTCTATCCAAGTTCCGGTTATGTCAGCTATTTTTGGAACACTTTTGACCAAGTTTTATTAAGACCTGATTTGTTAGACTTTTTTAGTCCAGAAAATTTAAAAATTATCTCTGATATTGATGGCAAAAGTTTATTAACATCTAATACTAAAATTTCTCCTGATTATTCTGATCATCTACCAATAGTTATTCAACTTGATAATGAGAGGATTTATGATGTCTCCCAATAATAAGAATTTATGGGGCGAACTGCCAAAAAATGTAGAGGTGCGTACACCATATTTGATTTTAAAAGAGCAAGCCTCTATTCTCACACAAATGACAAAGGGATTGCTCATAGGTGAAGTGGATAGAAAGTCTCTCGGACAAAACATTTTTTTTGTTAGCCTGAGAATAAGAGTCCCAGCACTCAATAGCTATACCTACTCGGTAGTGGACGTTCGATATCCCCTGAAACTTTATCCTTTGGCAATTAAAGATTACACTAGCTCTGAGCAAGAAGTCCAATGTTCTTCTGAACAAGAATTTGAATTAGCACTCGGTAAAATACTGTCATCAGAGCAAGTTAAAAGAGTTATATCAACATTATTAGCTGAGATTCAGTCAGGCGATGAACTACAAGAGGATGCTTTTTAGTGCGATTACTAACGTGTTTTGTTTACTCCCCTGGTAAAGTCACAATACGCGGTTTAGCGGAGATGAAAGCCGACCAACAATTGCAAAGTTTGATTGATGCAATGGGGAGAATGTAAGGTGCGATGCCTACGGCAAGCCTCTGAACATCTAAGCAGAAGCAGCTATTGTTTAAATAGCGTGTAGTTCAGTTTATAATCCTGCTTTCTGCCAGTACTTACTCTTGGTTAACGATAAAATTTAGAAGTGACTATACATAGCTTGTAAACATGAGCCAAAATATCAGGCAAGTAATCATGTATCGGGACGAAGATGGCTACTGGATTGTGGAGTGTCCCAGCCTCAAAGGTTGCGTTAGCCAAGGTAAAACGAAAGAGGAAGCTCTTTTGAATATCAAAGAGGCGATCGCCGGCTATGTTGCTGCACTTAAAGAAGATGGCTTACCCATCCCAGAAGAAAACTTTGAAACATTTCTGGTGGTTGTGTGAGTAAGCTACCCAGCATTTCAGGGCAAGAATGTGTCAAAGCTTTAGAAAAAATTGGTTTCTACCAAAAGCGAAGAGAAAGCAGTCACATTATTATGCGTCGAGATGAGCCATTTGCTCAAGTTGTTGTTCCTGATCATCAAGAGTTAGCTAAAGGAACTTTGAGGGCGATTATTCGAGATATTGATTTAAGTGTAGAGGAGTTTATCGCATTACTTTAGGATATAGTTCCCAATGGTACAGACACCATCCAAAAATTTGACATTAGAGGAGTTTCTCAAACTACCAGAAACTAAACCTGCTAGTGAATACATTGATGCTCAAATTATTCAGAAACCCATGCCACAAGGTGAACACAGTACAATTCAAGGTGAACTGATTATTACCATTAATGGAGTCACTAAGCCGCAGAAAATTGCGCGTGCATTTCCAGAGTTGCCCTGCATTTTTGCTGGACGTGCTATTGTTCCAGATGTATCTGTGTTTCTTTGGGAGAGAATTCCGCGAAATGAAAATGGGGGTGTGGCAAATGTTTTTGCACTAGCACCCGATTGGATAATTGAAATCCTTTCTCCTGACCAAAGTCAAAGTAAAGTTATTGCTAAAATATTGCACGCTTTGAAGCACGGAACTCAAATGGGTTGGTTGATTGACCCAAGTGAAAAAGTAGTATTTGTTTATTTCTCAAATCAGCCACCAGAGTTATTTGATGAAGCAGATAAGTTACTTCCTGTTCCATCTTTTGCAAGTGAGTTACAGCTTACTGTAGGTGATTTATTCGGTTGGCTATTAGAGTAATTACAGTGTTAGAGTACTTAGTAAATATGCGTAAAAATTTATATAATACTTTAATTAGCATTTGTAGCTAGGAATTTCTTGCTTATAAATCTATAGGTAAAACCATGTCAAAGCCGTTTGTTGAAAGATTTCGCCAATATTTAATAGATATTACCCAAGTTATGCGAGGTGAAGCTTCGGTTTCCAGTATTTTTCCAAACACAACTGATAATGGGCAAAGTAAAGAACGCATCTTTCTTGAGGTACTCAAGCACCATATACCAAGCTCATGTAATATATTTTTGGGTGGTTTTTTATTTAACTTGGATGGAGATGAATCCAAGCAAATGGATATTATTATATCCGACTATCAAAGTTTAAAGTTTGATCTTCTTAATAAGGAAGGAGAAGGAAAATCTTTTGCTTGTATAGACGGTACAATTGGAATTGTTTCAGTGAAGTCATTTTTAGATAAACACAAAATGTTTGAGGCACTAGATAACATTGCGTCCATTCCAATAGGTACTGCTCTAAACCCAAACAATGCAGATCCTTACGTTGACATGGCAGGTATGAGCGATGGCTTGTTAAAGGTTATCTTTGCATTAGATGGTGCCAGTTCTGATAGTACTCGTGGGTACATTGAAGAGTTTTACACACAGCATCCAGAAATACCACTGGATAGAAGACCGAATTATATACATATATTAGGCAAGTATTCGTTGGTAAGGTTAATAAGACCTTTAAATACTGATGAAGGTATAACTATGCCCAAAGGTACTTTTTGTTTACGTGAGCACGATGCGGATCTATTCTTTATTTCTTCGCTAATAACTAGTATAGAAAAAATAGGAAGGTTGCATCGACATATTTTTTACGACTATACAAAGATATTTGAACGAGCAGTTCCTCCTGCTAATGCTAAACAGGACTTACGCAAAAGTATCAAAAGTAAGAAAAAACGAACCGCAAAGGACACGAAGTTATAAGAGTTTGAGAGAGTTATTGCGTAAGTCCTACTAAAATCTAGCTCTACTTACTTGGTTATTTACACTTCATTTTAAACAGTGGTAAATACATCAATTTTCTTCGATAAGTTAGTTTGATACATTTACAATAATTTAGTGAAATACCAATAAATAAGACTAAAATTCTTTGTGTTGATAAGCTAAATAAACAGCTTCTAAAAAAATATCAGGCGCAACTGCTGGCAAGTTATCTAAGTTAACAATGGCTGCGACTTGTTGAGTTAACTTAGAAGCAAGTGCTACTCTTGATTTAGTTGCCATTGCGCCACGTCGCTGCAAGTATTCTCGAATTACGGCAAAATCATCTGGTAATAATTGCGATAAATCAGCAATATCTAGCAATTCTGTATAGAGTGATTTTGCTTGTTCTGAGATTGTGAAAGTTGCCGATTGTGTGGCTATTTCAGCTTCAATCACAATTGTACCAGCGACCCAATCACCCAGGCGTTTTTCACGGCTGCTAAACATAATAAAAAAAGCACCCAGAAAGAAAAATTCGTCTAAAGGTCGCAGTAAGGCGCGTAAAGTTGTCTGTGCTAACCCAACGGGTCTACCATCATCTCGCACGACCCGAATTTTGGCCAAGCGTTTTCCTGGGGTTTGCCCTTGCCATAGAGTTTCAAAAAATACAAAATAACCAACGTAAATTCCGAAGAGAAGTAAAAAGGTAATGGCAACTAGCCAAAGTCCTACTTGTGAACCAATAGCCTCTTGTTGTTCCAAAATATCAGCTAACTGACCAGATACATAAATCCAGGCATAGATGCACACTAAGATAATTACAGCTAATGCCAGATAGTCAATTACCAAAGCCCAAGCACGGTTTCCTATCCCAGCAAGGGTAAATTCTAGTTCGACGCTTTCGGGGGTGCGGAATTTAACGCGGTTAAAAAAGTGCATAAATAATATTTTTACTTTAGATTTCGCGATCGCGTAACTGTAAGCCTAACCCTTCCCGGCGGCTACGGAGGTCATAATAAACCACGGCTTTAATTGCTTGCCACAATGGTACAATTGCCGCACCACTAGTAAAACTTAAAGCCAGAACTAAGACAAAATAAAGCAGCGCAAACAATCCAGAATCTTCTCCACTAATTGCAAAAAAAGCCACCTGAAGAATACTAGTAATAATCTGCACGAGAATTTGAATTGGGATGGTAATTAAAAAAGTAATAAAAGAAATTAATACAATCCGCCACACATAACCTTCGGTTAACTCCCAGCTACGACTAATAGATGATGTCGCGTCAATATTTTCCTCAATAGCTAAAGGCACATCAACCAAGAAAAATCGAGTTAAAAACCAAAAAACTCCCAGAAAAATTCCAATACCTGCAATAACTGCGATCGCAACCAATAAAATCACACTAGCAGGATTTGCCTGTTGACCAGATCCCCCAATTAAGACTGCTGACAAAAAACCAAACAGCCCAAATACAATAGCCATTCCCAACACAATACCTAAGCCTAAAAAACCCATTAACAGCGTCATCAGTAAAAATTGCCACATTCTAGAATTGACAAAGCGTTCGCCTGATGAGATGCTTTCTGGTTGATTAACTAGTTCGCCAAAAGCCAAGCGCGAAATTAGCGCAATGAGGGCGTAACATTTTCCCCAGCCATATATAGGTACCAATATCCAGACATAAGCTTTTAATGCCAATAAAAAATAATCCTTCAAATGAGAGCGATATAGCCTTATACCTGCACTGACAACATTTCCCACACTGAGTGGTTGTATAGGACTTGGAGAACCAATATTTCCCGACATGATGCCAAATTTCCTTGAAAGTACAGTTGTGAATTTGTGGCTATCTTAAGGTAGGTTATAGCAATTCGTAATTCGTAATTTGTAATTCGTAATTAACAAATGTAGACATAATTGAGGTTTTAGGCTGCGTTAGGGAATAAATTTTAGAAAATGAATCCTAATTGCTCATATCATTTCTTGATGAAGATGTAATTTATAGTTTTTTCTTGTGTCTTCCGTGTCTCCCTTGTCTTCCTTGTCCCCCTTCTACCAAGCTACTCCTTACTCCCCGACTCTATGAATATTCAACGATGGATTACCCGCAGAGAACCAAATTGGCAGCGTTTGGATGCTTTATTAAAGCAAGTAGAAAAAAAAGGACTGAAATCAGCACGCGCTGGGGAAATTAGGGAATTAGCCAGTTTATATCGTTCCGTGGCGGCGGATTTAGCCCGCGCCCGTACACAACAAATTGGTCAGACTTTAATCCAAAGTTTGCAAATTTTAACAACTCGCGGTTACACCCAAATCTACCAAGGTTCGCGGCGACAAGAATGGCGGGCGGCGCTGGAATTTTACCGTTGGGGTTTACCGTTAGTTGTACAGCAGACATTTCCTTATATTGCTTTGGCTACAGGTTTGTTTTTGCTGGGGGGAGTGGTTGGTTGGTGGTATGCTTGGCAAGACCCAACATTTATGTCGTTGGTAGTGCCACAACACTTAATTTCTCAGGTACGGGATGAGCATAAATTATGGATGGGGTCGATTGTGGGAGTTGAACCGTTAGCATCCAGCAGCATCATGATTAATAATCTTTCGGTGTCTTTTGGTGCGGTTGCTGGGGGAATTACGGCGGGATTATACACAACTTATTTAATGGTATTTAATGGTTTATTAATTGGTGCTGTTGGTACTTTAGTCGGTCAAAATAATTTAGCTTATCCATTTTGGGCGTTTGTTTTTCCCCACGGGGCTTTGGAATTACCTGCGATATTTTTTGCGGGTGGTGCAGGTTTATTATTAGCTAGAGCAATTTTATTTCCTGGTAAATATCGCCGTGGTGATGCGTTAAAGTTCTATAGTTTTCAAGCGGCACAATTAGTTTTTGGGATTGTACCTATGTTAATTATTGCTGGTACAATAGAAGGCTTTTTTTCGCCTAATCCCAATGTCCCAGACCCAATTAAATATCTTGCGGGACTAGGATTATTTGTATTTTTAGTGTTGTATTGTAACCGCAAACGTGGTTAGTCAATTTTATCTCTAGTCCTTCTTAGTAGAACTATAGGAATCCGGTTTGATTTCTGAATTTATTTGTGTAGGTAGGGAATAGGGAATGGGGAGTCGGGAGTAGGAAAGAAGCCTGATCTGGGTGTACTGATTTTTTTCAAAAATCAAATATGATTTCTATGGTACAACATTTTTTCTTTTTCCTTTTGACTTTTTTACCCTGAGTCCAGCGTCTCGGACAGGAGACCCGCATTTCTCACAAGCTTCAGGCGTTTGATGGGGCAGAGGGGCAGAGGTGCGGAGGGGCAGGGGAGAGAGTACCTTCATTCTCCCCTGCTCCCCTGCTCCCCTGCTCCCCTGCACAGGCTTTGAAAGGTGTGGTGAGAAATCCGGGTAGAGCGATGCGTCAGTCCTGACTATGAGTCATCAAGTCGTGATCAATTCTGACTTCTATAGTCTGAGTTCCATTCGATATTAGTCTCGATGTTGAAAGCAAGTGCTATTATTACCTCTGCATACTAAAAGTAAATATTTGGTAGAGAAGCAATTGATTGCATCTTGACACCACAACGCACGTATTTATGCCTACTACCACCTGGAATCGTCATCACGTCATTTCTTTAGCTGACTTTACTACTGCTGAATACAATACTGTTTTGCAAACGGCTGCAAGTTTTCAAGAAGTCCTATCACGGCGGACAAAGAAAGTACCAACTTTGCAAGGACAGGTGGTGGCAAATTTATTTTTTGAACCTTCTACCCGTACACGCAGCAGTTTTGAACTAGCAGCAAAACGTTTAAGTGCAGATACCTTAAATTTTGCGGCTTCCACTTCTTCGATGACCAAAGGTGAGACAATCCTCGATACAGCTAAGACTTATTTGGCGATGGGGACTGATATTATGGTCATCCGTCATAAGGAAGCAGGTGTCCCAGATGCGATCGCTCAAGAAATGGATCGTTTGGGCGTGCGAGTTAGTATACTCAATGCTGGGGATGGTCAACATGAACATCCTTCCCAAGCATTGCTGGATTTATTTACGATCTGCACTTTAGTTGACCGAGATCATCCCAATATTGAAATGTTGGCAGGGAAAAAAATTGCGATCGTTGGGGATATCTTACATTCTCGTGTAGCGCGATCGAATATTTGGAGTTTAATTGCCAGTGGCGCACAAGTACATTTAGCTGCACCGCCGACTTTGTTACCAAAATTATTTGCTGAGTATATATATAGTGGGAGAAAAGATACACTCAATGGTCAACTATTTTTACATTGGCAATTAGAACCAGCCTTGCAAGACGCAGATTTTGTGATGACTCTGCGATTGCAAAAAGAACGGATGACAGCACATTTACTTCCTAGTTTGCGGGAATATCATCAGTTATTTGGCATTACCCGACAAAAATTGCAACTGTGCAAACCTGATGTGAAAGTTCTGCACCCAGGCCCTGTAAACCGTGGTGTAGAAATTAGTTCTGATTTAATGGATGACCCAGAATTTAGCTTGATTCAATCGCAAGTTACTAGTGGTGTGGCTGTCAGAATGGCGTTGTTGTATTTGATTGGTAGTGGGAAGACTTAATTGTTAATTTAGGAAACTTTGTTGGTTCTTCGGTTGTTTTTATGGTGGAGCATTAAAATTACAGTTTCATAGAAAGGATCAAAAACTTAAAACCCATTTACAGCAAAATAAATACAGGCTCTATTTAGGTTTTATTTATTATTCTGTTCCATAAAAGTTCCTGAAGAGCCACTTTGTTTAAGTAGAAAGACAGAATTAAACCTAATTAGAGATTGACTGGTTTCGACACTTCGACATCTGATTATTTAAAAATCCCCTAGCTAAGATTCTTGGTAGTGTAGCAATTTGCCAAACAATTAGATTCCATAAATAGCCATACTGAGGATAACACTTAACTAGCAAAATTTCTGCCATTAAATATAATCTAGTTTCCTTTAAATAACTATCCCGAACAATAAATCTAATTTGTTCTGGCTTAGGCATAGCATGACCAATTATCGTATCTTTTTGATAAAACTTGGCTTGGATAAACAAGCCTAGCAATCTATCCAGACTCCACATAGGTATCCACTTTAACGCACTGGAAACTTGCATGGCTTGTGATAATTCATTCAGTGCTGCTTTAACTCGTTGCGTTTGCCAAATTTTATTATTAAAATTTTCAAAATGAATGCCGTTTTGATCAGTTCTTTTTCTCCAAGGAAAAATTACATAGCGAAAATCAAAGGCTTTACATAAAGGAGCAATTGGTACTTCTAGTAAACCTTTGTAGTTTCCCTGTTTAAATGGAAATGGGTTTTCTGCTGTTTTTTTATCAATTTCCAATTCCTCCAAATTTGGAAGAGATTCCCAGTCTTGTTGAATACGTGATTTATCAGAATGATTAATATTTTCAATTTTTAGTCTTAAAACCCAACTTTCAGGAAACCTTTGAAAGTACTGTGTGGATAATTCTATAATATCAGGATGTACAAAATCATCATCGTCTAATGCCATCACATAATCACTTTCGGCATTAATTAAACCTATGAATCTTTGGATGACTTCCCCTTTGTAAGGACTGATTAAAACCTTCACCCTAGCATCATCTATTTCCTTAATATTTAAATCAGGTGGATAAACTAAAATGAATTTAACTTCACCTTTTACTTGTAATAGCTGATTTAACCAATAATCTGAATAATTGCCGCGTGTAGCTGTAACAATAGTCAAGAATTGTTTGTTGTTCATATTATTATTATATTCTTGATATTTGTACCTGTAAAAAAGCTCAATTAAAATTAGCTTTATTTACTAATATCACTTTTCAATAAAGCCATGTTTAATCATAACTGATTTGCCGGATATGATATTACAAGTTACAATAATTGTAGATACTTATAAAAAATAAATATGTATCAATACAAAGTTTACTAGTCTGCTGAAGTACAAATTTATCTGCCTTTAGCTGTGTTAATTAGGGCTTGCTGATTAAGTGGATAATTTTTGTCTCACGCAAAGGCGCTTGACGATTAACCATCTTCGTTGAGAATCTCTTGCAAACTGAGTAGCAATTCATTCACAGTGTAGGGTTTAGCCAAGAATTTCTTGACACCCATTTTCGTAATTTCCCCTAGTTTCTCTTTTGGTATGAGTCCACTGGTGGCAATAATTTTGACTTGGGGGTTAATTTTTTGTAAGGTACGGATGGCTGTGACCCCATCTAATGAAGGCAACATAATATCCATCAGCACGACACTAATTTTATTGGCATTTTTGGCGTATTGAGCGATCGCTTCAATGCCATCACTGGCAATTAAAGTTTCATAATGATGAGTTTCTAGGGATGTTCTGGTAATTTCTTGAATTGAGGGTTCATCATCTACAATCAGAATCAATTCTCCATGACCAACTTGCAGTGTGATTTCGTCTTGGCTAAAAATTTCCTGTTCACCCACACTCGGCAAATAAACCCGAAAGCAAGTTCCGTTACCGATTTGGCTTTCTACACTCACAAAACCGCCGTGACTTTTCACAATTCCCAAAACGGTAGAAAGTCCTAAACCTGTGCCTTGTCCTACAGGTTTAGTCGTGAAAAATGGCTCAAAAATTCGATCTAAAATTTCCTCTGGAATGCCAATCCCAGTATCACAGACACTCATCACTGTGTAGGGGCCGATTTTGGCATCTAAATTCATCCGGGCGTAATTTTCATCAATTAACAAGTTTGCCGCAGTGATTGTTAAAGTACCACCATCAGGCATCGCATCACGGGCGTTGACGCAGAGATTCATTAACACTTGATGGAGTTGGGTACTATCTCCTGAAACTAACCATAACTCTGGTGATAAGTCAAGGCGCACATCAATCGATTTGGGTAGGGTTTCTTTCAAAATCTTGGCAACTTCGACAATTAAGTGTCGAGGTTGCAAATTGATGCGTTGCCCTTCCACACCCCGCGCAAACGATAATACTTGTTTAACTAAGTCTGCACCTCGTTTGGCATTAATTTCTAAAATCTCTAATAAATGCTGGGTTCGTTCATCAGCATCAGGGAATTTTAAAGGTAATAATTGCGCTCCGGCTAAAATTGGTGTGAGGATATTGTTGAGGTCGTGGGCAATGCCACTGGCTAAAGTGCCGATACTTTCCATGCGTTGGGCGCGAAACAGTTGCGATTCTAGGCGTTTTTTTTCGGTAATATCCGTATCTACTGTTAAAATTGATTGGGGTCTACCTTGGCGATCGCACACCAAACTCCAACGACTCGCTACTAATACCTCTTTACGTGCTTTCGTTCTTTTAGTTAATTCACCTTGCCACTTACCTTTACTGACGACGTTTAACCAAGCTGCTTCAAATTCTGGGTAAGATTCATCAAATAATAACTCACTAACATTTTTTCCCCAAGCTTCTGATGCTTGCCAGCCATAAAGTTTTTCCGCACCTTTGTTCCAAAACAAAATTTTATTCTCTAAATCGCGCACAAAAATTGCATCTGTGGTGATGTCTAATAATGCTGCTTGTTCGCGGATTTTTGCTTCGGTTTGTTTGTTTTCACTGATATCGATACTGGCGCAAGTTATCCCCACAATATCTTGCGACTCATTCCGTAATGGCTCAACAGTCAAATCATAATAGCGAATCCCTTGGGGCGTAGTCAGCAATACTTCGGCTCTTGTGCCTATTCCTGTGGTCAGGACACCTTGTTTAATGGTAGTTAAATTTTGAGCATCTGCATCTGGGAGCAGTTCTGAGTCATGCTTACCCAGCATATCTTCATTTGTCCAGCCAGAAATTGAATTATAAACCCAGGTGTAACGTAACTCTCTATCTTGATTAAATACAAAAATCGGCGAATTTTTCAATGCTACGCGAAACCGTTCCTCGCTCTGGCGCAGTGCATCTTCAATCCGTTGACGCTCAATAGCATAACGCATGGAACGCACAAGCAAATCTCCAGTTACTTGCCCCTTGACTAAATAATCTTGCGCTCCTTCTTGCATAGCGCGGAGTGCTAAAGTTTCGTCATCTAAACCTGTTAGCACAATAATTGGTGTAGTTCTTGCTTGACAAGTTGCCCTTAAAAAAGTGCTAATCCCTTGACTATCAGGTAGAGAAAGGTCTAGTAACATCACATCAAAACTATCTTGCGCTAATAAGTTGAGTGCTGCCGACAATTCCTCAACCGGACGCAAATCTACCTGTGCTGTCTTGACTTCTTTTAATAACTCCTGTAAAAGAAAAACATCGCCAGGGTTATCTTCAACTAATAAGACTTTTATTAATTCTCCTGCCATTTCGATTACTCCGGCGGCAGTTTTACGATCGCAAACCAGAAATTTTCTATGGATTGTACAATTTTAACGAATTGATCAAAATCTACCGGCTTGGTGATATAACAATTAGCCGCTAAATTATAGGCTTTAAGAATATCTTCTTCCGATTGGGAAGTAGTCAGGACAACGACGGGAATACGTTTAAGTTTATCGTCAGATTTAATTTCTGCCAGTACCTCCCGTCCATCTTTGCGCGGTAAATTTAAATCTAACAATACAATATCAGGATGAGGTTTTCGGGCATAGTTGTCTTGCCTACGTAAAAACGCCATCGCCTCTACACCATCTTCCACAACATTGAGGTTAATTGAGATTTTGCTATCTTGTAAGGCAATGCGTGTCAGTTCCGCATCACCAGGATTATCTTCAACTAACAAAACCTCAATTGGCATAATTGATTGTGGATGATTCACGATGGTTGACCTGCTTGATCTGGAATTGTGAAATAGAAGTTCGAGCCTTGGCCCGGTTCTGACTCAACCCAGATACGTCCGCTATGACGTTCTATGATTTTCTTACAAATTGCCAAACCAATACCAGTACCCGGATACTTACTTCTACCATGTAAACGCTGAAAGATTACAAAAATACGTTCAGCATACTGTGTCTCTAAACCAATTCCATTATCACTCACGGAGAATAACCATTCTTGGGGAGTGGGGAGTGGGGAGTGGGGAGTGGGGAGTGGGGAGTGGGGAGTGGGGAGGGGTGAGGGGGATGATGAGGGTGATGAGGGTGAGGGGGGTGATGAGGGTGAGGGGGGTGAGGGGGGTGAGGGGGGAGACAAGGGAGAAGAAACATCTTTGTCTACGTTTCCACCTTGTCTACCTTGTCTCCCTTGTCCCCCTTGTCCCCCTTGTCCCCCTTGTCCCCCTTGTCCCCCTAGCCCCCCATCCCCTTCATCTGCTCGAAATGCACCAATATGAATGCGTGGTGGGATGTTTCGGCGGAATTTGATGGCGTTGGCAATGAGGTTTTGAAAGACTTGTGTGAGTTGTATGGGATCGGCGGTAATTGTGGGGAGATGGTCGTAGGTAATTTCTGCGCCACTATCTTCTATAGCAAATTTTAGGTTAGCGATCGCCTGCTCTACAATTTCTCCACAATCAACTTCTACAAAAGGTTGTCCGCGTGTTGTTACCCGTGAATAATTCAACAAGTCATTGATCAGATTTTGCATTCGCCGCGCCCCATCTACGGCATAGTTGATAAACTGATCGGCAGTGGCATCAAGTTGGCTGCTATATTTCCTCTCTAGTAACTGCAAGTAACTTGTCACCATTCGCAACGGTTCTTGCAAGTCATGGGAAGCTACATAAGCAAACTGTTCCAATTCTGAATTAGAACGGGCTAACTCTTGAACATGGCGAATTTCTTGTTCTAAAAGCTGCGCTTGAGATAAAGCGATACCAATTTGGTTAGCTAACTGGAGTAATAATTCTGTTTCAAAGTTGTTCCAGTGGCGGGGGTGGGCGCACTGATGGGCAATTAATAAGCCCCAAATCCCATCGCGGATGAGAATTGGGACTACGAGGTTAGCTTTGACACCAAACTGCTGCAAAAATTCTCGGTGACAGTCTTGAATATCAGCCGTTGCAATATCAAAAATTGCGCTGATGCGTCCTTGACGATATTTTTCTACATATCTTTCTTGGAAACATGGGTCAAGAATATTTTGTCCTAACACCACAGGCCAACCAGGTAACACAGATTCTTGTACTACTGTACCGGAACCATCTGCCCACAGCCGAAAAATCAACACCCGGTCAGCTTGCAAGAGTTTTTGGACTTCTTGAACTGTGGTTTGCAGAATTTCTTCTAATTGTAGAGATTCTCGAATTTTGAGGGTGATTTCGGCGAATAATTGCGATCGCAAGTTCTGTTTTTTGAGTTCTTCTTCGGCTTGTTTGCGGTCAGTCACATCTAAGGTGACACCAATCATCCGCATAGGTTGATTATCCCCATCATAAATAACAGTACCTCTGGCTAATATCCAATGAATACTGTTATCTGACCAAATACAGCGATATTCTGCCTCGTAATCGCTATGATTTTCTATAGCTTGTCTGACACGCTCTTGCATATCAGAGCGATCGTCAGGATGAATACATTCCAACAGCTTACTATAAGTAAACTCAACTTCTGGCGGTAAACCAAAGTTGACATAGCACTGACTAGAAGCAGCTAATTCCCTTGTTTTCAAGTCAAGTTGCCAAGAACCCAGTTTAGCCGCCTGTAATGCTAACTTCAATCTTTGGTCACTTTCACGCAAAAACTCTTCAGTTTGCTGTTTTTCGACTAAATGCCGCCTGAGTTCTAATTGACTAATTACCTGACTACCTAAAGCTGATAGTGCCTCTATTTGTTGTTGGTTCAACTCTCTTGGTTCTGGGTCAATTGCACAAAGAGTTCCTAATATTTGTCCGTCAGGAGAAACTAAAGGAACGCCAGCATAAAACCGGATATATGGATAACCCGTCACTACCGGATTGACTGCATATTGCTCGTTTTGCAAGGTATCATTAATAACTACAATATCCTGGCGTTCTAAGCAAAGATACGATAAACCAACATTCCGGGGCATTTCTGCCACATCTATACCAAGTTTTGCTTTAAACCACTGACGATTTTCATCAATGAAATTAACCAAAGCAATGGAAGTACCACAAATAAAAGCCGCTAACTGAGCAAGATGATCGTAGGCTGGTTCTGGTTCAGTATCTAAAATCTGATATCGGCGTAAAGCTTCTAGCCTCGCCTGTTCTTGATGATAAGATTCAGGTTGCATTAATTTTTGGGAAAAAACTTAAAAAAAGGTTTGATTAAAAGTCGGGAAAAATTTGATTTTTAATTAATATTTTTTTACTTTAGTTAATAATTTAACTAGCTTTGAGTTTTCAGAGGAGTTTTTTTAGATTTGAAATTAAGCGATCGCCATAAACTTGAATCAAGACTAACGCACAAAGATTGTCTGTAGAGATTGGGTTTAAGGGTGAGAGGGTATGGGGGTGTATGTATTTGTTCAAAACCCTTACACCCTTACACCCTTACACCCTATACATTCACCAAAACCGCCTCGCGCAACTTAGCACTCAACTCGCACATATTACCTGTATTAATTCGATAACTTAACGGGTGTCCAATTAGCCGCGCTGTGCTGTGATACAAAGTCTCTAATTCAATTAAGCCATTTTCGCGCAAAGTCCGCCCCGTAGAAACCAAATCCACAATCGCTTCTGACATTCCTGTAATTGGGCCAAGTTCCACAGAACCAGACAACGGTACGATTTCCACTGGTAAATCTAAACTTTGAAAATATTCCCTAGCACAATTGACATACTTAGAAGCAATGCGGCTGTGGGGCGGAAAATCTAAAGGTGATTTGTAAGGACTGGATGCTTTAACTGCCACTGACATGCGACAATAGCCAAATTGTAAATCAACTAAATGGGCTACCTGTGGCTGTTTTTCTCGCAACACATCATAACCAACAATTCCCAATTGTGCCTGACCATATTCTACATAGACAGGTACATCCTGTGCGCGTACCAACAAACCCTTAGCTTGTCCACTCGCATCAAGAATCTGAAGTTGGCGATTTCCAGAATCTAAAAAAGCACTAAAATCTAATCCTACAGATTGCAACAGGCGGATGCTATTTTTTAGTAGTTCCCCTTTCGGTAGTGCGACAGTCAACATTCTTTTTCTTGATATCCTTAGCGTGTAGACAGTTCATTTATTATTGAGAATATCTCGATTGCTTACCATAAGCAGCATGAGAATTTTATTAGTTGACGATGAAGTAGAATTAACAGACCCCTTAAGTCGCGTGTTAACTCGTGAAGGTTACACCGTAGATGCGGCTTATGATGGGGCTAATGGTAGTCATCTGGCCGCAGCCAGTCATTATGACTTACTAATTTTAGATTGGATGTTGCCAGGAAAAACCGGATTAGAAATTTGCCAAGAATTGCGACGACAAGGCAAAAATACACCTGTGTTGTTTCTTACCGCCAAAGATACCTTAGACGATCGCGTGCAAGGTTTAGACGCTGGTGCAGATGATTATTTAGTTAAACCTTTTGAGTTACGGGAATTGTTAGCCAGAGTCCGCGCTTTATTGCGTCGTGGAGGTTCCCAAATTTATGAAACCACTCCCGAAAGATTAGTTGTTGCTGATTTAGAACTTGATTGCGACAACCAAGTAGCTTACCGCCAAGGACGCATTATTGAACTATCGCAAAAAGAAAGTCAATTGTTGCAATACTTTATGGAACACACAGGACAGTTGCTAACTCACGCTCAAATTATGGAGCATCTCTGGCAAGATGAAGAACAACCAAGTAGCAACGTTATTGCAGCATTAATTCGTCTGTTGCGCCGCAAGATTGAGATGGGGAAAGAAGCTACTTTGATTCACACAGTGTATGGTAAAGGCTATCGCTTCGGTAGTGCTTTTGTTGAGTAAGGCCGCACTTTGAAATTTGGGAGTGCAATATATTATGGTTGAAGTTTTACTGGTTGATATGAGGCGATCGCATTTGGGAATGAAGGGTGTGTTCTCATTCATTTTATCTAAAAATAGCCAATTCTATAGGACGTTCAACAGCCAATTTTTTACGATTAGTTGTGCAATTTTAATAGTTTATTTATTTAGCTAAATTATATAAATTTAAATGCAAATGTATAATTTAATTCATGTGTAATTTGATTAATTTTATCTGTACTGAACTATGGCTAACGTTTTCATAAGCCATCGCAAGGTTGATGGTGAATTAGCAGAAAAGCTGGCTTTGGAAGTTAGTGAAGCTGGGCATCAAGCTTGGTTTGATGAGTGGAAAATCGATGTCGGAGATTCTATTGTTGAGCGCATCAATGAAGGGCTGGAAGGGCTAAGTTACTTAGTTTTGTGTTACTCTTCTTCAGATATGTCGCCTTGGGTAAACCGTGAATGGATGCCAACTTTAGCACGGCAACTCAGT
Organism: Anabaena sp. FACHB-83; assembly: GCF_014697485.1. Taxonomy (NCBI): domain Bacteria; kingdom Bacillati; phylum Cyanobacteriota; class Cyanophyceae; order Nostocales; family Nostocaceae; genus Anabaena; species Anabaena sp. FACHB-83. Next base: position 3,397 of record NZ_JACJRY010000015.1, on the reverse strand, counting down.
GGATATAGAGTTAAGATTTTACCAGTTTTGCTGACTGGAGGTGAACCACCTGCGATTTTGGCTGATATTAAATATGCTGACTTAACTCAAGATTGGTCTAAAGGTATAGTTGATTTGCTGAGAGCTATCAAATGAACAAAATATTTCAGCAGGTTCTCATAGCCCATGCTAAGGGAGAAGAGGAGTTAGCGGAAAAATTAGCAGAACCTATTCGCAATGCTGGCTATGAAGTTGCTCATCGCGGGACAGTAATGGTGGGAGAATCTTTCGTTGTCGAAGTTTCCAAGGCGTTGAGTAGTAGTAGTCCAGTAGTGCTTTGTGGAACCATGACAGCATTGGGAAGCAAATGGGCGCGTAGAATTGTCTATGCAGCAAGACATGACTATCGAGTGCGTGTTTTTTGCGTACAAATGGATGAAGAAGCTGATGTAGAGGCATTAGCATTTGATGAATGTATTGCTCAATATTGGCAAGCTCCTACAAAAGCAACACAAGATTTAATTACTGCTCTGAAGAAATATTATCCCTTGGAAGTATCTCCAGACTATATAAAAGGCGGAAATGATGCAGAGCAGCGTTACCGCGAACTTGCTTTAGAGAATTGTGACATTATTGACTTAATTAACCTACCAGAATCAGATCGGCACATAGCAACAAAGAAACTTTTACTACGTCGGCTTTACGTTGCACTCCGGGTTAAAGTAGAAATTGCCTCTGACACGGAAGTTGATGAAGCAGAATTGGAGGCAATTGAAAAGCGTCGCATTACCAAACAGCGCATAAGAGCAGGTTGGAGTATTGGAGACACAGACGAAGACGAAGATACAAGTAAGCGGGTTTCAATTGGAGAGAGGCTGGCTAAGGCTAAACGTCTGGTTGTATTGGGAGATCCTGGTGCAGGCAAGACTACGATGGTGCGTTGGATTACTACAGCTTATCTGCTGCGGCTCAAACAAGATTCAGACTGGAAGGATTTGCCGGACGTATCTACACTTCCAGATGAAGATTGGCTACCGATTATTATACGTTGTCGAGACCTTGATGAAACCAGACTTCGTGGTTCACTAGACGATATCCTGGGTTACACCTTGCGTAAAGAGGAGATGAGCGAGGCTGAATGTATTGCTTTACGTGGTATTTTAAAACAAAAACTTCAGCAGGGTACAGCATTATTACTGATAGATGGCTTGGATGAAATCACCGATCCTCGTTTACGCGCTAAATTATGCCAACAGATTGAAAAAATTTCTGATGCTTACAAACAAGCTCCGATTATTGTGACTTCTCGTATTGTTGGCTATCGGGAAATGCGCTACCGTATAGGGCGACAGTTTGAACACGTTACGGTAGCGGAACTAACTAAAGAAGATAAAGACGATTTTGCAAGTCGCTGGTGTGATATTACCGAATTACCAGTGCGACGAGAAAATGCAAAAATAGAATTAATTAAAGACATTCACAGCGCGGAAAGGATTGAGCGTCTCACTGGTAATCCTATGCTGCTAACCACAATGGCACTGGTGAAGCGTAAAGTTGGGAAATTACCGACTCGTCGGCATAAATTATATGCACAAGCTGTAGGTGTACTACTTAACTGGCGCTCTGAAGTAGACGAACCCATAGATGATGATGAGGCGTTACCACAATTAGAGTATATTGCTTATGCCATGTGTCATAGGGGAGTACAGCAACTTCGCCAAGATGAAATAATCGAGTTATTTACACAATTTCGAGAAGAGTATCCCAATCTTCATGAAGTAAAAAAGCACACACCTAAAGAATTTTTGAATTTGTTAGAAAGTCGCACAGGGATTTTAGTGGAAGCGGGTGTTATTCCACATAATGGCCGAGACATTTCCGTATTTGAGTTTCGTCATCTCACTTTTCAAGAATACTTGGCAGGACTGGCACTTGTGCAAGGCCATTTTCCAAACCGCGATCGCACTCTTAACCTTGCTGATTATGTAGCCCCACTTGCTGCCCAAATCCATGAAATAGAATCTTCTCATCCTTTCCGACATAAGGAAGTTGTGGTAACTGAAAACTGGCGGGAAGCATTACGTCTTTGTGTAGCATCTTGTAATGATGATGATGTGGATGATGTTTTACGAGCCATCCTCAAATCGCTTGATGTAGAAGATTCTCTGACTACAGCTCGTCCTCGTGCAGTTTTGGCAACTCTTTGTTTAGCTGATGAGCCTAATGTTAGTGAACAAATAGCTGTGGAAATATTGCAAGAGTTTGTGAAAAATGTTGGTGAGTCGGACGGCAATACACCATTTTCGGAAACTAGTGTAGATACAGCTGTTAAGGAATTAGCTGACTCTCAATGGGCAGCAACACTACGTTTGCTCCTTCTCCAAGAATTTCAACAGAGAGAAGCAAAATATCGAGGCTGTTGTGGTGAACTTTTGGGAATAATTGCCACAGCATCAATGTCAAATGATTCAGAAATTATTCATCAATATTATTTGAAACAAGTATCTCGTCTTAAGTTAAGTCTGGAAGAGTCGATAGAAGCATCTTTTGTCATTAAGCAAATATGTTGGAGGCGAATTATCTTCTCTCAAAGTCATAAATTGCTTTTTGAGGATGTACCTGGAATGGTAGATGCGTTGCTAGAAATGCTTATGGGTAGTACCTCTACCTCTCATGCTGCTGCTGAAGCACTTCGACTCTTAAATTTCAATTTCTCTCCTTTTAGAAAAGGTTGGCAACCATCCCAAAAAGAAAAAGAGCAGTTAATTTCTTTTATTAGTAATCAAGCATCAGATACACAAGCATTGGCTTTAGTATCCAATATTCTAGGTAAAGAACGTGAAAAACAAGCTGTAAAACCCTTAATTGCCAAACTGAATGATGCTGATAATGATGTGCAGCAAGCAGTCGCAAGGGCATTAGGCGAAATTAAGGATAAACAAGCAGTAGAACCCTTAATTGCCAAGCTGAATGATGCTGATAACGATGTGCAGCGAGTAGTAGCAACTGCATTGGGTGAAATTAAGGATACACAAGCAGTAGAACCATTAATTGCCAAGCTGAATGATGCTGATAACGATGTGCGGCAAGCAGTCGCAAGGGCATTGGGTGAAATTAAAGATACACAAGCAGTAGAACCATTAATTGCCAAGCTGAATGATGCTGATAACGATGTGCGGCAAGCAGTCGCAAGGGCATTGGGTGAAATTAAAGATACACAAGCAGTAGAACCATTAATTGCCAAGCTGAATGATGCTGATAACGATGTGCGGCAAGCAGTCGCAAGGGCATTGGGTAAAATTAAGGATACACGAGCAGTAGAACCATTAATTGCCAAACTGAATGATGCTGATAACGATGTGCGACAAGCAGTCGCAAGGGCATTGGGTGAAATTAAAGATACACAAGCAGTAGAACC
>NZ_JACJRY010000014.1:0-190745 GCF_014697485.1 Anabaena sp. FACHB-83 | reverse complement strand
GATAAGATATCGGGCATGGGCTTGTTGTGGCTTTTGAGTTGTCGTTTGGGAAGACAATAACTCTACTACATCAGCCCTCTCTCTTCATCCTCTTATTTTGGCGAAGGTATTGTGGTAGTTATTGTATTTATTGCCATAAAACTCAAACTAAACCTGTTAGTAATAAGGAGTTTAGTCCAGAAATTATCCGTCTAGGACAAGGAAAGTTAGAAAAAGTTAAAACAAGTGGTGGTTTTGTAATTCGTGGACTCAGACAAGATGATGCAGGCGGATTAATTGAATCCATTATCCGTCAATCTTAAATTCTGGGTAAACTTTTTTCTTCACCCTGCACATCCTTCTCATCCTGCACTTAATTTGTACAAGCCTTATCAACTAAGGGATTAAAGATTGCAGAGTATATTGCAGGATGTGTAGGGTAAATGCAGTTAGTTAATTAAGTACAAAACTGCAACTGCACAACCGTGTAAGGTAGTCTAGGCAAAGCTTTCATCTCTGATTCATCGCGTTAATGTAGGGTGTGCAGTGTGAAAATGAAAAAGTTGAAGTTTATCTAGTAAATTTTTCCTATTAGTAATACTGCCTAATATAACCGTAAGCCTTTTCAAACAGTTCTTTTTCTTGGTGCAAAGCATATTTAAACAAGGTTTTTCGTAGTGCTTGCCGTACTTCCCGTTCACCTGCACTGGTTTTCTGCCACCCAGGAAAGCGTACCACTCGTACTATTTCATCAATATCATTAACAATTCGCTCCACCATTTTGGGTGTATGCTCATTGCGGACTTCTGAAAATAGCTCTGTCAAAGCTGCCTTACCTCGGTCTTCATCTTCCTGCGGTGGTGTGTCTTTTTCTGTCTGTAGCAAGTCACGGGCTAAGTCCAGTAAATCCTTAAGGAAAGCTACACTGTGAATTTGTCCTTGCTCATGACGTTCTTTCAGGGCTTCTAGACGCTCTGATAAAGCACGGAAGCGTGGATTATCAATATGCTGGCGCAGCCGACGAGCAATTTGAATCTCAATTTCCTTGCCTTTCTTTCTGGGGTCTGAGGAATTTAGTACCACCTCCAATAATTCGGCATCCAGGACAATTTCTTCCAGGTCATCACGCACTGCTTCTACACGAACGTTTTGGTGAATTAGCTCAATGGTTTTAGCTCCGAGTACGTGCCAGAGTAGTTTACCCATGCCAGTTGTCGGTTGAACAGAAATGTACACCTGGGACAGCCACTTGTAATCAGTTTCGTAGTTGATAAGCATGGGGTCTGGTGATAATGCTTCCCATAAATCAGCTAGGTAACTGTAATCGGCGGCGAAGTTATCACGCACATCATTGTTGGGTAAACAATCCTGAGCCGCAATCAGTCCTTCATAACCACTAAGAGTGCGGTCTACTCCGAGGAAGTAGGCTAAACATTTCTGTACTGCACCAGGGAGTTCGTTCTTTAAAGCACTAATTCCAGAAACAACCTGCTGGAAGCCTTGCTCATCAAAGTCTAAAGCTTGAGCGACATCATCAAATACGCCGAGATAGTCTACTACCAAACCGTGCGTTTTATTATTGCCGTAGGTGCGATTAGTTCGGCAGATGGCTTGGAGTAAAGTGTGTGCTTTCAGGGGCTTGTCCAGGTACATCGCCTGGAGAATAGGCGCATCAAATCCTGTAAGCAACTTGGCTGTGACAACCAGAATTTTTAATGGGTCGTTAGGGTCACGATACTTATCTAGTAACTTTTCTTCTTGGTCGCGGCTACGCTGATACGGTTTAAATCTCTCATCTTTACCTGTGGCGGAAATAACTATCTCGCTGGCTTCTGGGGGCAGGTGTTTATCCAGTTCTGCTTTATACAGGAGACAGCATTCTTGGTCATAGGTCACGACCATACCTTTAAAACCATTGGGAGCAACTTTCTGCTGATAATGTTCGGCGATGTCTGCACAGATTTTGGTAATGCGGTCTGGAACTTTCACCAGCACTGCCATTTTAGTAACGGCTTTGGCGAGAGTTTCTTTATCTAAATCTGATAAACCACCTGTTAATTCTGCATAGGCTTGGTCGATGGCATCTTTATCAATATGCAGTTCTACCAGACGCGGCTCAAAGTGTAACAGCAACCTTTCGCTGATAGGCTCGACGCTTACCAAATAAAACCTGTCCAGGCTGAAATTTGCTAGTAAAAGTTATTCCCTCAGCTACAAGTCCCCAGCGCCGAATCCGTAAATCATCAGGATCAATATGCTCAAGTCCTACATATCGCTCAATACCTTCTATTTCTGATTTAGTAGCACGATCTTTGCTGAGGCGCACCACATCCCCAAACTTTACCAATTTCCACCCTGTTTTTAACGTATCAGCTTGTATCATCTTGCAGTTAGTATACCCACTAAAAACTAAAACTCTCCTTGAAAGCATTCATCCAAGAAAGAGGAATTAATTTATCATGTTGTAGCCGACCCACGACAATACCATGATGGATACCGATACGCTTTGCAAAATCAACAACATCATTTTTAGATTTAAGTTGCGTTAATTCTCCTTCGTACTCAGGTGGTATCAAAAATTCCCGCGCCCATTGATTTGCTTCGCGTTCTGGCTCCGATTCCAAACTTTCCCCACTATCCCATTCATCTAGAAAAATATTTTCTTTATCATGAAGCAGGATATGTGCTGCTTCATGGAAGAAATTAAACCAGAAGCGGTCATTGGTTTTACCGTAAAGCGAAAGTTGAATCAGTGCTTTATGCGAGTTTAACCACCGTGCTACACCACTAACGTGCGATCGCTTAATTGATGGTACTAAAACAAGCACAACCCCAGCTTCTCGGCACAACTGTTGCATCTGTGGTTCAAATTCCTGTCGTGGTAACACCGTCAACGTGCGAATTTCCTGCACTGCTTTTTCAAATTTTGGTTTACTGTACTTGGGACAGTCTAATTTTTCTGCTTCTATTTCACCCAACCGCAACCATGCCGAAATAGCACCAACATCACTTTGTTCTTCGCGGGTGCGACGAAAATTAACTTCTAAACTTCCGTAGCATTTCTGCCAATCTTCCGGTGAAGCAACACCGAAAAAATGTAATAAATTTTTTACCACTCCTGGTTTATTTTTAGCAATTAAAATGCACTTGGAAATTGCACCTTGGTTCATCAACTCTTTGACTGGTAACTGATCTAACCAAGATGTCCACTCCTTTAAGCGGTTTTCTTCTTCTATCCGAGCTAAACCAGCACGATATTGGGCTTCACGACTGAGCCAAAATGCTGTTGTACTCCCTAAAACCCGTTCTAGCTTCAGGGCTGTTTCTTCATTAATAGGTGCTTTGCCATTAATCAACTGGCTAATATGTTTGGTGGTGTAGCCTAATCGCTCTGCTAACTGTACTTGAGTCCAATCACGCTCTTCTAATATGTCAGCGATGGTATCACCGGGAGGAGATACCCAATCTGGAGTGAATGTTCGGGTTGTCTCAGTCATGGTAATCTCCGATGAAAACAATACAAACAGCAGTAACTTTTGACCAATCAATGCTTTCATCCTCGGTCAGAGGAACAGGGTCGTTATCAGGTTTAAATACAAGTCGTGTACCACCTTCTAGGTCTAATGCAAATTCACCTGCTCTATCTCCTTTTAAGGGATGGGGACGACCTGCAACTAATTCTGTGACACAACTAACAGCAGCTAGGTCAGCCAATCGGGTTCTCAATTTCTTGGCACAGTTTGTACCCAATTTTTTTTGCGCCTGGTTTTGTTGCTCGCATAGGTTTTGCAGTTTGCGATCGCTGAAGGTGATTTCCATTCGTTACTTGACTAATACAAGTTTACCACTTTGGTAAACAAATTTGTTATGTCCAGAGAACTTATCATATCAATAATACTTTACCGTTATGGTAAATAAATTTTTTATACTTTAGCTAAATAAGCTTTCAGCAAGATTTTACCAGTTTGGTAAATAAATTAGTTTATAAAGAATCCAGCATATCCACTAAGCTATCCATCTCTAACCAAAAGGCTCTACTGCCCTGTTCCCAGTCTGCCCAAACTTCAGCTAGTGTTTTTACTTCCTCTGTTTGGCTATTAGCTGTTTTTTTCCGCACATAAAGCGGAATAGACAAACTGTAATCTTGGGTAGCGATTTCCTCTAAAGTAGCAATTTTAGCAAAACCAGGATCATCAATGTAACTTTGATATACACTAAGAATACGTAACTGATGCTCCGGTTTGAGGATACTTTGTGCCTGGACACGGGCTACTTCATGGACTGCATCAATAAATAAAATCCGTCCTTGTCGTTCTGGTGGTTTACGGCTACGGCAAACAATAATACAAGCTTCCATTGGGGAGTTGTAAAACAGGTTTGGCCCCAAACCCAAAACGCATTCCACCAAATCAGCCTCAACCAGCTTTTGCCGCATTTCGGCTTCTTCCTTGCGGAACAACACCCCATGCGGAAAAAGAATTGCACAGCGTCCCGTTGCTGGGTCAAGGCTTTTTAAAATATGCTGAAAAAAGGTATAGTCAGCCCTTCCTTGAGGTGGTGTCCCTAAAAAATTACGCTGCCAAGGATCACTTTGAAAGCCTTCCCGATTCCACTGTTTAATAGAGTAGGGGGGATTAGCCAGAACTACATCAAAAGTTCGTAGTTGATCGTCTTCAGTAAAAGCAGGGCGTTCCAAGGTATCACCGCGCATGACTTGATAATCATCTACACCGTGCAGCACTAAATTCATGCGAGCAATGGAAGCGGTCATGTGGTTGCGTTCCTGTCCGTAAAGCTTGAGGGTACGGTGTTCTCCACCTGTGCGCTTGACTTCAGTCAATGCCGAAATCAACATTCCCCCTGTACCGCAGGTAGGGTCATAAATGCGATCGCCTGATTTCGGTGCAAGCATCTGCACCATTAAATGAACAACTGTACGGTTGGTATAAAATTCTTGGGCTGTATGTCCACTGTCATCAGCAAATTGTTTAATCAAATACTCGTAAGCATTCCCCAATTCATCTTCAGGAACATTGGCTAGGGACAGCACTACTGTAGAGAAATGTTCTAGCAGATTTTTAATGATGTAATCAGGTAGACGTTCTTTATTTGTCCAGGGCGCATCACCGAAAATTCCATCTAAGCGACCGGGATTAGCGGTTTCAATACTCCGCATGGCATTGTTTAAAGCTTTACCAACATCCTTGGCAACAATGCGGACATCTTTCCAGTGAGATCCATCTGGGATAATAAAGCGATCATTGGCAGTTTCACGGGCATAATTAGCATCACCTGTATCAGCCAGTGCTTTGGCAAATTCCTCATCCCAAACATCAGATAGCCGCTTGTAAAACAGCAAGGGAAAGACATATTGTTTGTAGTCCCCGGCATCAACTAACCCACGTAAGATAGTGGCTGCTCCCCACAGATAACTTTCTATAGCTTGTTGTGTGATTTGTTCGCTCACTCCAGCCACCCCCCTTCCAGCATTACTTGGTGCAAATGTTCCTCAACTTCCCGGCATTGTACCAAAGCGTCTTTAAAAGATGCGATCGCTTCATCTAAAGGTGGAATATCTGCTCCTATGGGCGGTAAAACATAACGGGAGATGTTCAGTGTCCATCCTTCCTGTTCAATTTCCTCTCTGGAAACCACCCGCGCCCGGTCTTCTACATCTGTAAATTCTTCATACCAACGTAGAATTTCAGCAGCGTGTTCTGGTTCTAAAAAGTTTTGGGCGCGTCCTTTGCGGAACAGGGTTGAGGCATCAATAATTAATACCTTACCTGCACGGGCTTGAGCTTTACGTTGACGCAGTACCAGTATACAAGCAGCCAAACCAGTGCCGTAAAACAAGTTTGGTGCTAATCCAATTACCGCCTCAATCATGTCCATTTCCAGTAGGGTGCGTCGAATCTGTCCTTCCACCCCACTACGAAATAATGCACCTTGGGGTAACACAACTGCCATCCGTCCATGTGGCTTGGCCATTGACTTGACCATGTGTTGTACCCAGGCGAAATCACCACTACTATCTGTAGGCAGACCAGCGAAAGCACGTCCCCAAGGGTCAGTTTCCCAAACTTCCCGTCCCCATTTTTCTAGGGAGAAGGGAGGATTAGCAATTACTACATCAAACAGAGCTAAACCGCCTGTGTCGGGGTTGGTAAAAACAGGGTTACGCAGAGTGTCACCGCGTTCAATGACAAAATCTTCGACTTCGTGTAAAAACAAATTCATGCGAGCAGTAGACGCGGTGGTTAAGTTTTTCTCTTGCCCGTGTAACTTACCAAAGAATGTTCGTGCATCGCCCCCTTTATTACGTACATGGGCAACAGCAGCCAGTAACATTCCTCCTGTGCCGCAAGCTGGGTCATAAACTGTTTCACCTTCTTGGGGGTCTAACATATCCACCATCAGATGTACCACACTGCGCGGTGTGTAAAATTCCCCAGCTTTATTCTTAGTGGTATCAGCAAACTTTTTAATTAGGTATTCGTAAGCATCGCCCATCACATCACTGTGGACGCGCTTGTTGCCAAGGTTGAGGGCGGAGAAATGTTCAATGAGGTCTTTTAGCAGTTCATCAGACAGCTTTTCTTTATTTGTCCACTGGGCATCCCCAAATACACCGTATAAATGTTTCTGGTTGGCAATTTCAATGTTACGTAGGGCATTTTGTAAGGCAGTACCCACATTGCTAGAAGCATCACGCACGTTTTGCCAGTGGCTACCTTCAGGAATTTGAAAGCGGTGTTCGTCGGGGAAATGTTCTCCGTATTCTTCAATCATTTTTTGACGTTCTTCGTCCCAAACATCACAAATGCGCTTGAAGAACAGCAGTGGCAGAATGTAACTCTTCCAGTCAGTGCGATCCACGGGGCTTCCACGCAAAATATTGGCTGCTTCCCACAAATGGGATGACAACTCAGATAAAGTGATGGAATGTTCAAACAATGTTCCTTGGATCATGTTACTGCGTACTGAAATGAGTCGGCATTTTGTGGACTTAATATTTTCAGAATACCCTCTGTAAGCCTAGTACGGCACGGCGGAAATAGCTAGACCATAATCGTAGGAGAATAAATGGTGAGGTAAAAATTTGCTGTGTCCAAGTATTAAGGGATAAAGGTGTGCCAAAATTAACTCCAAAAATCTTAAATTTAAGCAATGGCGATCGTTATGAACTCCAGGAGTTGATTGACCGACACAACACACCGCAACAGATCGCACTGAGAGCAAAAATAATTCTGATGGCATCTGAGGGTCAAAATAATCGGGAAATCGCCATTCGTTTGGATATCAATAGGCATACGGTTAGCTTATGGCGAAACCGATGGTTGGAGACTCAGGGAAAAGAATTATTGACTCTTCAAAGATTACAAGATTCTGAACGTGCTGGCGCACCAGTAAAATTTAGTATGGAACAAGTAATCGAGTTGTTTGCGTTTGCTTGTTCACCACCATCCGATTACGGAAGACCAATAAGTCATTGGACACCAAGAGAACTGGCGGATGAAATGATCAAACAAGGTATCATTGAAAGCATATCAGTCCGCCACGTTGGAAGATTATTAGAAGAAGCCCAATTGAAGCCACACCAAAGTCGGTATTGGCTGACTCCCCCCCCCAGATGAAGAATTTGATACAAAAGTTGAAGATATTACTGGTTTATACATAAGTGCGATTGAACGTCACCTTCAGGGGGAACGGACTATCTCTATTGATGAAATGACAGGAGTTCAAGCCACTGAACGTTTAGAAAAAGATTTACCAATGCGACCTGGTAAAGTGGAACGAAGGGAGTTTGAGTATATTCGTGAGCCAGTGCCGTGCGGGGGTTCCCCCCGTTGAGGCAACTGGCGGTCACGGTACACAGACCTTGATAGCTAATTTCGATGTTGCCACTGGTCAGATTCTGGAGTCGACTTGTGGAGATTCTAGAACCGAATTAGATTTTCTGCTCAATATCCACCGAATTATTGAAAGTGACCCCTATGCCAAAAAATGGCATCTCATCATGGATTGTCTGAATACTCATCAATCGGAGTCGCTGGTTCGCTTTGTTGCAGAAAAAGAAGGTCTGAATATTAATCTGGGTGTTAAAGGTAAAACTGGTATCCTCAAGTCCATAAAATCCCGCGCTGCCTTTTTGAGTGAGCCAGCACACCGAATTGTTTTTCATTACACTCCCAAACACTGCTCTTGGCTGAATCAAATTGAGATTTGGTTCAGTATTTTGGTTCGGAAGTTACTAAAAAAAGCAAGTTTCGTTAGTAAAGATGATTTAAAAAATCGAATACTTGGTTTTATTGACTACTTTAATCACACAATGGCTAAACCTTTTAAGTGGACTTACAAGGGCAAAGTTTTGGCTATTTAATGGTCTACTTATTTCCGCCGTGCTGTACTAGTTCATGAAGAAAATATTTATAGCTTTTTAAATCACTCTTGCTAATGATGATATTGTTCCTCAATTATTGGCATGAATTATAAATCTAAAATATTAATTCTAAAGCAAAATTAGACTATAAACTAATTTGTGCAAACTACATCTAAGTTAATATTTCTCACCTGCTGAATGCCATATTCATGTGATATAACATCTAAAATTAATGTCTAAATAAATGCCTCAACATAGCATACGTGAAGACATTCCAAACAAAAATAGTTTTATATTGAGACTGGCAGGAAAAAAAGTGACTCATTTAGAAAATGTAATCTTAGACGAGACCATCGTTGAAATAGTGGATCAAGATGGTGTAGTGAAAGAAGTAACTTTGAGAATAGCACTAGCAATATTTCGTAAACAAGAAATTTTCAAAGATAAGGCACTGGGTATTAAACGTAACCATATCCCTTTTAAATTCTTTTTATTACCTGATGAACCTCAAAATCCTGATTTTTGTCGTTTATCTCATACTATAAATAATATCGCTGTTTTTGATTTTGAGCCATATAATTCAAATCAAGCCATTTGGATGCGATGCGTTCAGTTATATTGGCAAGCTAAAGCCATCTTATTACCTAATAAAATATTTAATTTAATAACAGATACAACCCAGCTTTTTAGTTTAGTTCAGCAACTTATCCCGCCCCAAGCATTTGAAAACTTAAAATTGGAGACAGATGCCGAGACATCTTTGTATAAACTCTTGGCAATAGGAGAATCAGACATTATTTCTTGGGCCAATACTCAAGGCATTGATTATCCTTTTAAAAATTTTGAAGAACTATTTATTCATATCCTTAAAAGTAGATTTCAAATGGATGTTCAAGAACAAGCGTTTGCACTTAAACCATTATGGAAAAATCAGAAAGATGCTAAACGCCATCACCGTGGATGGCTAAAATTTCTTAATAATCATGATCTTGGTGCAAAAACTGAAGCGGAATACAACAAGATACTCATGGATATGGAGTGGGAAGGCTACCCATTAATAGTATTAAAGTCTCCAAGTATACACAAACCGTTTAAAAATATTTGGCAATCATACTTAAAGACTCAAAGAGCATTAGTTAAGCTAATTGATACTGACCTCTACTGGAAGGACAACATTCCTTACCAAACTAAACATACTAATAGAAGGCTTCCAATTCAAGGGATTGTAACTAATGAAGGTAAGTTTGAATGGGTTTGGGAGCTACAATCAAGATAGTTTTTAACTATAGTACTTAACATTTTTTAACTAAGTTAGGCAAAAAATATATTTTTGGTAAAACTCTGATATTTAAATATTAGAGTATTTTTTTGCCCTAAATACTAACGAATACTATCAACGGTAATAAGTAATTTAAAAAAGCTGGGAATAGAATAAATCACAATTTATATTTTATTAAAAACTAGTTTTTATTACTAAGAAAGAGTTGGTTTGTGCGTACCCAGCAGGTACTGGATATGCACAAAAATACTTTATATTTATAAAAGTTAATGATGCTGAAATTGGAAAGAATTAATGAAGAATATCAAGCGGTATTTGAATGATATTAACTATAGCTTAATAAATGAATCTGAATTTGTTTTAGAGATTACTCTGGGCTATGCACGCGTATCAAGTAGAGAACAAGCAGTAAATTCTCATGCACTAGAGCAACAGATTCAAAGATTAAAAGATAATGGAGCTAATTTAATTATTTATGATGTGCAAACAGGTAAGAAAGATAATCGTCCTGGTCTACTTAAAGTCATGCAACTTGTGAAAGAAGACGAAATTACTGAAGTAATCATTACTCGCTTAGACCGTCTTGGCAGAAGCGTGCCTTTAATTAGAAAAAACATTTCAGTGTTTCAGGAAACTGGGGTAAATCTAAGAGTGCTTGACCAATTAATTGACCTACGAACTTCACATGGTATGTTTATGGTCAATCTGCTGGCTAGTCTTGCTGAGATGGAGGTTGATCAACTGTCAGAACGGGTTAAGCACGGAAAACAGCACCGTCGCAAACAGCAAGCTGCTTGTGAATGTGTACCATTCGGATACAAAGCTGAAAAACTCCGTTATCAACTTGATACAACTTCTTTCCTGTGTCTCCTTAACGAAAGACCTATCAACTATACTGATTTGTCTAATGAAGAAGATATTGAGAAGCTACCTGGTATAACAATTGCTCAACTTGCAAGAGACTGTATTGACATCTTTTTACGAACGAAAGGAGTAAGTAGAGCCACAAGCGAAATCTTTCAAAAATATGGAATTCAGCATACCCAAAGTAAGAAAAATGGGAATGACAAGATTTTTCATTGGACTCCAGCAGGATTAAAGCGTTGGTTAAAAAACCCAGTCCTTTGTGGGCATACAGTTTATAACAAGCGAATTAAGACCAGCGCAGGCCAGCGTAAAGAAGTTAATCCAAAAGATTGGCAGATTATTTACGATACTCACCTAAACGACCGACTAATCTCTGATGAGGAGTCCACTGAAATTTTGAGAATTCTTGAATTCAATTCTTCTCGGCCTGGGCCTGCTCTATTTAATTACGATTCTTCAAATTTTGATAGCTATGGAGAGTTTGCTTACCAACGTGGTATTGTCTACTGTGCTGAGTGTAATACTAAATGTATTACTAAAACTCGTCAGAGTAAAAACAAGTATCACTACTATGCATGTCGCCATGCTGGTAAAGGATGCAATAACCGTAAAGGTACTAGAAAGGATGCAATTGAGAGGGCATTGATTGACTATTTATTGCATAAATCAGTTGTTCTCCAAACCAGAGATTCTGACAAAAATTGTGATTTTACAGAGATACCTATTAAATCTGAAAAGCTCAAAAAACTGGAGACACGACTAGCAAAGCTTGAAGAGATTACAGATTTTGATCCAGAACTAGAAGCTCTCAAAGAAAAGACTTTTCGTGAGATTCAGGAGGAAATAAATCCTTTCTCTAGTAATGCCATTGATACCAAAACAGTTGATGAAATTATTCAGGCTGGAAATAATCTCTTTATCTGGTATACCCTCTCTGAAGACGACAAAGTTGCAATTTATTCCAGATTAGTTGAGAAAATCACAGTCTGTAATGGTGCAGTAGTATCAATTGTACTTAATACTTCTTGCTAGCCTTGCACATTTGTTGGCTATCTTCTTGTTTTAGATAACTAACCTATAACGATGCACATATAAGGAGATAATAGTGAGTTTTAAGGATGTGTTTGAAATTAACCAAATTAGGTGTGAAATTGCTTTTCGCAAAACGGTAAAGCATTGGGCATCAGAAGCCAAACTATTTGGTGTAAGTTGCCCACATTGTAATTCCTTAAATTTCAAAAAATACAGCGTTGAGAAAGGTAAGCAGAGGTACATATGCCAGGAATGTAAGCGTCGGTTTAACGAAAGACAAAGCTTTGAATGTAGTTGTGTAGTACCAGGTAAGCGTACCGTATGCCACACTTGCCCTCGGTTTCAGGAGTTTCTAAAAACCTTGCGTAAACATATTGACGAATTACGAGAACTGAATATACAGGAGCTACAAATTTTAAGTGAGCAAGAGGTATTAGATAGTAAAGTTGAGGTCTAATAAATAGTTAATGTTCCCTGAGCAGAACAGTGGCAGCAAACTCAGGTTACTGTATGAGTAATGGTTGATTGTTTCAACTTGCTCTGGGAACATTAAAAACTTAAATCTACTGTTAGTTATTTAACAGGCAAGATTAGCAGCTTCTTGGACTTAAACTAACAAGGTAGTTTATCTCATACTTTAGCTAAAGCATAAGCATTTAAAACTCAGGGACAAATAATTCTCGTTTGTTACCTGCATAATGTTGATATATTATTTCTGGACTGTTACCTACCAACCGACCTACATCTTTTGCGTCTAGCTTGCCAGTTTCGAGAGCGTGAGTAATAAACGTATGTCTAGTTTGGTATAGCGTTCTGTATTCGATTCCTAACCCATTAATTACCCTCTTCCATACCCTTCCTCTAAAGTTATCAATATCAATTACTTTCTTTTTAGGAGAAGGAAAAATAAATGATTCAGAACTTGCGCTTTCAAGCTTATTAAGTTTTAATAGCTGACACAGTGAATCATTGCACGGGAACTTTCTTCTTTCTTGGGTCTTTAACCCTTGTCTAACTAGCTTACCAGTCTCAGATTTAATAACTGCTTGCTCAAAATTAATTTGTCTAAAATCTTGAGAAATATGCTTCCACTGTAGAGCAATAGCTTCTGATGGTCTACATCCTGTTAAAAAGAGAAATTTAACAAAAGATGTATAGTAGCTATGTTTAAATGCTGATGATCGGGGACAAAAGAGGTTGTTTTCAAATGCATTGATAATTGCATTTCTTTCTTCCAAACTAAATGGATTGATTTCATCAATCTCTTTACTTTTGGATGACTTTGGCAATTTAATTTTTTTCCCATGTCTTTAAACAGATTCTCGGTAAGCATTCCAGATTCTATTGCCCATTCACAGCAAGCTGAAAGACAGTTAATAAATCGTTTTCCTGAATACAAAGGAATGGTGTTCAAAATGTAGTCTCTGATTTCGCAAGCTTTATCCAAGTCATGAGTTGGTAGTTTTTTAACATAATTAGAGAAAACACTATACGAAAGTTTCATTGTGTTAGGGCTACACTGTGGTCGCTTATATTCAACAAATTTTTCCCAAAGCTCTGCTAGTGACGGCTTAGAGCTAACACTTTTAGTTTCATTAACTACAATTGTACTCAGTGCTGCCTGCGGTTTGTATTTAGCAAGAGTAGGGTCAAAATTTCCAGAAACAATATCTAGTTCAATTTGTCTTGCCTTTGCTTCTGCCGCCTTACGGTTAACCGCGTTATCTGGCAAACCTATACTGAGGTAATGTCGTTTACCTGCAAACCTGAACCTTAATTGCAATCTGTCATTGGAAGAGATGACTTGAACAGTACCCTTAGAAGCTTTGCTAGAGTTGGGTGTAGAGTACATAGATTTGTCCTTGCTAGTACCTTTTTTAGTACACCCAATTTACACCCAATTTACACCCAAACTCACCGAAAAAGAGCTAATATTTGTTTGTTACCACAAAGAAAAACACTGCTCTTAGTGATAATCATCCAAGATAAAACCAGTAGAATGCTTGCTATATAAGGGTTTTTTGAAAAGCGGGCGATGGGACTCGAACCCACGACGTTCACCTTGGGAAGGTGACATTCTACCACTGAATTACACCCGCGAATAGTGACTGTTAGCTAAGTTAAAGCTAACAGAGATTATACCATAATTGATTAGTTTTGGATTTCCGAGACAGATGTGTTGTTTGGCGATCGCACATTCCTCACTTCTCTGTCTTCCGCAGGTGGTTTTTTACCAAAACCATAACGTAATGTATTCAAAATCCAAGTTTGGAAGTTATCAATGTAGCTAAATATGACTGGCACTACGACCAAAGTCAGCAGTGTAGAAGTGGTAAAGCCTCCCATAATGGCGATTCCCATTGGTTGACGGACTTCGGAACCTGCGCCAATACCCAAAGCGAGGGGAAGAGTACCCGCAATAGTCGCTAAAGAAGTCATCATAATTGGGCGCAGACGTGAAACACCAGCTTCTATCAAGGCTTGGCGTTGGTTCTGCCCTTCCTGCATATTGATGATTGTGTAGTCTACCAACAAAATCGAGTTTTTTGTGACAATTCCCATTAACAACACAATCCCAATCAAGGCGTAAATTCCCAGGGGTTTTTGGGCAACCATCAAGGAGACTAATGCACCACCTAAGCAAAATGGCAATGCGGCCATAATCGATAAAGGATGCAGAAAGTTGTTATATAGCAGCACCAGAATTGCATAGATGCACATAATCGCTAAAGCTAATGCACCACCAAATCTGCCAAAAATTTCCTGCATAATTTTGGCACTACCAGAAGGTTGTTGAACAACTCCAGGTGGTAAGTTTTGCATTGCTGGTAGCTGATTTACGGCTTTGACTGCTTCTCCCAGAGATATAGTTTGTAAGTTGGCTTCTAGTGCGACTTGACGGGCGCGGTCGTAACGGCTGATGGTGGCGGGGCCGCTACCAAACTTGATATCGGCCACAGCGACTAGCGGAACTAAACTCCCGTTTTGGCTGGGAACTTGCAAATTTCTGATATTGTTTATATCTGCGCGGGCTGTTGGGTCAATTTGTATGCGGATGGGAATTTGCCGATCGCTCAAGTTAAACTTAGCCAAGTTAGCATCATTATCACCAATGGTAGCTAAAGAAGCTGTCCGGGCGATCGCTTGCACTGTTACACCCAAATCGGCGGCGCGTTGCGGGTTGGGTATGACTAAAATCTCTGGTTTGACTAAACTAGCAGTCGAAGAAACTTCTACTAGTCCAGGAATATTCCGCATTTGTTGTTCTAAATCATTAGCGGCTTGGGTTAAAGCTTCAGGATTTTCACTCCTGAGAACAATAGATAATGCTTTACGACCACCTCCAGGCCCTTGATTTTGAAAACTAATTCTTGCCCCTGGAATTTCTTGAAATAAAGGACGGGTTTGTTCTTCAAATTGTTTTTGGGAAATATTGCGTTCTTCTTTGGGCTTTAACTGAATTGATAAGGTAGCTGAGTTGATTTCTTCTGTAGCTAACACCTTTTCCACCACGGGGTTTTGGCGAATAATGTCAGTTGCTTGAGTCACTACTTTATTGACATCTTCTAAGGTGGAACCGGGAGGAACTTCAATCGCAACGTTAGAAATGCCAAAGTCACCGTCATCGACAAAACCTTTGGGAATCAAGGGAACTAACATCAAACTGGCGATGAAAAACGCCATTGCGATCGCAATTGTGGTTAACTTATGGCGTAATGCTGTTTGTAATAAGGATTTATACGGCTGAAACTGATGTTTTGGTTGTGGCTTTTTGATTTGACGATAGAAGATTTGACTTAATCTGTTCTTAGCATCAGTAGCACTAGATTGATGTTTTTTATCCTTTAATAAATACGCCCCCATCATCGGCGTAATCATCCGCGCTACCATCGTGGAAAAAATTGTAGACACCGCCACAGTCACACCAAAGGGTTGAAAAAACTGCCCAGGAACACCCCCCATAAACGCCACCGGGAGAAACACCGCAATAATGGTTGCGGCACTCGCCATCACAGCTAAACCCACTTCGTCGGAAGAGTCAAAAGCTGCTTCCCAAGGTGATTTCCCCATTGCTATATGCCGTTCCATATTTTCAATTTCCACCACGGCATCATCTACTAAGTTGCCGACAGCCAAAGCTAATGCCAGCAAAGTCATATTATTGAGGGTATATCCCAAAGCTTGCTGCACCGCAAAGGTCGGAATCATTGATAAAGGTAGGGCAACGGCAGTAATTAAAGTTGCTCGCCAATCGCGTAAAAAGAGTAAAATCACGATGATTGCCAGTACTGAGGCTTGAATCAACTCATCAATGGTGCTTTGATAGGATTGACGAATAATATCGGCTCTGGTAAAAATTAACTCGATTTTGATATCTGGGGGCAGGGTTTTTTGTAGTTTGGCGACTGCGGCTTTCACGCCTTGTTCTACACTCACAACCACGCTGCCAGTACTCCGCAATACTTGAAAAGCTACCACGGGTTGATTATCCAAACGGGCAGTTTGTCGCACATCCGCGTATTTATCTTCCACCGTACCCAAGCTGGATAAAGGTATAGAACCACCACTAGGCAACAGAATTTCATAAGTTTGCAGCAGATTCACACTGGTGGCACTACCAAGGGTGCGTATTGTTTGTTCACTACCGCCAAGTTCAGCGCGTCCACCGGGTAAATTGATGTTGAAAGCCCGAATTTGGTCGTTTACTTGGGTGGCGGTGATGCCTAAAGATTGTAAGCGGTCAGGGTCGAGGTTAATCCGAATTTCGCGGTCAACGCCACCAATACGCTTGACTTGTGCCACACCTTTGACGGTTAACAAGGCGCGGCTAATAGTTTGGTCTACGATGTTGCTTAATTCTTCAACAGAACGCTGATCTGATTTGACTGCATAAAAGATAATCGGGCCGCCAGCAAACTCTAAACGTTGTACTACGGGGTCATTAATATCTTGGGGGAGATTTTGGCGGATTTGAGCGATCGCATTTCTGACATCATTGGTAGCGCGATCGCTATTTGTTCCTAAAACAAAATTAATCGTGGTGGTAGACTTACCATCACTGACACTAGAAATCATATTATCGATGTTGCCCAACCCAGCGACAGCATCTTCAATTTTTTTCGTCACCTGCGATTCCAGTTCTGCTGGCCCTGCACCCGGTTGGGTAACAGTCACAGAAACTGCCGGCACATCAATGTTGGGGTTGGTGTCGATTCCCAAGGAAATAAAAGATAACCACCCAACAACTGTCAAAATTAAGAATAAAACAATGGTGGGAACAGGTTTTTTAATTGACCAAGCCGAGATATTGAAGGACATTTTTGGTGTGGGAGTGAGTGGGGAGTGTGGGGGGTGTGGGGAGTGTGGGGGGTAATTTTTTGGATACTTAGCTAGAAATCCCACACAAAATTTCGTTCACCCAGACAAGGGAAGGGAGACAAGGGGGACAAGGGAGAAAAACAAATGACTCTTAAATCTGTCACCTGTAACCTATCACCTATCACCTGTCACCTTGACGCGATCGCCATCTTTGAGATAACCTGCACCATCAACGATGACGCGATCGCCTAATTGCAAGCCATTTTTAATTTCTACGAGTTCGCTATTTATTGGTTCTCCGACTTCTACTTTCTGGCTTTGGACGAGATCATCACCGGAGAGGGTGTATACAATGGCACTGCCATCAGCTTGGGGTTGTACGGCTTTTTGTGGTACTGCCATTGCTAGTGCTGTGTTTGTTGTAATAGCGGCACGGGCAAACATCCCAGGCCGGAGTAAGTTGGTTAAAGGTAAGTCGATTTTGACTGTTGCTTCTCGTCGTTTATCGTTTACTAAAGGTTGTATTTCTCTGACTCGCCCTTGCAACTGCACGCGATTGTCAATATCGGAGGTAATTTGTACAGCCGCGCCAATTTCTACCTGTGGTAATTGAATTTCGGGAACTTCGGCTTGCAGTTCTAATCTGCCATCCCGAATAATCGAAAACAGTTTTTGTGTTCCGCCAATCACAGTCCCTACTTGGGTTTGAGGCGGAATACCTGTAACATCACCCACTCTGGCGAGTTTTTCTGCCACAATTCCCGAAATCGGGGCGCGGACTACGGTTTGTTTTAACTGTGTTTGTATTTGTACAACTTTAGCCACACTAGTACGCACATCTGCTTCGGCTTTATAAATATTGGCGACAGCACTCCCGGTAGTGGCTTGGGCGCTAATTACATTGGCTTGGGCGCTGCGAATATTTTCTTCAGCCAGTCGCACCGCCTCGGTAGCCGTTTTGACTGTGTAGGCGCGAGTATCCAGTTCTTGCAGACTAATCGCCCCAGCCATTGCCAATTTGCGATAACGCAGATAATTCTTTTGGGCTTCTTCTAACTTAGCTTTGGACTGGGCTAAATCAGCTTTTCTTTGTCGCACGATCGCTTGATAAGATGCGACAGTAGCTTGCTGTGAAACCACACCCGCCTGTTTGGAACCCACATCAGCTTGTTTGGATTCTACCTCGGCTCTGGCTCCACTCATTTGGGCTTGCAACATCGAATCATCTAAAATTGCCAAAACTTGTCCCTTTTTCACATAAGTGCCTTCCTTAATATCTTCGGGAATAATTTTGACTTGCAAACCATTGGCTTGAGGCAGAACTGGAATTAAATCACGGGCGGCGATCGTACCTGTAGTATTTAAGGTGCGAGAAACACGAGTGGTTTCGACCGGGGAAACAGTCACCGTCAGGACTGGGTTAGATTTAGGCGTGATTTTATTCGCTACAGCTTTGTCTTGCCGCGCTGGTAATTGAGTTAACACACCCATCCCACCTAATGCGATCGCTATCCCCACGCCAACACCCATAAACATTGGTGTTAGCCAAGGGCGAGTCGGTTGTCTGGCTGATTTCTGCCATGCTTCGACCATTTCTTCTCGTTCTAGTTCTGGAATACTTTCATCACTCAAGAGACGCACCTCCACTGCGGAAACACACAAAATGTTAGTTATTTTTAAGAAAGTTTGCGACTATTTACCGTATATTAAATTTGACTTCTATCTTTAGTTTTGACTGTAATAATCCCCAATATGACTACGATGACATAAGTCATGTTTTTTATTATAAAGAAAAAGAAAAAACCGTAATTATACGTAAATTCCTACTTTATCTGACTTTGTATTTCCATCACACTCTGAGTCTTATTAACGTCACAGATCCTTTGTATGCAGATCACTGGATTTTGTGCATAAATATGAAACACTGATGAGCGTAGGATACGCCAAATAGTGTCTGTTGACAGCCAACTAAGAAAGTATACCTATCATGTGAGGCAGATTTCTGCAACTAGCATTCACAGCCATACTTGGGTTAAAAATGATGAATATACTTTTCAATACCAACTAAAGCCTTAATTTTGGGAATCTTAATCACAAACAAGAAATCTTTTGATCTGAACTGAGCAACCAATATGTTCAACGCCACTGAAATTTTAATAGATGCTTTTGTCAAGCAAATTCGAGAAGGCTACAGTCGTACTTATGGCTGTCTCAAAAACGATTATCAAGACATCATAGCCTGGGCTGGGAGCATGGCGTTGGAAAATATTGCCAATAGCGATGCCCTATATCACAATGTCGAACACTCTATTTTAGTCACCTTGGTAGGGCAAGAAATTTTACGTGGCAAACACATCCGCGAAGGTGGCGTTTCTAGTGAAGATTGGTTGCACTTTATTATCTCCTTAGTTTGCCACGATATTGGTTATGTCAAAGGAGTTTGCCGCCAAGACCAAGAAGCCGCAAGTTTATACGCCACAGGGAAAAACGGCAGAATGATTTCCCTGCATCCTGGTGCTTCTGATGCCAGTTTGACACCTTATCATGTCGATAGAGCCAAACTATTCATTGATGAGCGTTTTGGTGGACACAAGCTCATAGATGCTGAAGTGATTAAAAGTAACATTGAATGGACTCGCTTCCCTGTACCCGCAGCCGAAGATCATCATGACACTATTAGCTTTGCTGGCTTAGTACGGGCGGCTGATTTAATTGGACAATTGAGTGACCCCCGTTACTTAAAGAAAATTACCTCGTTATACTACGAGTTTGAAGAAACGGGGATGAATAAAGTTTTAGGCTACGAAACCCCAGCCGATTTACGCAAAAACTACGCCAAATTTTATTGGAATGGCGTACATCCTTATATCAAGGATAGTCTGCGTTACTTATCACTCACCCAACAAGGCAAACAAGTGATGGCAAACCTCTACTCCAATGTGTTTGTCGTCGAACATGAAAAAATTCAAGAAGAACAAATGTACATCATGGAGCAGTTACATGCTTGACTTGTAGTCATTTAGCATCAGTTTGACAACAAGCTAAGTAAGTCAAGAACAATAAACGCCAAGCAACGATGCTATGAGTAGCCAAATGTGTGCAGTTTCCAGTTGTAGCTTCTCGATGCCACAACCACTTTTCAAAACATAATGATAACGTTCAATCAACCAGGGATAACTGTTGTTGCTCTATGATGCCTAATGGTTATTCCCTGTGGCAAGACTGTCAGGACTGAGTGGACTTTTAATCCTTGAGCATATTTGCTATCGAGATATCCTGTTCTCGATAGGGCTTTGTGAGTCGTATAGTTGAGTTCTGTGGCATCTTGAATCGCCAACACTAACCCATGCTTACCTATTCTCTCTAGTGTTGCATCTCGATGTCCTTGTCTAATCATGGATGGTTTGATGTAGGGTAAATTCCAAAAGTCATAGGTGGCTTTAGTTGCCGCCTATGTGCCACTGGCTTGGGGAATACTTGCTTCTGGTTTAGTACTTAAATTTTCTACGATTTTGATTAACCGTTTGGTTCTTCTGATGTCTCCTAATTCTATTGTTTCTAGTTATTTTGTGATCCATTGTTCCATGCGCTGACTTTGGTAGATTTTCTCTCTTTTATACCAACTACATCTTTTCTCCCTTCTGTCAATTTTTCTGTTAAGAAATATGTTTATAATAGATAGCTTCAAAAGGGAGGGCTAGGGGGATCTAAAAGTATTTGATACATCACAAGCATGTTTTAAAACATCCTCTGAAGAACAAATCTATCTGCGTTTATCTGCGGTTAATGATTTTTGTTTGTACGTCACTAGGTTCAGAAAAGCTATAGGACTCATATTTGATTTGGGAAAAAAATCAGTACACTCAGATCAGGTTTCTTTCCTACTCCCGACTCCCCATTCCCTATTCCCTACCTATCGCGCTTGCGCTGCGCTTCGCGCACCACACAAATAAATTCAGAAATCAAACCGGATTCCTATATGTTTGATTATCAATACATAAATTATGGGATTTCTCCCGTTTGCAAGGAGGGATTTAGTCTCTGAAACACCCTCTAATAATGGGTGTTTAAAATGCTGCTTACAGTCAGGTAAGTTAGTGGTTATATGGTACATAACCCTTGACTGGCAAACCTTTTGAGCCTCAATAACTATTTTTGATATAGAAATTAAAGCCAACTCTTTATAAATTTTAATTTATTACTCAGCGTTTTTTCATGTTAATCAACTAATGTATTGATGTAGATAGATTGCATAACAGCAAGGTATTGTTTCACCCCAAAGTGAGGTTTTAATTATGAAAGCTTTAATATTTGGTAGTTTGTCTGCTTTAATACTCACAACAGCTTCTACGGCTATAGCTACCCCAACCAAATCTCAACAGCTAGATTCTGCATCATCGTCTCAAATTGCCTATACAGTTAATGTTCCGAGTATTACCAACTCTGGAGTGAGAAATGATACACATTTCATTAAAGTTGCGGTACTGGGAATGTCTGTACAAGACTTAATGATTTCTCTACCCAACCAAATGGAACGTTTTACTAATGTTCGGGTGGTAGATGATTCGGGTAAAGAGATTGCAGCAAAAACAGAAATCACAAAAGAGCGTTTGTCAATTACTTTTGATCAACCAATAGCTTCTGGTAAGTCTGTAGAAGTGCAGTTGACAGGTGTACAAACAAAAATTTTAGATGGAAGAATATTACTCTATGGAGTCACCGCTAAACGAACTGGCTTACAAGGGGAAATTCCTGTAGGTACAGCGAGAATTGACCTGCCTTACAAAAATGCCAATTAAAGTTGGGAAATAAGTAGATTGGTGTAATTTACCATTTATCCTGTTGTTATTAGTTTTACTTTTCCTAATATAGTTTGGTTTATTATCACCAACTTACTTATTGATATCGTGTCTTTGAAAGTACAGAGGTGTAGGAAAAAAGTTGTGCGATCGCTGCATCTTGCACCAACTGTTTTATTATTTGTAAATAGTCCAATTATCGGTGATTTTTTCTAAAATTCCCGAACCAAAATTAACTATTAGAAGGTTATCAGACAAATAGACTAGCGGATAAATTCTACTTCTACAGGCGATGAAAAATGCGATCGCTATTTAGTAAACCTGAAGCATCAATGGTTGCTTTCTGTTCGCCAACTGACCGAATATAAACAGGACTTACGCATCAAAATTTTCTGTGGGGATTGGGTGTAAGGGTGAAAGGGTATGGGGTGTCAGGGTTTTGAATACTTACACCCTTACACCCTCATACCCCTGCACCCTGTTCTAAAACCTTATTTTTTCGTTTTTTTGCGTAAGTCCTAATAAAGTACATTATTCCGGCTCTGAATATGTAAATGCAATAGCCGATCCAAGGTTAAAATAGTGGTTCTGTAACCAAATTAAGCGATCGCCTAGTCCAAACATCAAACTATGAATTATCAAATTTGCGATTTGGAAGCGACTCCCGAATGGCTGAAAATGGAATCAATTGATTACATCGCCGAATGTTTAGAGACTTGTGAAACTCTAGAAATGGTGGCTGACTTACGAGAAATCTTTCCTCGCCAGACACTACGGTCGGCAAGTATCAAGGTATGTGAAGCACAACGCCAAAGGCTGATTAATTGGTTGCAGGTGTTGAATCAACAGGATCAAGTTGCATAAATTCTCCCCAGTGGTAGAATCATCGGTTATTTTGAAGTTACATTTAGCAAATATCAACACTCTTCCGTCAAGTAAAAGGGACAATAAAAACAAGTCTCCCTCAGTTCGCAACGCATGAGCTACTGCCTTAATCCTCGGTGTTCCAAACCAGAAAATCCGACTGATGTGAAGTTCTGTACGACTTGTGGTTCTAAGCTTCTCCTTAAAGAACGCTATCGTGCCATTCGTCCAATAGGACAAGGTGGTTTTGGCAGAACCTTTTTGGCTGTCGATGAAGATAAACCCTCAAAACCGCGCTGTGTGATTAAGCAATTTTATCCGCAAGCCCAAGGTACAAATACAGTCAAAAAAGCGGTGGAGTTATTTAACCAAGAAGCGGTGCAGTTGGATGAATTAGGTAAACATCCACAAATTCCAGAACTTTTGGCATATTTTACCCAAGATGATCGGCAGTATTTGGTACAAGAATTTATCAATGGGTTAAATTTAGCGCAGGAGTTAGCCCAAAATGGGACTTTTAGCGAAACGCAGATTTATCAACTATTACATGATTTATTATTGGTGTTGCAGTTTTGTCATGCTAGACAAGTAATTCACCGTGATATTAAACCGGAAAATATTATTTTACGTGAGAGCGATCGCAAACTAGTTTTAGTGGATTTTGGCGCAGCTAAATCGGCAACTGGTACAGCTTTAAATCACACTGGTACAAGTATTGGTAGTCCAGAATATGTAGCACCAGAACAAATTAGAGGTCGAGCAATTTTTGGCAGTGATATTTATAGTTTGGGGGCTACTTGTATTAACTTATTAACTGGGCGATCGCCTTTTGATTCTTATGATGCTAATAGTGATACTTGGGCTTGGCAACAATATTTATCTACTCCTGTGAGTCCACATTTAAGTCGCATTCTCAATAAAATGCTAGAAAGCATTCCCGCTAGACGTTATCAAACAGTAGATGAAATTCTCCAGGACTTAAATACCCAGTCTCCGCCTAATAATCAACCACATACACCTATAAAATCCCAGGTTCAGTCGTCATCACAAACTTTACCACCGCAAGTTGTGAGCAAAACACCAAGCCAAATTGATTTAGAATTAGAAGAATTAAAAACTCAATTTATAGGTGGCAAATCTCAACCAAATCAAGTACAGCCAAAAAATACCACATCGCCACCTACAAATAACAGCAAAATAGATCAAGAATTAGAAGAATTAAAAGCTAAATATTTAGGTAACAATAACTCACCAAATCCCTGATGAATTTTAATAAATTTAATTTTTAATTGATTTATGGTGTAGTATTGCCTAGTTTATCAGTGTTAAACAAGGGTTCTGCAAATCTTTTCAACAAACTGGTTAGGGGTACAGCCAGCAGAATTCCTAACACCCCACCTAATTTTGCACCACACAGCAGAGAAATAAAAATAACAGCAGGATTTACGCCAGTCATTTGACCCATTAGACGAGGTGCAACAATAGTTTCGTTAATCTGTCCCACCAACACCACTATTACTAATAACTTCACTGCTAACCAAATATTTTGGATAGCAAGTATGGGAAGAATCAAGGATACTGTCACAGTTCCACCAAAAGGGATAAAACTGGCTATCCCAATCACCAAACCAAATAATAGTCCGAAAGGAATTTGAAACACCAAAAATAAAACTATGAGTGCAGTACCTTCAATCATTGCTAAAGTTGCTTGTCCAGCAAAGTAGTTTTGGAAACTCTGCTGAATCAGAGATGGTAATTGAACATTCCAGGGTTGGGGGAATAGTTTAAACAGCGCATTCAACAAACTAGAACCGTTGAAAATTAAGAGTATGGTGAGGACGATTGTAATCAGTAAATTCAGCGTACTATCAAAGATACCAAAGAGAAAATCTACAATTTGACTGGGTAAAGATTCTAGACTTTGGGTAAATTTATTGATAACTTCTGTAGTGAGGTTGGAAGCATCAAAAGATAAGTGTGCTAGGGGTATATTGATGTGAATTTCGTGGAGTTGCTGTTGTCCTTGGTCAATTAATGCTGGTAGGCGATCGCCAAATTCAATTAATTGTTGATATACAATCGGTGCGACACCAAAACCCAGAACTAAAAAAGCTGTGACTGCAAATATGAGAACCAACAATACCGACCAAATCCTTCCCACACCCCGTTTTTCGAGATAACTAATCGGAAAATTTAAGAGAAAAGCTAGTAAACCAGCGACTAATAAAATGCTGGGAATAGGTTGTAATTGCTGTGAGATAATTTGCAATAACCAAAGATTGAGAAACAGCACCGGAATCACAAAACACCAAACTGTCCAACGCGGAAGACTCAAATTTGCTAACATCTGATTTATTTACCTTTGAAATTATTCTTATAAATGATTGGCTAAATTCAACAAATTTATCACAACAAATCATCCGATTTATTTAAATATTTTTCCAACGGAGAATAGATAAAAAACAGCAACACCCAAAAATAGTCCCATAACTCTTGGTTAAGATATGCCACCCCAATGGAAATCAATGCACATATCGGTTCAATTAAGGCTTTGATTTTGATTGAGCGAATTGTTGCATCATCTAAATCGCTATCTACTAATTTGCGATCGCCTGTCGCATAAGACCAACTTAGCCAAGAAACAAACCCAATGACAGCGATATTTAAACTAAACCAAACTTTGACCAGAAAATTATCTGGAAAGGTTATAACTAAATCATTAGATAAAGGCACTAAAAACAAGACCATTAAATACCCTACAGAAATCCACAAATGGTTTTCATCAGTTCTCCGCAAATACTTTAATTGTCGGGAGTGGGAAATCCAATAAGTTGCGACTAAAACAAAGGTGATAGTGTATGTTCCTAAAGGTTTTAACTGACTCCACAAAAACCCATTGATATCACCATCAGTCATGCCTTTAGCATCTTCTGGTAAGTCAAATGCAATTACCATTAAAGCCATTGCAAAAGCAAAAATAGAATCACTTAAGCGTGCCAAAGATAAAATACTTTCAGAACTATTTTGAGTGCTTTGAATAATCTGATCTTGCTCTATTAATTCCTTCATAATTTCATCACCTTTACAACTGAGAGAAAAATAGATACCCGACTGATTGAAGAAGTCGGGTATCTGACCGCAACCAACTTCTCATAATTTGAAGTAAATTCTATGCAGCTGCTTTCAAGAGAAATTGAATACCGTGTCTGGCGCGGAGGGTAATAGATATCTGAAGTTCAATGTTTTGATCGCTAACGAGATCCAGTTGGAATTTTTGGGCGATCGTTGCTAGTAATAAAACAGCTTCCATCAGGGCGAAACTCTTACCAATACAAACACGCGGCCCATCACCGAAGGGGAAATACACACCACGAGGTAATTGTTTTTCCATATCATTAGCCCAGCGTTCTGGCTGAAACAATTCTGGTTCGGAAAAATAACGCCCATCTCGGTGCATAGCCCATTGACTAACGATTAAGTTTGTTCCTTTGGGAATAAAATAACCACCAATTTCACAATCTTGGGTTGCTTCCCGTGAAATTTCGGTTACAGGGGGATACAGCCGCATGGATTCTTTAATCACCCAATTGGTATAAGTTAACTGGGGTAAATCAGCTAGGGTGGGTGTGCGTCCGTTTAACACTGTTTTCAGTTCTGCGCTGAGTTTTTCGCGGACATCGGGATTTTGCGCCAATTGCATGAATGTCCAAGAAAGGGCGTTAGCGGTGGTTTCGTGTCCTGCCAAAATTAATGTTACGGCTTCGTCTCGCAATTGTTTATCAGTCATGCGGCTACCATCATCCGCATCTTCGACTTGCATCAGCATTCCCAATAAATCTTTGCCTGTTGTCCCACTGGCGCGACGCTGTTTAATGATGGCATAGATTGTTTCATCAAATAAGGCGATCGCTTCTTGGTAACGTCTCTCCATCTCCTCAGCACTCATTTCTTGGGTATTTTGTTTTATGTCCCCAATTTCCGACAGCGCAGACATGATATCTTTGGCTGTTTGATATTCAAACCAGTTCATTGTTTCATCCAGCGCATTACCAACACTACCTGCGGCTGTATCCTGTAAATTCTGATCAAACAGGGTTTTCATCACGATGTCGAGGGTGAGGCGCATCATGGCTGCTTGTATATCTTTCACCTCCCCATCTTGCCAAGTTTTTAACATTTGCTCGGCATAATCCACCATCACCGCACCATAACTGTTAATCTGCTGTTGGTGGAAGACTGGTTGGGCTAGTCGTCGTTGTCGCAACCAAAAATCACCTTCACTGACTAACAAGCCATTACCTAGCACTTCATGTATTAGTTGCAGGTCTTTTGTTTTCACAAACAAGAGTCTGTCTTTTAACACTTCAGTAATATAGTCGGGATTGGTTAACAGACAAAACCATTGATCATCAAATTTCAGAGGAACGATACCTTCATACTCTTGGGTGCAGTGTTGCATAAATCCCAGATGATCGCGGCTGTATTCTTCTAATGCGGTTACAGGATTGGGATGGGGTAGGGTCTGTAAATTTTTGCTCATTGTCAGAGACTCCATTTCAGTTGCTGGTTTATGTGAGCGAAGCTCATATTTAGATAATATGAGCGTTATTCATATTTGTCAACTAGAATGTGAGTAATCCTCAAATATTTATTTTCATTCTGGAGATTATGTATGACTCAAAGCCCCTCAAAGCCAGTGGGAATGCGCCGCCAACCCCGACAAGCCCGCAGTCAGGAGCGAGTCAACCGGATTATAGATGTGGCAGAAAAACTGTTTATTACGCAGGGATATGATGCGACTACGACCAATGCGATCGCCTCTCAAGCTCAAATACCCATCGGTTCACTCTATCAGTTTTTCCCTGATAAAACCGCCATTGTGCAAGCTTTAGCCCTGCGCTACAGCAAACTTTTACATCAAAGATTGGCAATACTCAATCATCCTGAATGGGCAGAATTACCCTTATCTACCCTGGTTGACCATTTGATTGATATCAGTGAAAAATTTTTCTGGGAGTATCCCGGCTACTATGAGATTTTCATGCAAGTCCAAGGTGTGATACCGGAAGTGCAAGCCATTGAAGATGCTGCTGATACGGAACTCATGGGAGATTTGGCTAGTTTACTTGCACAACGAGAAGCAGGGTTAGATCAGGCGGATTATGAAGCGATCGCCTTTGTCTTGGTAAAAGCGATCGGTAATTTAATGTGGCTTTCCCTCACTCAAGAAAAACCTTTTCGACAACGGCTGATAGCAGAAATGAAGCGATTCACCCTCAGTTACTTGCAAAACTACTTAGAGTAGACAATCGTGTAATATTTTTGTATTATGTAAGTAATACTAAGAATCCCAAGATGACAAAAATCGATGAGTTACAGATTTTCTTTCAAGAACGCAGTGCAGAATCAACCTGCCAGGGGTTCAGGTAGAGCTATTGTTCTGTTTGCTATTTAGACTAGTACAACAAGGCAAAAGGAAAAAGAAATAATAACGATACCGCAAGACTTTTAGCAATTTCTTATGGTCACTGAGTTTCGGCTTCGCTCAACTACCGCGTAGCCGAAGTGTGGTCTATTTATTTACGCCATATTGTACTAGAGCGTTTCTCAGTTGAGTGCAGTACACGTAGATGGGGGATAGAGGCTAGAGGCTAGAGGCTAGAGAAATTTACCTCAGATGTGGAGTGTCAGAGTTTCTGAATTAAGAACCTTGTTGAATCCACTCCCGCCCTGCTTTCTCCGCAGCTTCGGGTGTAAAGTAAAGTTTGCGCTCACCAAAAACTTCACCACCAGGACTAATCAAGCGAAACTGCCAGCAATCAATCTCTGTGTAAAACACCAACAGAATCATCTGATGAATGGCAACAGCTAAATGAATTTTGGTAGTAGTCATTAGTGGTAGCTCAAACTCTACCCTTGTTTTATCAAACTATCTACAGGCAAAAATGCGATCGCTTCTACAAAATTCAATCACCTGAGCCTTCTGGTAAATGCTCAGATTTAGTCAGAATAAACAAACTACCATCACCGCCACGTCCAATTCTTAAGGTTTCATCCAGGTAAGTAATGTCAAGGGTGGCGACTCTACCAGCAGGATTGTTAGCCGGAATCACCTTAAATGGATTGAGTTGCGGAGTATTAATCCCAATAATCTTCTCAACTGATAGGTAGCGTTTGTCAAAATAGACGTTGATGCGTTTGTCGGCTACAGGCTCGAAATTAGCGGTGACTCTTACATATCCTGATACTAGCCCCAGAGCATGTTTCACTTGAGCTAAATTGAAAAATCTTTTATTGCCAACATCAATCACTTGATAAACTCTACCTACCTTTAATCCTAATGGCAAGGAAGCTAAAGAACGGATTTCTCTGGCGGTGGAGTATTGCAATTGCCAAGCACCATCTAGCAAGGAAATCGCAGATACAAGCGGATGAGGGTAAGGATTAACGCTTTCTAGTTCTGTGGTTAATTGTTCAATTTCTGCGGCTGTAGTTTTCTCTAGCTGCAAATTAGTTATGGGAGAGCCATCACTGTTGGTTTGGATGTTCTGAAGTGAGGCGTGCAATTTTTCTTTTGATAAGAGTTGATTAGTCAAGGGTTAAAACCTTCCTTTACTTGATACTTTGACTCCACAGTACAGAATTGACTTAATCTCCAATTAACTCCACTGCATCTCGCCCATCTAAATCTTGTAAATAAACTTTGACGACTTCTTCTTTAGCGGTGGGTAATTGTTTACCAACAAAATCTGCGTGAATTGGTACTTCTCGATGACCCCTGTCTACTAACACTGCTAAACGAATAATTTCTGGTCTACCATATTCAGTCACAGCGTTTAAAGCAGCGCGAATGGTTCTACCTTTGAAAATGACATCATCTACCAAGACGACGGTTTTTCCAGTCAAGTCAAAGGGAATGTTGGTTTTAGCAGGAGTCCGTAAGCCAATTTTGTCAAGGTCATCTCGATAAAAAGTAATATCTAAGGCTCCTACAGGTACGCTTACACCTTCTAGGGTTTCAATTTGACGTGCTAATAGTTCTGCTAAGGGTACGCCTCTAGTATAAATACCCAGAAGTACCAATTGTGATAAATCGCGCGATCGCTCGACAATTTGGGAAGCCAAGCGAGTTAAGGTACGCCGTAAATCTTCTGATGAGAGAATTTCAACTACTTTTGCACACATAAAAAGTTTGGTTAATAGTCAATAGTCAATTGACTGATTACTTCTATCATTACCTGTTTGGCAGCAAGAATAGTATAGCGATCGCTATTCCTAACCACAATAAAAAGCTATAGCGCGTTAGTTGCAAAGCTTGATTAATGCTAGTCGGCGTAATTGGGTAAATGGCATCGCCTAACAAGGGTTTTTCTTTTGCCACACCCCGATACCAATTTATGCCACCCATCTGCACGCCCAAAATTGCCGCATAAGCACATTCACTCCAACCAGAATTGGGACTGGGATCTAAAACGGCATCTCTGCGACATATCCGCCAAACATGCAACAGCTTACCCGATAACAGTGCCAAGGTAATTACAGTTAAACGACAAGGTAGCCAAGTTAAATAATCTTCCAACCGGGCGCTAAACCAACCTATATAAGTGTAAGGCGCTTCTTTATAACCCACCATTGAATCTAAGGTACTGCTGGCTTTATAGGCCAAAGCCAAAGGAACTGCACCTAAATTTGGCAAACAAGCACCAACAGCAGCATAAAACAATGGAGCCATAACTCCATCGGTGGCATTTTCGGTGACTGTTTCTAACACAGCCCGCAAAATTTCTGCTTCTGAAAGGTTTTGGGTATCTCGACCAACATAATTACTTAAAGCTTGACGCGCCTCGGATAAATTACCCGCAATTAAAGGTTGTAAAACATCTGTGGCGGCGGTTCGTAAACTTCTCAAGGCAAAACAACTAGCCAAAATAATACTTTCTATAACTATGGCCAATATTGGATGTAACCATTGGGCAACTTGAATGATTAACCAACCGATGCCACCACTACCAATAATTACAATCATCGCCAGGAAAATTCCCGCGATTCTTTGTGTTATGGAATTTTGACATATCGATAATGCAAATTTTGTGAAGCGAGAAATTATCCATCCCATAACTTGGACTGGATGCGGCCAACCCCAAGGATCACCTATTAAGAAATCTAAAATTGCGGCGATGATTAATGTCATTTGTCCTTTGTCCTTTGTCATCAGTCATTGGTCGGGAGTATTGCTAATGACTAATGGCCATTGACCCTCCGAATTTTAGATTTTGGATTTTGGATTCTTTAGGGTACAAGCCCCACCCCATTTGTCTGTAAAAATCTAAAATCGTTAATCCAAAATCCCCAAGCCCCGCACCCTTGTGGTCGGGGTCAATCCAAAATCGCAAATCTAAAATCCAAAATTACTTGACTAAACCACAAAACTTGCTTCTTCTCCTAAAGATGCTTGCCAACTGCGGGCATCGTAATAGAGATCAGCTAGGGTAATACTGTATAAAGCTTCTTTAAGTTTTTGGTTGAGTCTTTGCCAAAGAGTGTATGTTACCCAATCTTCTGCTTGTATTGGTGTTGGGTGGCGATCAGGAATATGGGTAATAGTTTCACCGACGGCTTCTAATATTTGTCCGATAGAGATTTCTTTGGGTTCTCTTGCTAGTTGGTAGCCACCAATGCTGCCCCGAATTGATTTGACTAACCCCGAACGGCGCATTTCTATTAGTAATTTTTCCAGGTATGGTGCTGGAATGTCTTGACGTTGAGCGATCGCTCTGACAGATACTGGCCCATAATCTGGCTGTAAGCTTAAATCTAGCAATGCTTTGACACTGTAATGTCCTTTGGTAGTTAGTTTCATTATTTTTTAGTCAAGAGTCAAAAGTCAATAGTCAATGCTCAATGGTCAATAGTCACAAGTTAGAAAATTACTAATAAATAGATTTTGCCTTTGACTGTGGACTATGGATTATTGACTCAAAATCAGGGTTGCTTATCATCTTATGTTCCCAGAAGCAAGCTGACTGAGTAGATAAACTTTTTTGCCTTAGTTTAAAAAACTTAAACAATTATAGTTTAGCAGTTTTTTCCAAACTATATATAGCCATCAGCATTAGTCGATATCTAAACAATAGATTGTCTTGACATTATTGATAATTGTGCAACAATTCTGGCTAGGATTGTAATATACTTGGCTAGGTTGATATAAAAACGAATGAATTTTGTTCCTATCAACTCAACCTCAGCTAAAATAAAATCGATTCAACTACTTCAACCATTCATTTTCAACCTAAGTTGATGCCTAAACAGAAAAAAATTGAACCCCTAGTTGGGGAGGATCTGCTCAAAAAAGTCAAAGAGCTAGAGAACCTTAGCAAAGAAGAAAAAGCTAAGGAGTGCGGCTACTATACCGTGACCAAAAATGGTATAGAGCGTGTCAATATGATGAAATTTTTGAATGCTCTCATTGATGCTGAAGGCATTCAGTTAGATAGTGCGCCGAATGCAAATGGACGCGGTGGACGCAGTGCCAGCTATCGGATTAGTGTGCAATCTAACGGTAACTTACTGATTGGTTCTGCTTACACAAAACAGATGAATCTCAAGCCCGGTGACGAGTTTCTGATCACTTTAGGTAAGAAACACATTCGCCTGCGCCAAGTAGATCCAGAAGACAGAGAAGGTATTGAGGAAATCGAAGCCTCAGCATAATAAATAGTCAAGAGTGCAAAGTCAAGAGTCAAGAGTCAATAGAAATCATGACTATTAACTATTGATCATTGACCATTGACTTTTGACTAAAAATATATTGGTGGAGTGTTTTGCGGGTGACGGCTAAATTGCAGGTTAAGGCAATTTGCTCTTTTTCTAATAAACCCAAAATCCGCTCTTGGTTGTCTCTAGCTACCACTGGTAACTGATGCAAACCACGCAAAGCCATTCGATCTAAAGCTTCAGATAAAGGTTCATCCCGCCAAGCATAGAGAATTTCCGTGGTGCAAATATCCATGAGAGTTTGATTGGATAATTCACCAGTATTTTCTGTAGCAGAGTTTTGGTAATTTTGCCAGCGAGTCAGAGCGCGATTAATATCTTCTAAAGAAATAATCCCGACTAATTGCTGGGCTTCATTAATTACTAAAGCACTGCGTGTGCGATCGCGGGTCATTTCCATCGCGGCTTCTAACAATCCTAAAGTTGCAGGTAATTTTTTTGGACAGGAAAGTACAGCATCTTCCACTAAAATTTCCTGCACAATTTCTGCTTGCTCATCTTTTAAATCGGCTAAACCAAATTGTTGCAGCTTTGAGTTAGAGTTAACATTTGGTTTAATTTGATCTATCAACCACACACTTAAACCCACTGCCGCCATTAACGGTAAAACAATGCGGTAATCACGAGTTAATTCAAACAGCATAATAATCGCAGTTAATGGCGCTCTCACACTAGCCGCCAACACAGCCGCCATACCCACCATTGCATAAGCTGGGGGTGCAGCCATGTATGCGTCAATTCCTGGGACAATGAGACATAGAATTTTGGCATAAGCCGAGCCAAAGGAAGCGCCTAAAAACATGGCTGGGGCAAATAAACCACCCACAAAACCACTCCCCGCACTAATGGCTGTCATGAATAATTTCACTACCAGCAAAGCCAGCAACAGATTTAAGGAAAATTCCACATCTTGCAGCATGGCTTGGACAGTGCCATAACCAATGCCTAAAATTTGGGGAAATTGCAAAGCCACTAGGCCTAAAATTACCCCGCCGATAATTGGGTGAATTGATTTGGGGATACGTTGAAAAAATTCCAAGCCAGGAATTGTGCCAGCAAAGCAGGCTTTAGCTAACCGAATTAACTCGGTATAAGACAAAGAAATTAAACTCGCGCCTAAACCCAAGCCGAGGTACAAAGGTAATTCAAACGGGCTACGGACTTGGTATGCAGGTAAAGTAAAGGCAGGTTGCGCCCCTAAGCCAATTTGGGCAATTAACGCCGCCACAACCGCCGCGAGTAACACCACACTCACCGCCGAAGTGGCAAAAGATGTCGCCCCCATAACTACTTCTAAGGCAAAAAATACCCCAGCGATCGGTGCATTAAATCCGGCGGCTAAACCTGCGGCTGCACCAGCACTTAACAACAAACGCTGACGTTCTTGGGAGACTTGAAGAATCAGAGACAACAACATCCCAAAGTTAGCGCCAATTTCCACACTCGGCCCTTCTGGCCCCAAAGAAGCCCCACTTCCCAAAGAAACAGATGCGGCAATCATTTTGGTGACAGGCCTCAAGGGACGCTGAACTGCTGTGCCTTGGGAGGCGGCGATTAAAGTTGACAAACTAGGGCCAAAATCTTGGGTGTGCCAGCGCATTAATCCGACAACTAATCCACCCAGAATGGGGACACAGGCTAAAGTCCAGCCACCCCAAGCACCAATGACACTCATCAAGTCTTCTAGCATCAGATGGTGAATTAGCTCAATTAAATAGTGGAAGGTCACTACACCCATGCCAGTACCACCACCAATTAATATGGCTAAAAACAGCACAACTGTTTCCGGTGTGGGTTGAAAACGGTTTAGGAGATGTGTTAAGCGGTGAGAAGGTGTAGGAAATGCAGGTTGTTCCGTTACCTTCCTGACGTTGGTGGGAGGCAAGAGAGTCATTGAACGGTAGGGGTAAATGTAAGAAAAAATTTAAATAGTTATCTGTTATTTCTCATTGTGAGCCATTATTTATCAACCAGACAAGTAAGTGAGATGAGGTGGATTTATGCAGGAGAATTCAGAAATCAGGAGCCAGAATTCAGTATGTAGACGGCAGTAGCAGCTTAAGCGTGACTATTTCGCGTTTTAACAAATGCTGTGGCAAAACTCCAATTCAATAATTTTAGGACTTACGCATTGACAGACAAACCAAAATAACAGGTAGGGTTTTTAAGGTTTATAGCTAGATTTTTCAATGATATTTTAGCGATCGCACCTAATCTAGAGTGATTGATCAAAGGCTGAAACAACGTATTTCCGTTGATACACAAGATAGTTATTTTGTACAGTGCGTAAGTCATAAATTTTACGTAATTAAAACTCTCTCCCTTTGCGGGTAGAGTATTCTGAATTCTGTTTTCTGTTTTCTGACTCCTTTTTATAAAGCTTTGATTAAAAAAATATATTGGGTGAAGTTTTCTAGGAGAACAGTCAGATGAGAGAAAATTAATATTCAATGGCCAGCGATCGCTGGTATGGTACAAATTAGCAGTTTCGCAATTTTCTGCCGATAAAATACATTATTAAGGTATTGAGTAGATTTACCATAAGTGAGCAGCAAACAGCAGTCATCCTCACTCAAATCTAGCTATACTCGTGTTGCGACCATTGAGTTATCCCTAGTAGAACACTTAAAGGATGATTGACTGTGCCGATTTTCGATTTGAGATTGCCGATTTTAGATGTTTTTGGTTCATCTGTCGTCACTAGCAGGCAGAATGTATCCAAAATCTTCAACTTCTGCACCCCGTGTTCAGAGTCAATCCCAAATCACTGGCTTCAGTCCGTCATACTCGACTAGTAAGGCTACTGTGCGTTACTCACAAATTCAATATACCTATCTTTATCGAGCAAGTAGATGGACTAGGCGGACAAGGTAAATGAACACACCCATATTTGATAATCATTATGTTACTTGCCCAATTTGCCAAAGAAATGCTAGACCCAAACCAATCAAGGCTTACATAGGTTTATTTACCTGTCCCTATTGCCAGGAAAGATTAGTTGTCTGTCGTAGTGGTCATTATGTCCGCGATCCTTTTACTTTTAAGCATATACTTTTAGCTTCGGCATTGCGTCGCCAAAGTAGCCCCTTGGCAAGAATTATTCGGGATTTTCTGCCGCTAAGACGACCTTTGCTTACTCTAGCACTTGGCGGTGCAGTTTTATTCAGCGCGATCGCCATTATGCAGCAAAACACCAACCATGATGAGTTGGCATTGCCGAAAAACGAAAGGCTTCAAGAAAGGAAGTTGGATTAGGAATGCTAATTAGGCTATAAGTTTAATTACTCACCTGATCAAAAAGATACCCCACGGCTTAAAGCCGTGGGGTATATAAATCACTTAATTTGGACAATCAACTAATATTGCTAGATATCATGATTTAGTTAAACCATCATATCTATTCGGGTCTTTTTTCTCTTTTTTTTTCTGAGGATCTTTTTTTTGTTTTTTGACTTCTCTATTACCTTTTTTTTGCTTCGACATCATTAATTTCCTCTGTAGTGTTAACTCAAGTAACAGTTGCAACTATCAACTACTGAAGACTAGCGATGAGGTAGTCAAAGTACCCACTGACTTCTTGAGAATCTTCTACTGACATCATCGAGATAGTGGTATTCTTCATTCCACGAATACCTTCTACTACCGCTTCAATGGGAGTACCCAGAGACCGATACATTTCACGAGCGCCTATCACCCCAACCTCTTGGATAGGTGTGCTATCACCAGCAATGATACTGTAAGTGATCAACCGCAGGTAATAATCCATATCCCGCAGGCAAGTAGCAGTCATTTCTTGACCGTAAGCGTTACCACCAGGTGAGACAATATCTGGACGTTTTTGAAACAGTTGATTTCCAGCTTGCTTAACTATGCGATCGCGATTTGCCGTTAAATCTTGAATCACCCGTAGACGGCGCTCACCACTCTTGATAAAGCTTTTAATAGACGCTAGTTCTCCGGGGTTAAGATAGCGAACTTCTGCATCTGCATTGAGAATTGACTTGACGATCAGGCTCATGAAGAGACTCCTTTAAAAAATTCAGAAAAACCGACTTTTTCGTTTGCCTAAGTTCAATAGACCTCTTGCATGAATCCTTTGGTGTTGCCAACCATATTATTTAAAAGCTCACGCCTTCGCCCTTGGCGTTCCCGAAGGGTAGGCGCAAAGAAGAATGCAAATAAATAACTGTTCAACTATTTGTGTAAGAGGTCTAATAATTCACCGAAATCATGGAAAAAATTTGCAGAGCTTAAATTCTGAATATGAATTAGTCAATTAAGTAATTTTGCCTCTTTAATTTGAATGACAATTATATTTATTGTCTTCAATTTTTCTCGACATTTATTTGTATTACTTTAGACATATTTTGGTTGCCACAATTTAGGTTTCGCAGTCTTTTATCATAAAAATTGATACCTAAAAATGTATCTAATGAGGCTTGTATACCAAAATATTCTAGCTTTTTACGAAGAATATTATCTCAAAAATCGGGTGTAATCCTCTTAATGTGATTGCTGATTTTTACACTATATTATGTAGGCTATGTTTCAGCCTACCCGTTTAGTATAGCAGTTATGTTTTACTTTTTACAGATTAGATTTCTTGGTATTAATTAGGTAGGCAAGTGAAAAATAAAATTAGTTTTTTTGTATAAAAAACATCCAGTAATGAGGCTATTTTTTATTTAGACAAATCTGTAGCAAGAAATACTATTTTTTCTAAAGTAGGCTATAGTGATGAGTAGATTACACAAACTAGGTAAAAACCTTGGCTGACATAATTGACACCGCCGTTCAGGCTGGTTCTTTCAATACCCTAGTTGCAGCAATCAAAGCTGCCAATTTGGTAGATACTCTCAAAGGTGCTGGGCCATTTACTGTTTTTGCACCTACTGATGAAGCATTTGCTAAACTACCAGAAGGCACAGTAGATAAATTACTTAAAGACATTCCAAAACTTACGAAAATTCTGACTTACCATGTCGTTTCCGGCAAGGTACTTTCAGGTGAAGTAGTTAAGCTGAAATCAGCTACTACAATTGAAGGTTCTGATGTGAAAATTGATGCTTCTCATGGTGTCAAAGTCAATGATGCCACTGTTGCCACAGCAGATGTTGATGCTGATAATGGTGTCATTCACATTATTGATACTGTATTGCTTCCTGCCTAAGTAAATGCTTAGATAGTAATGCTGAATGTGAGGGGTAGTGACTATTTATTGATGTCACTACCCCTCATAATTTGAGATATATTTTATGTGGAGTTTTTATACATCATTATATTGTCAGCATGAGTCAGGCATTGAATATTAGGAACTGTGAAGAAGTAGAATGAAGCAGAAGTCAGAATTCAGAATTCAGGAGTCAGAATCAATTAATGGCGGGTCTGAATCACCCACTAGTTGAAAACCGTTAAATCTCCTATTTAGAATAGTAGGTTGGGGGTAGCGATAGTGTCACCCAACAAAGTATGCGTGAATGTTGGGTTCTGTTCCTCCACCCAATCTACACCAGTCTAAGTTGTTACCTTAACTGAACTGTATTGCCTTATAAACGAGGAGTTTCTTTTGTCACTAATTTCCAACCTTCAGCTTGATCAATGATTTTCATGGATTCTAACTGGAGGTTATTTAGTGCGGCAGCATTGAGTAAAAAGTAGGGTTTGCTACTGTATTGCCAATAATATTGCAGTTCGTCAGCCTTAGCTGGAATAATAGTGCGATCGCTGTAAAAATCTAAAGACGAACGATGGTGAGGAAAAGATGTATAAATCTTTTTGACAGCAGGATTCACACGGGCTATCATCGTCGCCACTGGTTTAACTGGATAAGCTTCGGATAATTCCCAAGCCCAATAGTTAGATTTCACTAATAAAAATAATGCAATATAACTTCCCCAAAATAAAATCTTTAAAAATTGCCCATCACCACGTTCTGCTAAAATTGCTGCCAAAATCATCGTGATTGCAACTGCGGCAAAAATCAGTTGTAAATCTGTTTTGGGCGGTATACCCCAACTAAAATACATACTACTAGCAGAAGCCAGAACCGCCAGTACAGACAATCCCACTACCCAACTGCGGGGATAAGATGACAATAAAGGTAAGTTTTCTGTCTCAGCTAATAGCGCCCCAAAGGCTAAAGCTAAAGCCGGGTATATTGGCAAGATATACCAAGGTAATTTGGTATCTAACAAAGAAATACTAACCAAATAAAAGCCACACCATACCTGAATTAATTTCGCCCAACTCAGGTTGCGATTTTCCCAAACATAACGCCAAGTTTGGGGTACAAATAGTAACCAAGGCCATGTCCACTTCAAAAGCTCAATCATGTAATACCAAGGTACTTGATAACTATTGATGAGAAATGTATCAACTTGGCTACGAGATTGATTTTGTAAGCCTACTTTCACCACAGCATAACCATAGTGCGAGATTTGGGCGACATACCAACCTACAGTCGGCAAAATTCCGATTAAGATACCTGTCCAGAAATAGTAACTTGTGAGCAATCTGGGGGTATCCCAAAATAAAAATATCATAGCGATCGCACCCAGAAAAATGCCGAAAAACCCTTGTGTGAGGCAAATCAAGCCAAAACTAATCCCCACGCCCAAGCAATAGCGTAAATCACGGCGCGATCGCAATACACACAGCATCATCACTAGCAAAAAGCAGACTAACACGCCATCACTCATTGCTAATCTGCCATAACGTACCACAGGCAGCATTGTCAGATAAATTAAAGCACTGTAAACCGCCGCCCAACGTTGACGAAAGATTTCTCGACCAATGCAGTAAAGCAAAGGCACAGACAAAGCTGTTAAAATTGCTCCGGGCAAACGTGTTGTCCACTCATTCACGCCGACAACAGCGTAAGTTCCCGCAATTAACCAATGGGCTAGAGGTGGCTTGTTATAGTAGGGTTCGCCGCCTAAAGTGGGATAAAGCCAACGTAGAGAACCTGCGGGTGCATTCCAAATTTCACGGGAAACTTGAGCGATCGTTCCTTCATCCCAATCTCGCAACGGTAAGTTTCCCAGATTGATACTAAATAATAGCACTGCCGCCAACAGCAATACTAATATCCAAACCCAATCAATCCATTTTTCCAGCGCCCGATGCTGCTTTTCTCGATGACCCCAAATAAAGCTTCCTTGTTGCATATTCTACGATCATCATTTTACTTGCTAGTTTGACTTTACTTAGTGCTGAGGAGTCAGTACGTTGCTTACTGAGTCAAGAAAAAGTACTCATTGACCTATGCAGCATTTCAATTTCACTGGAACTAGCGCCTTCATGCTAACGTGGATGGTTTTTCAACTCAGCACTCAGCACTTTCAACTCAGCACTTTGTATTGCATAGAGACCAAAGCGCATCTCTAATGTTGCACCCTGTTACAACATTTGTCTTTACAATTACTAGATTCCCAGGTTAACTCAATTTTCTCTGATTAGCGATAAATTTTTTGAGCAACCCTACTATTTTTTTTCATTTTATTTAACACTCATTGATTGCTAAAAATGATACAACTGTTACCAACCAGGTGTGTATTATTTGTTGGGAAACAATCGATGAGTCTACCTTTTATACTAGATATAACAATTGGATTAGTATTTATTTACTTAATATTAAGTTTATTGGCTTCAGAAATCCAGGAACTACTGACAACAGTATTACAATGGCGGGCTGTTCACTTAAAAAAATCAATTGAAATTCTGATTGCAGGTGATGTCAGCAAATCAGATGATGATAATGTTATTCAACTGGTAAACGACATATATAATCATCCGTTGCTGCAAAGTGTTAACCAAGAAGCTAAAGGATTTTTAACAACCTTACCACGGAAGTTTATTTGGTTATTATCCTCTATTCTGAATAAGATTTCTCTGCCAGGGGAAAAGAGAACTAAAAGTATTTTTGGGTATCTCAGAAATGGCAAAGACGAAGCAAGAAAGCAAAAACATAGTGCGCCTTCTTACATCCCGGCGGAAACCTTTGCGACAACCTTGATGGACACATTAGGCTTACCTAAGCTCGTCCAAAAGTTAACAGAATCAAGACTGATAAATTTTACACATCAGCAGTTAGCAGAATTTGAAATTATCTTATCTCGGATAGAAGCGAGGATAGATCATACAGATGCTCATATTCAAGAGTTTTTAGCAAATACTCGTGATGAATTTAATCAAACTGTAGCGGAAAGTTTTAAACTCATTATTGCTGATTTCCAGAAAGATAAAATAGATTTATCTACAAGCCTGAGTCGTATGGCTAAAAGTGTAGATAGATACATTGGATGTTTTGCTGCTGATATGCCAGAACATGAATTATTAAATAATGCTCTTGGGCGGTTAAAAGTTTTAAGAGCAGATACTTTTGATGATATTGAACAGACAATTTGTTTAAAAGGATTACGCCCTGGGATTAACGAAGTTGTGCAGTTAATTAGTGTTGGTAGTGAAGTCCAGCAAGAGTTTATCAAGGAGTTTCAAGATCAAGATAGCGAAGCATACCAAACATTTCAATATCTCAGCCAAAGATTAGAACAGTTTAGTCAAAAACTACCGCCCTCCGTGGTGGGTAATATGGCGACATTAGCTAAACGCGCTCAACTGAAAGCCAAATCAACAGAGGATGGCGTTAATATATTACGCCGCGAAATTGAGCAAACCTTTAATAACTCAATGGAACGCGCCTCTGGTGTTTATAAGCGGAATGCCAAAGGTGTGGCGTTGCTAATTGGTTTTGCGATCGCTATTATTGCCAATGCAGATACATTCCATATTGTCAGCAGATTATCGAAAGATACCGCAATTCGCACAGCAATTGTCAATAGTGCCGGTCAAATAGTCGAAACTAATAACGCTCAAGATTTA
Source organism: Anabaena sp. FACHB-83 (assembly GCF_014697485.1). Taxonomy (NCBI): domain Bacteria; kingdom Bacillati; phylum Cyanobacteriota; class Cyanophyceae; order Nostocales; family Nostocaceae; genus Anabaena; species Anabaena sp. FACHB-83. The sequence goes on along the minus strand of NZ_JACJRY010000014.1, from coordinate 149,569 downwards.
AAACAACTCAAAGAAGCAACCGACCAAGTTTTGACAGATATTTCTCTCCCAATTGGCTGGAACCAAGTCAACCTCGACCAACAACTACCAAAAGCCACTAGAAATAATCAATTTACAATCGCCTTCATCCAACACTATTTAACAATGCTGGCTGGCTGGTTTGTCAGTGGAATTGCCATTTCAATGGGTGCGCCTTTTTGGTTCGACTTACTGAGTAAGGTTGTCAATGTGCGTAATTCCGGGAAAAAACCCGCAGTTCCTAATCGTGAATAAATTAGGATTTACGCCTTAAGACGAAAAATTAAAGGTTTGGGGTACGGAAAGGTTTAGGTTTTCGACATTCCGCTTACACCTCTAAACCCTTAAACCCTTACACCCCTATCAAAATCCCTGACAAAAAGTATTTAAAAAACATAAATTCCCCTCACATTGGTGAGAATTGGACAGACATAATACCAATAATTTTGGTAATTATAAATCTAGCCGTAGTACATCTGGTCTTTTCGCTACATCCATAGGACTTACGCAAAAAAACGAAAAAATAAGGTTTTAGAACAGGGTGCAGGGGTATGAGGGTGTAAGGGTGTAAGTATTCAAAACCCCATACCCAATTCCCACAGATATTTTTGCTGCGTAAGTCCTGATCCAGTCAGATTAGGCTAGACGTTTTGTCCTATTTATAGGTAAAATACGGTAAACCAGTCGGCTTATAGTTCTTTTGCTAAAAGCACTGTAAAAAAACTGTTCTTCATCTTCAACAAGGATCATCTCTTACCACCAAGAGCTTCCCCTAGCACTTGGCGGTAGTTTTTCCTGCTTTGCTGTAGACAGATTTGACTGTACGAGAAACCCGCATTTTTGGAAGGAGTATGGATTATTTATTATTGCCACTATTAAGCTTCTTGGTGGGCATTGTCGTTGGCTTAACAGGAATTGGTGGAGCTTCTCTCATCACCCCAATGTTGATATTTGTTTTTCAAGTTCCGCCATCAATTGCTGTCAGTTCTGATGTTGTAGCCGCCACCTTAATGAAGGTAGTTGGCAGCATTAAGCATTGGCAACAACAAACCTTAGACGCTGAAGTAGTCAAGTGGCTGGCTTTGGGTAGTGTTCCGGGTTCAATGTTGGGTGTGGGGATACTGCACTATATCAAGCACGCTGGAGAATATAACCTAGACAGTATTTTGCTGCGCTTGCTAGGGGGGACAATTTTACTCATTACTGTACTAGCGTTGGTACAACTGTTACTTTTGACATTTTTTCCTAAATTCAGTTTACCAGAACTACCAAAAATCGACTTAACTACTCATTTAGGTCGTTTCTACACCATACTTTTGGGGTCAGTTTTAGGCTGTTTGGTTGGACTAACGAGTGTTTCTTCTGGTTCGATGTTTGCCTTGGTACTCATAGCCTTTTTCCGCCTTGATGCACGTAAGTTAGTAGGGACAGATATTTCGCAAGCTGCAATTTTATTATTGTTTACCTCCCTAGGACACCTCAGCTTAGGCACAGTTAATTGGAATTTGGTGTTACCGATATGGTTAGGTTCCGTTCCGGGAGTATTGTTGGGTGCAAAAATCTGTCAAATAGCGCCACAACGCCCACTGCGATTTATTATCTATGCAATCTTGATGATGGTAAGTTGGAAGTTAGTTTATCAAGCTTAGTGAAAGACTAGAGGCTAGTGTTCATCATCAAATAAACTATTGACTATTGACCCAAGGTAGTAAGTTGAATGTACCTCTTTCGTACATAATGAATAAACCTAAGCCAATTAAGACAAAAGGCACAATAATTTTACCGTAGCGACTTAAAAGATAAGCAATGGTAGTGTGTTGGCTCAAAAAATACGCAACAGTACACCAAACACCAACCATAATTAAAAATACACTTAAAATTACTCCCAAACTGGCAAAGGTTTGACCAGCAAATAAGGGAATATAAATACTAATATTATCCCCTCCATTAGCAATTGTGACTGCGGCAACTTTATAAGTTTGGGGATGCAAAATACTCAAAATTAAAGATAATAATGAATTAACTGGTGAATGCTGTTTAAAATCAGTGTTTACTTCTTGAATGGCGATAGTTTCTTGTTCTCGGTTGAGCAATTGCATCACACCGATCGCAATTGGTAAGATTCCGAGTAATCCTATCCATTCACGCTGCACAACTAAACCCCCAAAAAACCCTGGTAAGCTGGCAATGATGATAGCTAAAAACCCAAGATATTGACCAAATATAATATGCCGCCGTCGAAATTTACCACCTACCTGAGAGAATAGTAGTAGTAGAACTATGATGTCATCAATATTAGTAGCAGAGAAAGCAATGATGCCTTCAAAAAAAGATGTAGCTAAATTATTCATACCCAAGTTTCAGCCTCTAGCAAATGGATGATTTAATTAGTGCAATTAGTACAGGTGTTGTTGCCTTTAGCGCCACTAATATTGATGATATTGTGATTTTGCTACTTTTTTTTTCGCAAATCAATACTGATTTTCGACCGCAACATATTTTTGTAGGACAGTATTTAGGTTTTACTGTCCTAGTCATTTTAAGTTTATCTGGTTTATTTGGTGGTTTTGTTTTAGGTGCTAACTGGTTGGGATTGTTAGGCTTGATTCCCATCGCTATCGGTATTAGTAATTTGATTAATCCAGAAGATGACAATCAAGAAGAGTTGGTAGCAGAAAATTTCACGTCTTCAGGAAGAGATACTATTAGTTTTATCGCTCCCCAGACTTATAGTGTTGCGGCAGTAACTATTGCTAATGGCAGTGATAATATTAGTGTGTATATTCCACTGTTTGCTAGTAGTAATTTAACTAGCTTTTGGATAATTATTGGGGTATTTTTTTTATTGTTGGGTGTTTTATGCTACGTTGCTTATAGGTTAGCTGATCAAAAGGCGATCGCAGATATTTTAACTCGCTACATTAATCAGCTTGTACCTTTTATTTTAATCGGTTTGGGTGCTTTTATTGTCTTAAAAACTGGAGCTTTAAGTTTAATCAAATTAGCTGCAAGTTGTTGCTGCTTAGTAGTATTGATGCGAAATGACTAAGCCAGTTAATTTGGCTCATCAGATAGGGTATAAAGGATGAATTCATAACCACTTTGTATAACATTTAACCAAAAAACACTACATAATCTGAAAATTGTCTATTGACAACAAAATTAATTCATGTATTCGTAAAATTTGTATCTTATTGCCAGATTTTTCTTTAACTCAAAGGCATAATAAAAGCACTCATTTCTCACTCTGGTGACTCTACTAACTTCTCAAATCATGACGGGGAGAGGATTTGTTGATGAAATGGGGAAAATCAATACTGTTTTCAGAAGAGGTTTAGTGATAATTCTCCGATAAACCTGACACGCTACTAAGTCAAGATTTATCAAAAGACCTTTCTGGAAATATATCCTAGAAAATCACGCCTGTAACGCTTTGGTATGATAGTGCATCGAATGTTTGGGTAAAGCGTGTGAATTGACTAGGATATCTCCGCACATCTCAGTTGGAAGACAGATGGAAATTTCTTACCGCAACATTCATTATTCACGCAATCTTTCTTCTGCTTGGACAGATTTTCCAGTCCTTCAAACCGACAAGTATATTTTGCGACTGGCTGCAACTGAAGAAGAATTAGAATCTATCTTCCGCTTGCGGTTTGAAGTCTTTAATCTGGAATTAGGCTTGGGATTTTCTAGTTCTAGCCTCACCCAGATGGATAGGGATAAATTTGATGAAGTTTGTCATCATTTAATGTTGATTTCCAAACAAACTGGTCAAACAATTGGCACTTATCGGATGCAAACTTATCAAATGGCATCTCAAGGTTTAGGTTTTGATGCAGCTGATGTGTTTAATCTCAGCACAATTCCTGAACATATACTGCAAACATCGGTAGAAGTTGGACGTGCGTGTATTGCTAAAGAATTTCGTCACACTCAAGCCTTGTTATTACTGTGGGAAGGACTAGCAAATTATCTCATCTGGAGTAAGAATAAATATTTTTTTGGTTGTGCTTCATTACTCACACAATCTGCGAGACAAGCTGCTTGTGCATATCATTTTTTTCAAAAAAACAATTTCACGCATTCAAGTATTTTAGTATCTCCCAATTCGCCATACAAGTTAGAAATTACGCCACCTAATTTAGATAAATGTCAAGTAGAAATTCCCAAGATTTTACAAGCTTATTTAAGTATCGGGGCTAAAATATGTAGTTTACCAGCTATTGATCGACAGTTTAAAACAATTGATTTTTTGACTATTTCTAATCTAGAAAATTTTACAAAATGGCATTTACCCAAGTGTTTGAAAAATAAATAATTTTACTAGTGTCCGCCATCTTTCATCTCCCTATAAGACTCATATTTGATTTATGAAAAAAATCAGGACACTCAGGTCAAGCTTCTTTCCTACTCCCTACTCCCCATTCCCTACTCCCTGCCTACACAACTAGATTCAGAAATCAAATCGGATTCCTATATAATTTATGTAACTATGCAGCAGAACACCATCATGCCAAGTTGGTTGCGGTTTTTAATTATTGTTTTGCTGGTGATGGCTGTATTGTTCCGCTTTTTTAATCTAGATAGCAAAGTTTATTCTCATGATGAAACATATACATCATTGCGAATTTCTGGCTATACAGTTGCGGAAGTCAAGCAGCAATTATTTAATAATCGTGTAATTTCTCCAGAGAGTTTAACTCAGTTCCAAGGTGTGAATTCCCAAAAAGGACTGAGTGATACAATTATGTCTTTAGCGAAAGAAAATCCGCAACGTACACCACTTTATTTTGCGATCGCGCGATTTTGGCTAGAGATTTTTGGTAATTCAATTACATCGATTCGCAGTTTATCAGCTTGTATTAGCTTGTTAGTATTTCCGGCTATTTATTGGTTATGTCGGGAATTATTTCCTGTATCCTTATCAGTATCTGGGATTGCGATCGCACTTGCCGCAGTTTCTCCAGTTTATCTAATATATGGCACAGAAGCCCAAGAATATATTCTGTGGTTTGTCACTATTATCATTAACAGTGCTGCACTCATCCGCGCTTTACGACTAGAGTCAATATCTGGAGATAAATCAACACCAGATCAGTTTTCTCATTGGAGTCTTTATACAGTCACTTTAGTATTAAGCCTCTACACCTGTATATGGAGTATATTGGTTGCGATCGCACATGGAATTTATGTGATCACAATTGCCGGATTTCGCTTCAATAAAGCTTTTTTAGCTTACCTCTCAGCTTCAGTTGTCGCCTTTTTTGCATTTATTCCTTGGCTAATTATTGGATTAGCCAAATTTTTGCAGTTCTTAATCTCAAATAATGAAGTAAATAGCCAATTACCATCACAGCCTGTATTCCCATTCTTACTAACACAGTTCAGAAGAATATTTTTTGATTTAGATATGATGTTAGATAACAATTACAGTTATCTAATTTTAGGACTTTTGGTAATTTTAGTCGGATGTGCAATTGCCTTTCTCTGTCTGACTGCTAACTATCAAACTTGGCTATTTATTGTAATTTTGATGTTAGTACCATCATTACCATTAATTTTATCAGCCTTAAACTCTGGTGGCATCGAGATAGGTTCTGAGCCATATTTTTTCCCGGCTTATTTAGGTATTCAAATTGCTGTTGCTTATTTGTTAGCTACACAAATTCATAACGGTGGTTTAGCAAGACGCAGAATTTGGCAAATCATTTTATCACTGCTGATTGTTACTGGACTAGTTTCGGCGCGGGTATATTATCAAGCTGGCACTTGGTGGAATAAAGGCGTGAGTTATGATAACTTTCAAGTTGCTCAAATTATTCATCGTTCTTCCCGTTCATTATTAATTAGTGATGGGGAAGGGATTAATTATGGGAATATCTTTTCTTTGAGTTATCTTTTAGATCCAACTGTCCGATTAAAGTTGGTGAAAAATCAAATTATTCCCAAAATTCCCGACGGCTATACCCAAGTTTTCCTACTCAATATTGCTGATACTTGGCGACAAAAATTAGCGACTCAGAACCAAGCTAAAATAAATCTTGTTTATCGAGATGAGTATTACTCACTCTGGGAATTACGCCAACCTCGTAAATCTCCCTAAAGTCTGATTTTGCCAACCATTCAATCTTAAGTAATATTATGATAGTGAGTTAGGCACTAAACTTGTTGACGAAAATATAGCGAAGTGTCATCCAAAATGCAAGTCAGTAGGGTGTGTTAGGCGTAAGCCGTAACGCACCGAAAAATTTGCTGTAGATGTATTACACCGTCGCTAATACATCCTACATATATTTCAAAAATCAAATATGATTCCTATATGAAAAAACTAATTAAACAACCAATACTATTTAAAAATATTAATCTCCCCATAAATGACTATCTTTTTATAATTTTAATGTGGCTCGTGAGCAGACTTGTAATTATTATTGCTATGCAAGTTGTTGCTCCTTTAATACACACATCACCTGTGCATCCATACTGGCAACCTCCATATCCCCTAGACTATAATCCTGGTTTTTTTCCGCAACCAGGTTGGGAATTATTTTCTCATTGGGATGGCAAGTGGTATCGCAAAATAGCTGTTGAAGGTTATAGCTATGCTAGAGATGGCAATCAATATCCTATTGCTTTTTATCCTTTATTTCCCTTAATTAGTCGTGGGTTAATGGTGTTGGGTTTACCCTTTGAAGTGGCGGGTACATTAGTAAATAATTTTGCTTTTTTAGGGGCATTGTTACTGTTATATTCTTGGGTCAAAGAACGTCATGGAAGTTATGTGGCAAAATGGTCAACTGCTGTGATGATTTGGTGTCCGTTTTCTTTATACGGCACAGTTATTTATACTGAAGGTTTATTTTTATTGTTGACTACGGCAGCCTTGCGAGCATTCGATAATCGTCAATATGTTTGGGCTGCTATTTGTGGGGCTTTGGCTAGTGCAACTCGCGCCACAGGAATTACATTATTACCTAATTTTATTTTGCTTGCTTGGCAAGAAAAGAAACCATTAAGTGCTTATCTTGCCGGACTTTGTGTCCCATTAGGATTAATTTCATTTAGTGTATATTGTGCCATTGCTTTCAAAGATCCTTTAGCATTTGTGCATATCCAAAAAGCATGGGCGCAACCAAGTTGGTGGCACATTTTAACTGATGCTATTGCTGTGGGCAAAGACAGTTTAATTAAAGTTGTGATGGTATTTGGTGGTGGTTATATGTTGTGGTATTTTCGCCACCAGTTGAGTAAAACGGCTGTAACCTACGGTTTTTGTTCCTTGTTACTCATCATCTTCTCTGGAGCATTGATGTCTGTTAGTCGTTATGCTTATGGCATTGTGTCGCTTTCATGGGCATTAGGTTTGGTATTTTCTCGCCACAATCGTTGGGGATATGCAATTTTAACTTGGTTTGCCATATCACTTTATACTTACGCTTTTAATTTTTCTATCTGGAATTGGGTGGCGTAATATTAGGAGGATTTTTTAACAGTTCTTTCGTTGAACTGCCAATATTTGAAATCCAAACCAGAAGCCGCCACAGCCACAGCCGCACGATAATTATCAGCAGGTGTAAACTCCACAAGACTCCAGTCTTCAGATGTGAGTAATTTAGCTGGTTGTTTAGGTGTGAGAGATATTTCTACTTGCTCTAACTGCGAAATTCCATCACCTGTGGCTTTTAAATAAGCTTCCTTACAAGTCCAATAACGAAAAAATGCTTCTGGTTGTTGATGAGGAGGAAGCGATCGCACTAACTCATATTCTCGCGGTAAAAAGAACCTTTGAGCAAGAGCCTCCAAATCAGAAACAGAACGCATATACTCTAAATCAATGCCAATTTTGCTTGTGTAATTCACCGCACACAAAGCCAAATCTTGAGAATGCGACAAATTAAACAACAAACCACTAGCTGCTAAACCATCAGCCAAAAGTGGTTTACCACGAGGTTCATAGTCAAATCTTACTTCTTGTGGTGCAATCTTTAAGTAACGACTCAATATATTTCTCAAACTACCACGACCCGCAATGAAACGCTGGCGATGTTCCACAAAACGAAATCGGTTAGCGCGAGTCAGTTCATCACTAGATAAAGTTACAGCAAAACTTTCTTGTAGTGAGTCTACTATATCAAGGTCAATTCGCCAGATATGAACTTCATTCGCCAATAAAGTTAAATCTGCGGGTGCGGGTAGCCATGAATCGTTAATGCCAGTCAAAGTTTTTCTATTAAGCTCCTCATTATGACTGAAATTGCTCATCCACTGGAATTTTATAACCATTAGCCAAACGATTAGTCATATTTGCAGTCCCAACAATCGCCAGCAGTTCGCCAAACATCGCATCATTCATCCCTTTAGCACGGGCAGCAGCCGTATGGGACGATATACAGTAATCACAGCCATTCGTCACACTCACAGCAATATAAATCAACTCGCGCACCAGTGGGTCAAGTTCACCAGGGCCAGTCATCACTTCCTTAATTGTCTGCCAAGTACGTTGTAGCGTCGGCGGATGATTAGCTAAAGCTTTCCAAAAATTATTAATGTAATCTGTTTGTCGTGTTGCACGAATATCATCATAGACTGCACGAACTTCGGCGCTGGCTTCTTCGTATTCGATCAGCTGAGTCATAAATAACAACGATTTGGCATTTTGGCATACTCATCTTAAAACGAATAGGTATTCTAAGGAAGTGGGATATTTTTAGGTGAAAAGTACTAATTAATATATCCCTCGGTAGCTTGCCGAGGGATTTTTATTAATCAAAGATAGCTGGGATGGTAATTTGCAGTCCAACTCTCAACCAACCTAAAAAATACTGGTAAATGCCGACCTGAAAGATATTGAAGTTTTTTCAAAAATCAAAGATGACTCTTAAGATTTCACACAAGTCCTTGTTCTGGTGGTGCGCTTTTTATAGCTGAGTATGCCCAACAAAGGTGTCAGCAATAGTATAGCGGTCAATGTTGATGGTTCATCCACCCTGACTGGTGGTGGTGGGGTTGGGGTTGGGGTTGGGTTGGGAGTAGGTGGAACTGGTGGAACCACTGGAGGAATTGTGACTGGGGGAGAAGAACTACCATCATCTCCTCCACCCATTAGGAGGAGGATTATCGGCGGAATCAATAACAGAGGAGCGAAGATGAAGGGGTTAAATTTATCATTTCCAGGTATGGTACCATCATCAAAAGGTAGGCTAGTATCTAAATCTAACGGAAATGAGTCTGGTTCTAATAATGCGATGTCGGGGTTGAGTTCTTCACCACCTATAGGGATACCTTCAATGTTGTCTAACTCTTTTGGTGTGTCCAGAGATACCCGCCCATAGTTAGGGCTTGTTGTGTAGTTAGGTGAATAGGGAAAGGAAAAGATTCTTAAAATGTTTTCTTGTAGTGCCTCTTCATTTCCAGTTTTTAAAGCATTTAACCCTTGCGAGAGGTTATTTAAATAAAACTGCGTCATCTCAGGAGGCAAATCTAAATCACGAATCTGCTGTTGGAGATTCGGAATTTTCGATACCTCAACCAAGAGTTCACGCCCGAAAGAATACTTCAAATCTAATAGTCCTTCTCTGGGACTAAGAGAATTATCACCTCTAGATATTGGTGACCAAGCAAAGTTTCTAGTCACTGCACCCAAACCAGCCACCGGACTACGGCTCACAGGCTGGCCGAGGACGTATTGATAACCATCCACAATTGATGGAGACTGTCTTTTCCAAAACGATGCAAACGGAATTTCTGGCAATCTTTCATTGTTGCCATAAAAAGCCGCGAAATTCTGGTAGTTTTGCTGTCCCCCGGCGGCTCGAATTACTAAATCGTAGTAACTAGGGCCACCATTAATTGCCAGTAATTGTTGCAGGACTGTGCCAGTTTTATTACAGCCAGTACCACTACCCACAATACAGCTAGGGATGACGATCGCATCGCTGAGATTACGATTTTCTAGCTGATATTGGAGGTACTCACGCTCCAGTCCTCTTTGGATTTTACGCTGTCCTACATTTAGTTGTGCGTTAGCAGATTGGCAAACAGACAATACTACTGCCAAAGACGTTAACGAAATTCCTATGCTTTTGACAGTTGATTTCAACAAGATACATCTCCTGGTCAATAAACGAAACACCACTGACAAGCCATTCAATCATTCGTGTTATTTTTGGTTAGGTTGGATATTCTCTCCTACAGAAGTTGGTACTGCACTCTTGGTTGAGTTGGCATTGACTTTATCAGATATTTGAATGTTGAGGGTAATTGCTGTCCCTTTGAGTTCTCCGGCTGCATCGTTACCGACTGTGTGGTAGACAACTAAAGCACGGTTGGGTTGGTCAAACAAAAATCCGCGACGGGAAGCTTTGATTTTGCCTTCTTTGACTAAAGAGATAAAGGATTCTAAATATCTACGTATGCTTTGGCGATTTTCTTGATCACCATTGAGATGATGCTCAATCAGCGTCATAAAAAAATCTAAGGTGCGGTTATCTTGACCTTCAATTAAATTCCCACCGTCTAAAAAAGAACTGCCAACCAGCTTTCCATTTAGCTCTTGAACTTTAAATAAGGTGTAATAACGTCCTTCTTTTTTCGGGTCATTGACATAACATACCCAGGAACCATCTTTGCTCTGAGTAAATCCCTCAGCAGCTAGGTATGAAAATAAAGAATTGCTAGTTTTGGCTTGGGGTGGTGGTAATAAAGATTCCACAGGATCTAAAGAGCAAATCCTCTCTGTTGTGGGTTGGGGTTCTTTGGGAGCCTCTTGGGCGTAAGCTGGTAACGAATTATGTTTTAAGGTTGTCGCCGTGGCTATTGCTGTAAATGTTAGTAGTTGCAGCGCAAATGACCTAGATAAACCTGGAATTATCTTCATATTTTTACCTTTTATTTTTGCTTGGGGTGTCAATAATAGGGATTTTTAATAGATATAGGTTGAGCTCTTAAATCATAGAACCAAAGTAAGTTTTCTTTCTTTGAAGTTTTATCGGTTTCTACGGGGTTTCATTGTAGCAATTTATAAGATTTCATAAAGCTGCTTTTTGGTAGCAATTTTTCTCAGTGTCGGATTTGCAGAACTTAACCAATAATTTAAAAATGTATACATTATATCTGTCTGCTACTGACTTTAATCCAGCTTTCTTGATTACAAGAATTTAAAATTTCTACAAATAAAAATGGCAGTAAACATCTCAGCAAGATTTTCGTGATTTTTCTTTTTTTAACTTTTGGCAATTTGAGAAAGAATGATTGGTGGTAGTTATCTATGTGATTTTGGCTAACAAAAAGTTGTAACTATTCCAACTTAAGTTTTGGGATTATGAGTTGATATTGTCACAGTAACAGAGATTTATCTGCCTAACATCAAGCTCTTGTTATGTTTTTAACTGTGATATTAGGTATTTTAGCTGGTTGATGTTTGATACCTTGGTGTAATGTTTCATTCATATTTTTATTTAAGCAGACAAAAATTATGCCTGATTGTTTTGCTCAAAAATTCTACCATTGGGTAGAGGTTATCTATGCCTAATTGTAGGCAAGTTTAGAAAACTGAACACTGCAACTTAAAGTTTAAAGACATTTTATCTCTAAATCTTAAGTTAATATTAAGAAAAGTAAGTATATACTTATAGAAGTATAAAGAAAAATAAAGAATAACTTATACACGTAGGAGTTACGCATCAAGAGGGTGTGGGGGTTTGGAACACCTATACACAAGGTTACGCATAAAAACGAAAAATCAAGTGTTTTGGCGAGGGTGTAGGGGTACACTGACAGGTGTAGGTTTTTTACGTTATGCCCCAAAAACCTTGATTTAGGGTGTAGGGGTGTAAGGGTGTGAGGGGGGTGGAACTCTGATTAAATCGTGATTTTTAGAGTCGCTACTCATCACTCTGTTAAAAACCTACACTTGTGAGGGGTGTAGGGGTACAGGGGTGTATGTATTAAGCCACACACCCTTGCACCCTTACACCCAATCTTCATAGACAATCTTGGTGCGTAAGTCCTGAGAGTTTATGTTTGGGAGTACCTTCTGGCGTAAGTCCTAACAGCAAAAAAGAAGGATAAATGTACTTCATCCTTCTTTTGCAAGTAATTATTTAATTTTTAACTTTAGATTGAGTAATATACCGGAAAGGATTTGGCATCTTTGGGTTTGACGTAAACCCGTTGTTGTGGCTCTAACTCTAATTCGTTGAAGCGATCGCGTGTGAGATGAGCTGTTACTACTTGTCCATCATCTAAAGTTAATTCTACTTGAATTTCCCAACCCAGATGAATTAAGCGGCTGACTTTAGCAGATGCCGTTGCACCATTGGCTTGTTTTTCAATAATGACATCTTGGGGACGTAAAAACACTTCTGGGTGTGGTGCATCAAATCCAGAGCTTTGGAAAATTCTGGAAGTGTTTGGTAAAACATTCACCGGGCCGATAAAACTCATCACAAATGCCGACGCGGGATTATCGTAAATCTCTGCTGGTGTACCTACCTGTTCCACCCGTCCTTTATTCATGACTACGACCTCATCCGACACTTCCATTGCTTCTTCTTGGTCGTGGGTAACAAAAACAGTGGTAACATGAACTTCATCATGGAGGCGGCGTAACCATGCCCGTAAATCTTTCCGCACTTTGGCATCCAGCGCACCAAAGGGTTCATCCAACAATAACACCTCCGGTTCGACTGCCAAGGCTCTCGCTAATGCTACCCGTTGTCTTTGACCACCAGATAACTGTGAAGGATAGCGATCGCCTAATCCACCCAATTGTACTAGCTCTAGTAACTGTTCTACCCGCCCTTGAATTTTCTTAGTTGGGGCTTTGCGAATTTCTAAACCAAAAGCAATATTTTGCCGCACAGTCATGTGCTTGAACAAAGCATAATGCTGAAACACAAACCCAATATTTCGCTCTTGCACACTTTGATAAGTAGCATCTTTTCCAGTCAGAAGGATTTTGCCACTATCTGGCATTTCTAAACCAGCAATTAGCCTCAGTAAAGTAGATTTACCAGAACCAGATGGCCCAAGCAATGCCACCAGTGAACCACTTTTAACTGTTAAGTCAACTTGGTCAACTGCCTTAAAACTACCAAAATTTTTGGATACATTCTCAACTACTATGCCCACCGCCGTTGTCCCTCTGCTATTCTTACCCCGGTATGTTGCTAGATTTACCGTGTTACATATATATCATACATAGATTTTTAACTCAAATTCTGTGACTTTACCCATAACTTTGCCGCTACTGGAAGCATAACTTTGCCGTCAACAACACTACAAGGCTCATTCTTGTGTCAGCTAATTTTGTAAGCTAATCGGCACTAAAGTTGCATAATAATAAGATGAAGCCGTTCAAAAGCAACTATGCCGCCCCCAGCCAAAAACTTTTTAAAACCGTCACAAGTCAGCAATCTACAAGAAGCTCTAAAAGAAAGCGTAGCTACCACACGTTAGGGAAAGAATACTTATCATTCTGCTGCAAAATGATGGGAAACCACAACAAGAAATTGCAAAGTTTTTGGGCTGTTCGCACAGAACAGTAGCATATTGGTGTATGCACGGTGATCCAGATGATCTAGAAACTCTACATAATAAAAGAGAGTACGCATATTATCGAAAAGCGACTCCTGAATATATTGAACTATTATTAAAAACTGTTGACCAAGACCCATCAGAATTAGGTTACGAATTTGGGAAATGGACAGCAGAAAGACTAGCCAAGTATTTAACCGAGAAAACAGGGATTGATTTAAGTAGTTCTCAAGTGAGGAGGATATTAAAGAGAAAAAAGTATAGTTATATCTGGGCTAAATATGATTTAGAAGATAAACAAAACCCAATAGAAAGAGCGAAGTTTAAAGAAAAACTTGCTCAATATTTATTAATAGCGCGAGAACAACCAGAACGTTTACAGGTATGGTTTTGGGATGAGAGTGGGTTCAGTTTACGTGTGATTCGGCGTAAGGGTTGGGGTAAAAAAGGAAAACGTAAAAATGTTCCAGGACAACGACGTTGTGGTCGTGTTAATGTCATGGGAGCAATCAGAGAATTAGACCGAAAACGAGTATGCTTTTTCGTTAAAAAAGGAAACGCAGATATTTTTTATGAGCAATTACAACAATTAAATGAATTAATTAAGCAAGAATGGATAAATCAAGGAAACAGTTTTGAAGATTTTGAAAAATCTGGGTCGAAGATTATTTTAATTTTAGATAATGCAAGCTTTCATAAACGTAAAGATATTCTAGCTAAAATATCTGAAGAATTTCCTAATTTTGTCCGAGAATTTTTACCTGCTTACAGTCCTGATTACAACATTATCGAGTTAGTCTGGCACTCATGTAAAGAATATATTGCCCATCGTCTGTTTAAATCAGTAGATGAATTAAAGTCACTGCTAGATGAGCTATTAAATCAAGGCGAGTTAGTTATACCAAATTAAAAAATGATTGCGACAGATTGATGGCTCAAAAGCTTACCGATCAACCCTTACCCAATCCAAAATCTGTCTTGAAAAGTTTGCTCAAGTCGGGGAACCCGCCCACGCAACTTTTCGCAAAATCTAAAATCCAAAATGGTATTATTTAAGTGGCATCGAAAAATCAAAAATAAAGGTAATAGCGACTATGTTGCAGCTTAAATGCCGATTAGCTTAATTTACGTTGATTTTTTTTCAAAATTTTTCAGGCATGATTTTGCCGTTACAGTTTTCAAGCATAGCTTTGCCGTTGCGGCAAAACCAAACTTTAAATCACAAAACATATGATTTAAAGCGTAACTTTGCCGCTCGTTAAAGCATAACCTTGCCGCAGACAAACCGGAAATGCTAATTCTTTTGTAAGCCTGCTTCCACCTAAAAACAACGCTTTCAAGCATAATATTACCGGAATTGAAATTTTAAGTCGTAAGATTGCCGAAATTTGAACTGTCTGATATTATAGCTGTTCTGTCAAGTGCAACAGTGCTACTGGCAGATCATTTGCCAATTATGCCAGAGTTTCCTTCGTCTGATGAGTTAGTAAAAATACTTGACCGTATCCTCGATGGTAGTCGAAATCAAAAAGATATCAATTTACTACGGCAATATCTGAGGACAGTTGATGGTCAAAATCAGATGCAGTTAGCAAATAACATTGTTAACATTGCGAAAGGAAATGGAGTTCATATTGGCGATCGCATCACCTACCAAGGTGGTATAGACGAGGAAGTAAAGGCAATTCTCCGACAGTTACAAAAATTTCTCCAGGAAAGCCAAGTTTCGATTTCGTCTAATTTTTCTCCTCAAACCCCAACCGAAAAGTTTTTAGTCAACACTAATTCACATAAGCAAGTTAGCCGACTACCCTCAGAGCTTAATATTTTCGAGTTTGAAGTTGTAACTGTAGATCATAAAGGAAAAGAAACAAAGCGTTACAGTACACAAGCTGAGTATTTTGTAGAAGATTTAGGAAATAGTGTTGTACTGGAAATGGTTTCCATTCCAGGTGGTAATTTCCCAATGGGTGCATCACGAGAGGAAGAAGCATCACAAGAAGATGAACGTCCTCAACATTTAGTTAATATAAAACCCTTTTTTATAGGTAGATATCCTATTACCCAAAGACAGTGGAGAGCTATTGCAAACCTCCCAAAAATAAACCACCACCTCAAACCTGACCCATCCTGTTTTAACGGCGAGAATTTACCTGTAGAACGAGTTTCTTGGTATGATGCACTAGAGTTTTGTGAGCGACTCTCGCAGAAAACAGGAAGGCATTATCGCTTACCCAGTGAAGCTGAGTGGGAATATGCTTGTCGTGCTAGAACCTCAACGCCATTCCATTTTGGTCAAATAATTACAGATAAATTAGCCAATTATTGCGGTGACAGTGACAATATAAATAGCATTAATCGCCAATGTACAACAGAAGTTGGTAGTTTTCCAGCTAATACTTTTGGCTTATACGATATGCACGGTAATGTTTGGGAGTGGTGCGCTGATTATGAACACGATGACTATCAAGACGCACCATTAGATGGTAGTGCATGGGTAGATGATGGAAATGAAGAATATAGAATTTTGCGTGGTGGTTCTTGGGGTCATCCTGCAAATTTATGTCGTTCTACATCTCGCTTTTCTGAAGCTGCAACCACAAAGGACAAGCAAATTGGATTCCGGGTTGTCTGTTCTTTGATCTAAAAATTTTTAACTATTGTGAAATTAATTGATAAATTTTTGCTTTTATACTCTCAATAGACGATAAATCAGAAAATTGTACACTTGTTTCTTGGCGAATTTGAGGTTTAATATTTAACGATGTCCTGCCACATTGCGCTCTGTAAGGGTGAGAAAGCCAATTCCAAGTTCCTATAATAGCCAGTTTCGTATCACGTACCAAAATCCTTTCATTTGTTCCTCTACTTTCTATATGTTTTCCTTCTCCTAAGCGAATTAATTGTGAACCTGGATATTGTGAGAATAAATGTCTCAGCTTATTCTCAATTGTGGGATCATTATTATCATTCTCCTCGTTACCTTTATTTCCGTAAACTACTGTTACTTTAACTCTTCTTTCTAAAACTGAAACAACCTCTTTACCAAACAGTTTTGATTCACTTCCTCTAATCCAAGGCGTGACAATTATCAATTCTTCCTCTGCTTGGTCGATAGCTTCTCTAAAAATTCTTAAATGATCACAATCATAAACCGGAATAGTACCAGGTTCTGCTTTAGGAATTTCTGCTGCTGATTTATACTCTAATACAACTCCATACTCTCGAATATGTTCAACAAGTTGCCGAGTCAGGTTTCCTTTTTCTAGTCTGTAAAGATTACCAACTAAAATAAATAATTCTTTAGCTCTTGATACAGCAACATTTAAAAGATTTGGTCGTTTGTTAATCCAGTAAACATTATCTTGCGGTTGACATACTTTTGTAGATAGGATAATGACTTTTTTCTCAGAACCTTGAAAGGTGTGAACTGTGCCAACAGATTTTGAGTCTAATTGAGAAAATTTTTTTCTTAATTGTTCTCTCAACGCAGCAGCATGAACTTTAAAAGGTGAAATAACGCCTATATCTTCTACTGAGTAACCTTGTTTAACTAAATGCTCAATTATCTCACATACAGCAGTAACTTCTTCCTCATTAACATTATTGCGGATATTACCTTCAACATCATAAGCAATTAAGTGCGACTCTACTAAAGAATTGACTGGTTCTGTTTTGATTTCTAAATCATAGTCAGCAATAGCATTGCAATATTGAATAATACTAGGCTGACAACGGTAATGTTCTCTTAAAATAATTCCTTTACCTTTATCTTCGCCTTCTCCAGTTGCTCCAGCAGCGCGGTGATAAGCCGTAGCACTATACTCCTCTTCTGGACTATAACGATGGTAATCAATGTCTGTTAATCCTCTATTAATAAACGCTGTTTGGCGATAATATTCGCGTCTTTGATCGCCCAAAGTAATAATAGGTTCAATTTGTAGAGGATCACCAACAATGATAGCTTTACGCGATCGCACTAATAACGGAAAAGCCTTATGCTGGTCAATCATTCCCGCTTCGTCTATGATTGTGCGGTCAACACATTCCTCAATCCAAGGAATCATTTTGCGGATTGAAAGCAATGTGCAAGTGATTACCGGAAAAATCAAGCTGAGATTTTTAATATGCTCATCTAGGTTTTCCGCAATCTTATATTTCGACTTCCAATCTCCTGAAATAAGACTACAATAAATTTCTAGAGTTGGTTTGATGTTATGTTTGTTGTAGAGTGCTTGTTGAATAAGAAAATCACGCGATAGCTTAAATAGGTCTTTGTGCTTGTCATGAAATTTCTGGTGAAAGGATGTATAAAAATTTTTTGGTGGATTAGCCAAGCTAATCTCTAATAACTGGAATTCCTTAAAAGCGTCTTCCCTTTGCTGATTTATCTGGTCTCTGTCTTTATATTTTTCCTCTAATCTTTTTTGTACATTTTTTAACTCACCTGCTTCATTTATTCTTTCTCTAACTAAGCCTGCTTTTTGAATTAAATCAGCGCGATTGGTAGGTGGTTCTATAGGGAAAATAGTTGTAGCTGTTTGTTCTATAGCTGATTTACAAGTTGAATTTAGCTCACGCAAAATACGTTCTTCCGTTTTCCCAGTCAGCCAACGCCAAAAGCGAACCCACCAAGCTAATCTTCCTTCAGATAGAAGTGATTCAGCCTTGTTAAAATGCTTTTCTATAATGTTATAGGCTTGTATTGGTAGTTGATTGTACTTTGATAAATCTCTGGCTCGTTGCTGAAAAGGAATTAAGGTTGAGAGAATTTCGTCTAAATTCTGTTGTAGCGTTTGAATCTGTTGTGAAATATGTTTATGTCTTTGTTTATCTAAATCCCACTGTCGGCTTAATTCTAAATATCTAGACTCTTCTTCTAACAATTCTTTTTTAATCTGTTGAATTTTTCGTTTTAATAAATTATTTAGGTGCTCATCAAATTGATTCTTTTGTAAAAAATCAATAGCTTGCCGTAATTTTGCAATAGCTCCATTGGCTGATTCAATATTATCTTTATTTCCCCCTTTGAGATAAAATAACTCATCTTGAAAAAATTCATCTAGCTTTTCAATGACGTTATCAACTGCTTTATTATTCGTGCTACTAACTACCGTTAGGTTATTGATATTCTGACCAATTTCAATTAAATTGAGTGCGCGTTTAACTACCTGTTGAGCAATAACATGAAGAATCAGAGTAGTTTTACCCGAACCAGGTGGGCCTTGTACAGCTGTTATCGGTTCACTTTGAGCGTGTTTGAGTGCTTTTGATTGTGAATTAGTCGGTGCGTGAGTTGGGAAAGCTCCCATATAGATAACTTCTTCTTTTTCAGACTTAGGTTCACCAAACAAGTATTCAAAAGCAGGATGTCCTTTTGAGCAATTTTTCGAGCCTAATTTAATCTCTTTTAAGTCTTGCCGGAGATTATAATTATATGCAGATCCTGTAAACTCAAATAAATAAGGCTGACGTTGAATTTGTTCACGAGAGCGACGGGAAATAACAACCTTTTCCATCCAATTCTGATAGCTATCAAATGTTAGCTTAAAAGTAGTTTCCAGAAAACTTCGTAGCCCATCTTGAGTAATCAATTTTTCACACTGTTCATCATCTAATCCCAGAAAAGTACCTAAATTGTCTCCAGCTTCTATCAGTATTAAGCTATCTAAGTTCCACCCTTGTGCTTGATACTCCCCTTTAAGGATAGATGTAACGTCTAAGCTAAACAGAGGACAAAGATAAGATTTTCCCTTTTCTACATCTAAAACTTGGGGAAATGATAAAACCCATACTGCCTCTTGTATGGTATTTTGCCTTTGCTTAACTTTTTGCTGTAATTCTGAAAACGTGGCTTGCTCAATTAATAAATGGTCACGTACTAGCTTTACACCACGCTGTTTGACTTTATCGCTGTTGGTTTCAACCCTGGCTTTACTATATTCATCTAAATTAATGTAGTCTAACCAAGCGTTGAGAATAGCATCTACCTTACTAGCTACGTTCAAAACTACCTCCAAGTTGCTGTACTGGCTTTAGCGTTGCATTATCCCTTTACTTAGATGCTAAGGTAATTTGTTACACAAAAAATGTTTAAAATTATACAATTTGGTTAAAATGCTTAAATCAGCAAGCAATATTTACAACGGGCTACGCCTACGCACCTTTGAGCTAAAATCAAACTACTCATCGATTAACTTTCTGGCACTGCCATGAGCATCTCTCAGCCACCGAAACTATCCTGTCTGCCAACAACGCTACCCATTGATGGTGCAGTGCGGATTGATTTAGAGGAAGGTATTCCAGTTTTTCGAGCATCCAGCACTGTTCAAAGTCGCGTTGAAGAACTGTTGGCAAAACAGCAAGACACTTCACTCAGTACAGAAGAAGAACAAGAACTTGATTGCTACGAAGAAATTGATGATTATTTAAGCTTTGTCAATCGTACAATTCGTAATTTATCCTTTGCGTCAACTCAGTCAGCATCGTAAATTGTGTCCTCTCGTAGTAAAATCCCTGAAGTTACCCAAAAGCAGGTACGTCAACGAGCCAAGTACCTATGTGAGTATTGCCATGCCTCTGAACAATGGCAGTATGTACAGTTCACCGTAGACCATGTTATACCCTTGTCATTGGGTGGAACAGATAATTTAGAAAATCTGGCGTTGGCTTGCTTTCACTGCAATCGCAGAAAGACAAATCGGCTGACAGCAACTGATCCTTTATCTGGAGAAGAAGTTTCATTATTTAATCCACGACAGTGTAACTGGAGTGAGCATTTTATTTGGTCTGCCGATGGACTGTTAATTGTGGGTTTGACAGCTACAGGACGAGCAACAGTCACCGCATTAAGCTTGAACCGGGAACGGGTGATCAATATTCGTGAGGCTGATAAAGAAATTGGTCGGCATCCACCAACGGATGATCCTATGCAAACAAAATTTGAGCAAGGCGGATAGGAAATAGTGTGTTCTCTATAATATTTCTGATTTTGTAATAAGATTTTCTGGAATATAGCCTAATTGTGAATTAGACCTTCATGTTATGATCTAACTATTGATATTTTACTATCGGTAGCAATAAGGTTATTTCTATATTTTCTCGTATTTCTCTACTTATGTAACAGTCACTATTTAAACAATTTACTAATAACTTATTTGCTTCATAATACTCTTTCAGTTGTTTTTGCTGCTCTTGATTAAACTGCCAATCAATAACACTATTAACAAATGGTAGTATTATTCTATTAAGCCTTGCTACAACATCTCGACCCTTATCGTGCCACCATTGAACTAGTTGTTTAGAAGAGTATTCACTGTCGATATGTAGTTCATCTCTGAGTTCTTTCAACTCATATTGCAGTTCACTATCAAAGGCGAGTGCAATGTCACGAGGAAGCAAGGCGTTTTGCGTAAGGTTAGGATCAAGAATAAAACAAAGGTCTAGATCGAGTGACAATGATATTTGTTGAGCGTTATCGAGCGCATTACTAATAGCACGAGCAAGAGTTTGTATAAAATCACGAGCAATTGCGTTGGTGAGGTCATGAGTACAGCTTAAAATTTGATCACGAGCAGCTTTAATATCACGAATTTTATTCATATTTAAACTAACAGTATATGCTATTGCAAAGTAGAAGGCTCGTACTGAATTTAATTTGTAGGGAAGTTGAGTAGATTGTGATTTTTGATGCACCCAGTTAAGAAAATTTTGAAGATTGTGTTCTTTAACCAGTAAAGTATCTATATTTTCTTTCATCAGCGTTAAGAGATATTCTGCATTATTTAACATTCCGACGGATAGTAAAAAAACCTCTCGCCAACGCTTCTCGCTCACATGAGTAACTAGATAGTGCAAAGCTTGCTCTTGTGCATTAGGATTAGAGCTAGTAATTATTTTTTGAGCAGTAAAATACTCTTGAAATGTCAAGTGTGAAAAAGAGTAAATTCCCCTTGCTCTTTCTACTAACAATCCATGTTGCGCTTCAATCGATTTTAGTACAGCTTCACAATCTAATTGCAATACTTCTGAATCTGTGCTTGCATCAGGTAAATTACGAATATAATCCGTAATTTGCTCTTCCAAAAACTTTTGTTTGAAAAAGTATTCACTGCGTGTAAAGGTAGAGAAAGCAATTTGGCTCAACAAGTCTTGTTTACGTTTAAGCGATAATCTTTTATAAACATGATCTCGTTCTATGTTGCGTTTAGCATCCCACTTTTTTAGTAGTACATCTAGCCCTTCTTTATAGAGTTCTGAGCGATTAGGAGGAAAGTCTCCTGAATCTTCAAATACCAGGCAAAGCAATGTTAATAGTAAAGGATTAGTTGCTAATTCCCGAATTGGCTCATTTTCCTTGACCCTCTGAGTAAACTTACCAACTTTAACGATATCTTTTTTTATTTGAAACCATTTGTCAACAAAATCATGAATTTGTTGGTCATCAAAATCTGCAACCTCCACTTCAGTAAATTGCTCAAAAGTATACTCTCTAGCAGCAATTCGGCAGGTCATAATAAACTGACATTCACTAAATCTTACAGAGAATTGGCGAATCTCTCGTAGTACACGATCATGCTCGCTTTCTCTAACTTCATCTAGTCCATCAAGTAGTATTAGTCCTCTACCTCTTTCAAGAATTTTATTCGCTATTTGTAAATTATCAGCCTGGTACTCCGCTAACTGTTGATTTATATATTCCAGTAAAGTTGGACTATATTTTGATTCTGCAAAATCCTTAAGTGTAATGAAAATTGGGACTTTATCTGGCTGAAAAACACCTTCATTGCATTGAATTGCTAGATATTTTAAAAAGGTTGTTTTTCCAGCTCCTGGCTTGCCTAAAATAATTATTTTCTTATAAATTTTTACTGCTTCTAATCCAGGTACACGCTTTTCTTTTATATCAGTTAAACCAAATCGATCAAACTCTTGCAAATTACAGCCTTGTAATAGTTCTCTAATTCCTAAGCGTCTGCGTCCTAAGATTTTTTGCAGAATATTAACACTGGTATATATGGCAGATAGTCCTATTGGATGCTCCATATCTAGAACTCGCATTTTGCCACAAATTTCTTGAATATAAGAATATATATTTTCCCTTAATTCTTTAACTATTACATCAATATCATCTACAATATTCTGCCAAGGCAAATTCAGTTGTTCACAGATTTGAGTAAAAATATTTTTTTCAACCAACTCAAAATTAAAAAAATCTAGAACTGTTGAAATATCTATTTTTATTTTTTCTGCAAGATGAACTTCACTCAGTGCCTTGTTTATCATCTCTTTTCGTGCCTTTTCTCTCCCTTTTGGGGATACTTTTAATACTTGAGATTCAAGTATTGCTGAAGGTAAATAGATTTGAGTAGAACTTTGCTGCTCATTCAGTATAGACAAAACAATTTCTCTAATTCTTTCAATATTTATGTCATGATAAATTTGATCTCCTATCTGTATTCTTTTTCCTTCACCAATGTTGATGACAGATTCACCATATTGAAATGATATTCTTTGGCTACTTTCATAGGCTTGACGCAAAAGTTCAAGATCCTCATTTGTAGCTGTTTTATCTGCAAGTTTTGCAAAAATAATCTTGAGGTCATCGGAGGTAGTCATTGTTCATCCTTCGTTGCACCGCAAAAGTTAACTTTTGTGAATGACATTACCAAAGTGAAAGTTATCGGCTTTCTCAATATTGAGAATATTTTCTGCTTGCTGTTTACCTATTATTTGGCCAATTTTGTAAATAGTCTGTGTTGCTTCAGGCTTCACTTCTTCCCATCCTTTATCGGGTAAACCTTTACCACCGCGAAGCTTGGCAATTACGAAATCTCCTCCAGTCATATCATTTTGAGGGACTTGCTCCTTGTTATATAACTGACGCGCAGTTTCAGGTACTGCTTTGCCAAGATGATTCATGATGTTAGAAACTCTTACTTCTGTATCACCTGGTTTGTTTCCCGCACCTTGTAAAGCTTCCAGAAAATGATAAGTGTAAATACTAATTGTTTCATCTTTTACCCAGTAAGATTTTTGCTCACCTTCAGAGGAAGTGAAAACTACTCTGCCTTTACCTTGTTTCAACTCATCAATTAAACCTTTGGATGGTGCAACTCGGATAAAATCATCAAACTCTTCTTCAAGTTCTAAATCTGCATCTTTAGAAGTTGCCATTCCTGCTGCGTGACAACTATCAATTACAACTAATAAACGTTCAGATTGAATTTGGCGTAATGCGGATGTAAAATCTTCTGCTGATAATGCTGAACTGGCGATTTTAGTGGGTTTAATGTCATGCTGCAATAAATAATATTGTTTTGTGGTTTTATCTACCCAGCCATGTCCTGAATAATAAACAAATACCGTAGCACCAGGGTCAGATTCTGCTTTTTCTTTTAACCACTTTAATCCATCCAAAATAACTGCCTTGGTTGCATCTTTGTTATTCAGTACCCGAATATGAGCCTGTTCATGGTCATCGGGATAAGCACATAAATTGGGATCAATTAAGGCAGCATAGATTGCCTGGGTATCTTTGACAGTCACAGGTAAAGATAATTTACTATAAGCAGACTCACCAACACCAATTAATAACGCATAACCGTGAGTGAATTTCTCAGTCATTTCTATCTTGTCCTATCAATAAAGTGGCTAATACAAAATAATCTGGTTATTCTTCGTACCGACTAATACGGAATATTACGTAGTTGTAAGGTAGTTGAGAATTGTCTGCTTTATGGACAATTGCTCCTACCTCTGGTTTGTAAATCCATTTGTTCCAGTCAATGACTGTTTCATCAGCAACTTGCACAGCAATATAATTACCTTCAGCTAAACGACAACCCATTGCGGAATCTTCAAAATCTAGTCCCAGGTAAAATTTTTGTACAGCGACATTTTCATTGCGTTGAGCAAGTAATCTTACAACTCCTAAAGTAATTTCTGTAAACGGTGCGATCGCTGGTTGAGTAGTGGTTAAAAGTTTGAGTCCACTTTGAAAAGGTGAAGATTCTAATGCTGCTAATATTGTCTTGTCTTCCTCATTTTTCACGTTTACTGTTGAGCATTCAAAGGCTATTCCCTGTGAACCCACATTTAAACCAATAAATACGGGGTAGCCAGCAATACCAGCAGATTGTCCCTCTTGCACCCGATAGGTTTGACTGAAACTGACTGATTCTTGGGTATTAGCGAGTTGATTTCTCACAGCAAAAGTAATTAAGACATTATGTGTCCCTCCACCGGGATACTTTTCAATGTGGAGGCGATCTAAGCGAATATTGATGCGGTTGTTTTTAAGGCTATTGTCGGGTTGGATTGCACTAGGATGTTGGATGGCTTGGGGTTGTATTGAACCTGAGTTATAAGGCGCGATGTAACCAAACTTGTGTGTTGCATACATCCAGGGTTGGTCTTGCACTAAGTTTAAAAATTCTAAAATCCCTTTATCAAAACTTTCTAAATTAGAATCCCCCACAACAATGCTTTGCACATCAGGGTCTTTCATTTGTTGCAGTTTTGCAGCTATCCATTCAGGATCTTCAGATTCACTAATAGCCTTAATGTCCTCAAATAAACTACTCAGCATCTTGCTTTCCCATTAAGAAATATAAACTTTGATAGCATAAGTTTTGTAGCAGCGTATTTCTACGGTTAGCTAACTGCTTAATTTTAGACCCTACAATGATGAATACGGTAAACTAGCTCAATTTTTTTGATTTTTTTCAGATTTTGTTTTAGCTAGATGCTTAAACATCAGGTGGTTTAAGATTAGACAATGGGTATGTGAAAAGCAGGATTTCCAATAAGTCTTTTCATATACAATCCATCACAACTATTTATAATCATTTATCCAACTGCAACAAAGTATTGACTAAATCAGTAGCAGTGACCACATAAATCTCACCAGCATTATTACTAGGAATATCGACATCACCCTTTGTAAAGCAAAGCAGTCCAGTTACTTGCTGAGTACCTTTTAAATACCTGACTTCTGTAGCTTGACCTTTTACTTTGCTGATTAAATCACCTTCCTCAAAATCATAGGTATTTCTGCCATAACGCTTTCGCAGATGACCTCTTTCATAAACTTTAGTACCACCATGTGACTTGACATCAATCACGTACCAATTGCCTTTGGGAGAGTACAATACTACATCTGCATCTCCCCATCTCCTAATTCGTAGGTTGTATTCTACTTGCCATCCTTGATGTTGCAACGCGAACAGTAATGCAGCTACTTGGGTTTCAGCTTTAGCACCGTTTTGAGCATCACCAGATCGTTTCATCAAGTATTGCCCATTGCTGTGTAGGCGGTAAGAAGCGATTAATCCTCCTAGCAAGACCATCATTGCCAAGGCAGAATTACTGAAGATACTGAATAAAAAAATTGTCCCAACAAGAACTACTACTGCAAGTGCATAATTTAGTAAAGCGGATTTTTGCCGCTTCTTGCCCAGTTTACGGATATATTCTCCTGGCTGTCTTCTCTTTGGTAGCAATGTTTTATACTTAATAGAAAATTTTTTTTATCATGAGTGGTTTGAGATTTTTTGTAACCTGGATTGCCTACCAAACTATTGGTAGTCATCGCATTCGCAATTGATGTGTGATTTCTGCTGTCATGCCATAGCGAGGAATATTTTATACTCTAATTTATGGGGCTGATGGTGTTATTTAGTGAAAAACATCAATTTCCTCATTTATCTGCGGAAACTAGCATCTCACAACTATGCCATCAGATAACCAATTGCAATTATGGGACAATAACCTCCCTAAACCGGAAGAGTTAGTCAAGATACTTGAGCGTACCCTCGGTAATACTGGTAGTGACGAGGATATGGCTGTATTGCAGAAAGTTCTGAGCATACTTCCAGAACAAAATCGTGTGCAGTTAGGAAGTTACATCGTTAACATTGCTCAAGGGAATACAATACACATTGGTAATCGCATTACCTACCAAATAGACGCAGAAATAAAGGCAATTCTTCAGCAATTACAACAAGCATTCCAACCAAATCATCAAGAACCTGCTGCTGATAACACGTTTGCTATTCCTAAGTTGGAATATCCAGATGGTCTAGTATCGCTTAACTCGCCTTTTTATATTCAGTATGCTGATATTGAATCTCTTTGCTATGAAACACTGGTTCAGCCTGCCTCCCTAATTCGGATTAAAGCACCAAAACTGATGGGTAAAACTTCTTTGCTCATCAGGATTCGTTATCATGCAGAAAATCAGAATTATCGAGTATTTTATTTAGATTTTGGCAGTGTAGAAAAAGCTGTATTAAGCAATCTCGATACATTTCTACGTTGGCTTTGTGGAAAAGTTAGTGATGAGCTAGACCTGAATAATAAAGTCAAGAATGTTTGGAATACAGATATTTTAAGTAGTAATGATAACTGTACTGCTTACTTTAACAAGCATATTTTAGCTCATATCAATTCTCCGGTAGTCTTAATTTTAGACGAAGTAGACCGATTGTTTCTGCCTGAGAATCAGGAATTAGTGGTGAATTTCTTCGGAATGCTACGTTCTTGGCATGAAAAGGGAAAATTTAATCGGGATTGGGA
Organism: Anabaena sp. FACHB-83; assembly: GCF_014697485.1. Lineage (NCBI taxonomy): Bacteria > Bacillati > Cyanobacteriota > Cyanophyceae > Nostocales > Nostocaceae > Anabaena > Anabaena sp. FACHB-83. The sequence continues at coordinate 122,437 of NZ_JACJRY010000014.1, read as the reverse complement.
AAAACTACGGCTAGTATTAGCACATTCTACAGAAGCTCATATTCCCTTAGATATCCATCAATCACCTTTTAATGCCGGAGTACCCGTAGAGTTAGGAGAGTTTAATCGACAACAGGTAGAAGATTTAGCGCAAAGGCATCAAATCGAACAAAGTGATGCACTCACAGTAAAATTAATGTCTATGGTTGGAGGACATCCATATTTAGTGCGGTTGGCAATGTATTATATTGCGGCAGGGAAAATTACCTTAGAAGATTTATTAGATTCAGCAACAACAGAAGCCGGAATTTACAGCAATCATTTGCGATCGCTCTTGGATATTTTACAAGGAAAGCCAAAATTAGCTCAAGCACTAAAAAAGGTAGTTGATTCACCTGTTCCTGTGGCGTTGGATTCCATGCAAATTTATCAGTTACACAGTCTAGGACTGGTGCAAATCCAGAAGAATGAAGTCATACCTCGTTGCCTACTTTACCGTGAGTATTTCCACCGTGTCCTGTCAGGAAGTTAAACGATGACACAAATCAATTCTAGCTCCTATCAGGTCGGAGCAAGCCTTCCAGTTGACGCTCCTAGCTATGTCAAGCGACAAGCAGATGAAGAATTTTATCAAAAATTACAGGCTGGCAAACTTTGTTATGTGCTGAACTCCCGCCAGATGGGTAAGTCTAGCTTGCGGGTACAGACAATGCAAAGGTTAAAAGCACAGGGGATAGCTTGTGGCGTAATTGACCTAACCGGAATTGGTCGTAAAGTTACTTTAGAGCAGTGGTATGGAGGTATTGTTTATGCTTTGGTAGAAAGCTTTCATTTAGAAAACAGATTTGATTTTGATTGGCAGACATGGTGGCAACAAAAGCGGCACTATCTTGATGCAGTGACGTGTTTGAGAGCCTTTATTACAGAAGTGTTGTTAGGAAAAATTGACCAACCAATTGTTATTTTCATTGACGAAATTGACAGTGTGCTAAGTCAAGATTTTTCAGCCGATGATTTTTTCTCTCTTATTAGGTTTTTCCAAAATCAGCGTGTTGATAACCATAGTTTAAGACGACTGACATTTGCCTTACTGGGTGTAGCGACTCCATCTGATTTAATTAGAGACAAGAAACAAACGCCATTTAATATTGGTGAAGCTGTTGATTTACATGGATTTCAATTAGCAGAAGTTGAACCTTTAATCAAAGGATTAGAAGATAAATTCCGCAACGGAACATCACTGCTGGCAGAAGTTTTGTATTGGACTGGAGGACAACCGTTTCTCACGCAAAAACTGTGTCAATTGATACGCAATACAGAAACGGAAATTTTTGATGATAGTGCAACGCAATGGGTTGAGAATCTAGTTAAGAAGCATCTGATTGAAAATTGGGAAGCACAAGATGAGCCAGAGCATTTACGGACGATACGCGATCGCCTCCTCAATAATAAACAACGTGCTGGTCTTCTTCTTGGACTATATCAAAATATTCTCAAGTCCCAACAGTTACAGCCAAATAACAGTTATGAAGAAACAGAATTACGTTTGTCAGGATTAATTGTTAAGGAACAGAGTCAATTAAAAGTTTATAACCAAATATATTCAACAGTTTTCGATGCCAATTGGATTAGGCAAGAATTAGCAAAACTACGTCCCTATGATGAATCCCTTAGTGCTTGGTTAGCGTCTAATCGCCAAGATGACTCCCGTTTATTGCAAGGTAAAGCACTACGAGATGGACTAAAATGGGCAGAAGGAAAAAGCTTAAGTGATGATGATAACCAATTTTTGAGAGCTAGTCGAGAATTAGATATTGAAGAACTGAGAAAGGCAAATTCTGCCACCCTTAAAGGTTTACTTGGTAATAAATTTAGCAATCCTGACATCATAATTCAGGAAGTTCTTTCCTGGACAGGTGCTCAACCTGTTTTGAGCGAAAAGCTTGGTCAGCTAATTACTAATGATAAATCTGTTATTATTGAAGATACTGAAGCTGCACACATTGAAGAACTAGTCCAAACCCATATAATTGCCAATTGGGAGAACAAAGAAACAGCAGAATTTTTTAAATCCATTCGTAGTCTTCTGCTCAAAAATAAAAAATTAGTCCCTAATATTCTGCAACTTTATCAACAACTTTTACAACAAGGAGAAATTGCAGAAGATAACTCAGCAGAACAAAGGGAAATTTTACAGTCTGGCTTAGTCCTTCAGCAACAAAATAAGTTAATAATTTATAATCGCATATATGCCACAATCTTTAATTTAACCTGGGTCAATCAAGAAATAAGTGATTGGCGACCATTTGCGCCACAGTTTGAAGTGTGGATGGAAACTAAGGATGAATCACATCTGTTGAGTGGTCAGTCATTACAAGAGGCTTTGATTTGGTCAGAAAGCAAAGACTTAACTATTGAAGAACATGAATTTTTGATTGTTAGTCAAGTATTAGATACCCTGAAATTAGCATTGATAATTCCCGATGACACAGAAAAAGTCAACCTCATTGCAGCAACTACAGAATTAGCCAAGAATGTTAATAAGCCTCAAGCCATTATTCAAAAAATATTTTATTGGACTCACGGAAATATCAGTTTAACTATAAATTTATGTCACTTCATTATTAATAATGCAATTAAGGAGGTTGAAGAATTTGAAGGGTTCATAAAAACACAAATAATTGAAAACTGGAAAAATCAAGAGTTTTTAGAAGATGTGCGGAAAATTTATAATTATTTACTCATGGAGCAACCACATTCTTTCTGGACATTGGAAGTCTATAAACAAATTTTACAACAAGGAGTAATAGCAGTAGATGATAGTTTAGAGCAATTAGAATTACTCAGTATAGGATTGGTGACTAAAGTACAGAATCAATTAAAAGTTGCTAATCCTATTTACGAGTCTATATTCAACAAAAGTTGGGTAGAAAATTGCTTAAAATTATTGTGGCCTCATGCGGAAGCCGTAATTGCTTGGTTAGCTTCTAATTGTAAAGATGAATCAAAACTTTTATACGGAGAAAATTTACAAAAGGCGTTGATATTTGTTCGAGAAAGAAACTTGAGTGTTCAGGAACATAAATTTTTTGCAGCTAGTCAATTGCTAGATATCCGCACAGTTCGCCTTGCTTTAGAGAGAGTAGAACAAGAAGCTATACAGGTGTTGCAAAAATTTGATAAACAAACCATTAATTCTCAAGATTTACTTACCGATATAGAGGCAAAACACACACAAGTATGGCAGATAGCATCTAATTGGAGTCAAACAGTCAACAATATTAAACATATAGAACAGGAAATAGAACAACAAAGAAAAGAAGTTATAAAAAGTTTATTTCTGAAAGATGTAAAACGAGAGAAAGAAAAACAAAATTTTGCAAAATATATTCAAAATTTATCTAAAATGTTGCCTAAAATGGGTGTATCCGTCACCATTATCACTGGCTTTTTAGGCAGTGGAAAAAGTACATTTATTAACGAAATAATCAAAAATATAGTCCAAGAAAATGTAAAAGTAGGTGTTATAGCTGGGGAGTTTGGAGAAGTTGCTGTTGTTTCAGATATAGTTGAGAAGTATCAATCATCTAATATGTCTGAAAACTATACTATTAACGATAACTTGGTTGATAAAGTATATAAAGTTTTAGAAAGAGAAGAGAGAATAGATTACTTAATTGTTGAAGCCTCTGGGTTGGAAGATATTGTAGCGATTGCGTTAACTTTCCTTGGCACAGAATTGCGCGATTTAACTCGCCTTGATTCGATTATCACTGTAGTAAATGCAGCTAATTGTAGCTTAAAGGTACTCGATTCTCAAGCAGCATATAGTCAAATTGCCTATGGTGATATTATTCTGTTGAATAAGACAAATTTAGTTAATGAAGCTACTCTGAGCCAATTAGAACAAAAAATCAACGAAGTCAAAGAAGGTGCGAGAATTGTCCGTAGCCAGCACTCTCAAGTACCACTGCCTTTAATTCTTAATGTAGACTTGTTTGATTATGATAAATATTTTGATATTGATGATGCTTTCACCTCAGTCTTCTTCCAAAGTGACAAGGCTTTTGCCATCAGAAAATTTCAATATTTCTTGGATAATCAATTACCTAACACCGTTTTCCGCGCTAAAGGGATAATGTGGTTTGATGAAAGTCCCAAAAGGCATATCTTCCACTTGTGCGGTAAGCGGTTTACCCTTGATGATGACGAGTGGAAAGATAATCCCAAAAATGAGCTATTGCTGATTGGACGAAATCTAGATCGCCAGACTTTGCTTGAACAACTAGGAAATTGCTTGTGCTAACCCAGTGGTATAAGAAATCAAAAATATTAAAGCCATAAATATTGAAAGACACTGTTTAGCACAATATTATTACTGATCTCAACTATATATGAGCCTTTAGTTTGGAATATCAGTAGTTTTAAAGTATGTCCCTACCATCATAAGCTCCTTCAGGATATATGCCCTCATTGCCAAGCATCAATACCCCTGCTCACTTGGCGATCGCAACCAGGATACTGCTCAAATTGCGGCAAATGGTTGGGTATAAATTACAGTAAAACCTCAGTGGATGAATTTTTTCAGCAAGAATTTTTATCCAAAGAGGAGTTGCAGCAGCAAATTTGGGTAGCAGAGGTAATTGGAGAATTAATTGCTGCAACTCCATATTTGGAAACTCCACCACTAAAAGAAAATATTACAAAATCCCTTGGTATACCTATAGAGATAGTTTCAGATGGTAATGTAGCAGGTTTTGCCCGTTTACTTGGGCTACCCAAGAATACAGTATGGATGTGGACAAGCGGGAAAACTTTACCCCAGATCGATTTACTTCTCCGAATCTGCCACTTTCTGGGAATCACTTTATTAGATTTCCTCACATCAGAAAATATTGGTACTTCTCTGAAGAGAATCACAAACCAATCTCAAAAGCGATCGCACACAACAAGAATATCCCCAAAGTTGTTTGACTCAGAGCAGGTACAGAATGCTTTACTAGCCGTACTTGCGAGTGACGAGATGTTCCCACCAACCATGAAAGAAGTGGCTCAACGACTTGGATATGATAGAAGAACTATTTTTCAGCATTTTCCGCAATTATGCCAGGATATTTCTACCCAATACCTGAACTACCGTAAAGCATTACGTCTGGAAAATATAGAACTGTCTTGCAAGGAAGTTAAAAAGATTGCAGCTGATCTATGCAGTGAGGACATATATCCTACAGAAAAACTTGTATCCGAGTCAATGACTAAGCCTGGATACTTGAGATACAAAGAAGTACGTGCTACATTGCAGCAAGTACAAGCAAATTTCTTGGAGTAGAAAGATTAGGAACTCAATAAGGCCAACAACTAGGTTTAACTAAATGACAACTTTTTCAACCATAAGTTTGCCGGGTGAGTTTTCAACCATAAAGTTGCCGTTGCGGCAAAGTTATGCTTTAAGTCACAAAACAACAAATAATTAGTCACTGTACAACAAATGGACGTAACTGGATTCGAACCAGTGACCTCTACGATGTCAACGTAGCGCTCTAACCAACTGAGCTATACGTCCTTAACCACACAATTTACAAGGATAGCGCATATTTATCTAGATAGTCAAGCATAAGGATATTTTTGATCTTGCCTTCTAGTACTGGCTAACTCAGAGGCTAATTGAATTGCGGCTTTCATACTGGTGGGGTCAGCAATTCCTTTACCTGCAATATCAAATGCTGTACCGTGGTCGGGTGAAGTGCGGACAAATGGTAAACCAATGGAAGTATTCACGGCGCGGTCAAAGGCCATGAGTTTGACAGGAATCAAGCCTTGGTCGTGGTACAGTGCCAAATACGCATCGGCTGGATTCTGGATGGATGAATTACCATACCAAGCTTGACCAGGTTTCACCCACATTGTATCGGGAGGGATTGGCCCTTCTAAGAGCAATTGAGGGTGTTTTTGCTGTTCTTGTTTAATCCAAGGAATCAACCAATCGAGTTCTTCGGTTCCTAGTTGTCCTTGTTCGCCACTGTGGGGATTTAAACCTGCGATCGCAATTCTCGGTTTACTAATACCAAAGTCTGTTTGTAAGCACTCTACCAATAAATCTAGTTTTTGGCTGAGTAATTGGGGTGTGAGTGTATCTGCTACTTGGCGTAGGGGAATATGTGTTGTAGCTAACAGGGTGCGGATTGTCCAACCAGTGTAAGGCGATCGCGCTACAAATAACATCCCATATCGCTCTACATTTGATTTTTCTGCCAAAAGTTCTGTTTGACCAGGATAATTATAACCTGCGGCTTTCCAAGCCGATTTCGCAATGGGCGCTGTAACTATACCATCAAATTCACCTGCTAATGTTTGGGCGATCGCATATTCCATATAAGCAAAACTCGCCGCACCACTCACCCCATTACCCACACCTGGAACAATTTCATCGAGATTTTCCTGCAACTGCACATCAATAACTTTTAAGCTGTGGGGATTTGCCAAGGCGACTAAATTACCCGATAAATTTAATTGGTCATAAGTCTGCACTAACCAATTTTGATTTCCTACTACCGTGACATCACAATTTTGAGTTACTTCTGGATCAGCCAAAGCTTTTAATATTACTTCTGTCCCAATTCCTGCGGGATCTCCCAATGTTAGTGCTAATCGAGGCCGAATTACTTTGTGTGATTTGGCTATGAGATTTGGCTCGCTTTGATACATAAGGCTAATTTATCTCGATTTGTCATGGAATTGCCTTGATCCCGCAATCATCGGGATTAACCATCAAACTAGTTTAGAATTGTTTACACAGGTCTAATTCAACGGTAGCTGTTGAGTAACTTCAGTCTATCTGGGGTCATTGGTAAAAGTAAAACTTCTACTCCTGATTTACCAGATGGCAACAAACAGCCCAAATTATATGCAATCTAAAGGTTAGCCTTTAGAATTATGACAAACGATTCACAAAGGAGACACACAACAATGGGTGGCGAAATTTTCAGTACAGCTTTTCTGGCTTTTAGTTTAATCTTCGTGGGTTGGGCTTTAGGTGCTTTATTGCTGAAAATTCAGGGTGCAGAAGAATAATCTCTCTGGAATCTGAAAAAATAGCGTGTCCGCACAACGGACAACGCTGTTTTCTTAATTTTCGGGTATTAATTAATTTCTAAGAAAAGTGTAAACTTTTGTTTACGGATATAATTCTGTTAAGATTCTTTTCATAAAACATTAAGATTTAATACAGCCCTCATGACATTACTAATAGTCGGTGCCACTGGCACCTTAGGAAGACAAGTGGCTCGTCGTGCGATCGATGAGGGGTATAAAGTGCGTTGTCTTGTCCGCAGTAGTAAAAAAGCGGCATTTCTCAAAGAGTGGGGCGCGGAACTCGTTCTCGGAGATTTGTGTTACCCCGAAACCTTACCAGCCGCCCTAGAAGGAGTCACCGCAATTATTGATGCAGCTACTTCCCGTGCCACCGATTCTTTAACAATCAAGCAGGTAGACTGGGAAGGGCAAGTAGCCTTAATTCAAGCAGCCAAAGCGGCTGGTGTGGAACGTTTTATTTTCTTCTCTATAATTGATGCGGAAAAATACCCCGAAGTACCCCTAATGGAAATTAAGCGGTGTACAGAATTATTTTTAGCTGAATCGGGGCTTAACTACACAGTTTTACGGTTAGCTGGCTTTATGCAGGGGCTAATTGGTCAATATGGTATCCCGATTTTAGAAGCACAGCCAGTTTGGGTAACTGGTGAGTCATCACCGATTGCTTATATGGATACTCAAGACATTGCGAAATTTGCTGTGCGGGCTTTGACTGTACCAGCCACAGAAAAACAAGCCTTCCCAGTTGTGGGAACTCGTGCTTGGAGTGCAGAAGAAATTATTAGCTTATGTGAACGCTTGTCTGGTAAAGATGCCAAAGTCACCAGAATGCCGTTAAACTTATTGCGGACTGTACGCCGATGTGTCCGGTTCTTTCAGTGGGGATGGAATGTGGCAGATAGGCTGGCGTTTACAGAAGTGTTGGCCAGTGGCAGACCATTAAACGCCCCAATGGATGAAGTGTATCAAGTATTTGGCTTAAATCAACAAGAAACAACTACTCTCGAAGTTTATTTACAAGAGTATTTTAGTAGAATTATGAAAAAGCTCAAAGAGCTAAACTACGAAAAAACCAAGACCAAAAAGCAAAAAGACAAACGATCGCCATTTAAAAAGGTTAATAGTCAATAGTCAATCGTGCTGAGTAAAAAATGCTAGTCCCTAGCCTCTTTTTGACTTTTGCTCACGGACTCAAAATATGTCAGGATTACATAGTACAAAGCATCGCTAAAAGTTTGGATATTTGAATGTGCCGAAAGCAGGCATTATCTACAATGATTTAAAACCGATAGCCAGTCGTGTCGCTATCGAACTAGAAGAGAAACTCACTGCTGCGGGTTGGGATGTATGTGTCACCAGTAGCATCGGTGGAATACTGGGCTACGCTAATCCCGAAAGTCCCGTATGCCACACTCCAATTGATGGTTTAACACCCCCTGGGTTTGACTCAGACATGAAGTTTGCAGTTGTCTTGGGGGGAGATGGGACTGTTTTAGCTGCCTCTCGTCAAGTTGCGCCCTTGGGTATTCCCTTGTTAACAGTGAATACCGGCCACATGGGGTTTTTAACAGAAACTTATCTCAATCAACTTACCCAAGCCCTGGAACAAGCAATGGCGGGTGAGTATGAAATTGAAGAACGGGCAATGCTGACTGTGAAAGTATTGCGCGGAGAGTCGGTATTGTGGGAAGCCCTATGCTTAAACGAAATGGTGCTGCATCGAGAACCGTTAACTAGTATGTGTCATTTTGAAATTGCTATTGGTCGTCACGCGCCAGTGGATATTGCCGCAGATGGCATAATTATTTCGACACCTACAGGTTCTACGGCTTATTCCCTCAGTGCAGGTGGCCCCGTAGTCACTCCGGGGATACCAGCTTTACAGTTAGTACCGATTTGCCCTCACTCCCTAGCTTCCAGGGCTTTGGTGTTCCCAGATACGGAGACTGTAAATGTTTATCCAGTCAATATTCCGCGTTTGGTGATGGTGGTCGATGGCAATGGCGGCTGTTATGTGTTTTCGGAAGATCGGGTATATTTAGAGCGATCGCAATATAGTGTCCGGTTTATTCGTCTACAACCACCAGAGTTTTTCCGCATCTTACGGGAAAAACTCGGCTGGGGTCTACCGCATATCGCCAAACCCACCTCTGTGGAATTGCCATAATAGTCAATGGTCAATAGTTGAGGACTTACGCACCAAGATTGTCTGTGAAGACAGGGTGTAGGGGTGACAGGGTGTGGGGCTTCGCCGTGAGCGTCAGCCGAATGGTGTAAGGGTTTGAGATACATACACCCCTAAACCCCTAAACCCCTAAACCCTGACACCCATTATCAATAGACAACCTTTACTATAGTCAAAATTGTTTCTTTGGGTTTTTTCCCGAATTACTGATTTATAAATAGAATTGAAAAACAAAGTGATTGGCAAGTGCTGAGTGCTACTCCTGTTGACCATTGACCATTGACTTTTGACTTAAAATTTATGACAGTTGCTCACAGTCCCTGTGTGTTGGTGATTGAAACTGATGAAAGCCTCGCAAATCAGCTATCTTCTGATTTGCAAGAAGCTGGTTATGATGCGATTTTAGCCCACGATGCCGCCAGTGGTTTGCAATATAGCCGTGATTGTCAACCTGCTTTAATTGTTTTAGACCGGATGTTGGCAGGCGAATCGGGACTATCCTTATGTAAAAATATCAGAAGTACTGGGATGCGTTCTCCGGTGCTGGTGTTAATGGCGCGGGATACCGTTGATGACCGTGTAGCTTGTCTAGAAGCTGGCGCGGATGATTATATTCTCAAACCTTACCGCCCAGAAGAATTTTTAAAGCTAATTCGCCTGTATTTAAAACCTGATATTGATACGACAGAACAGTTGCGCTTTGGGGAGTTAGTTTTAGATATTTCAACCCGCCGCGCTATTCAAAATAGTCGGGTAATTGATTTAACGATGAAAGAATTTGAGTTATTGAAGTTCTTAATGGAACATCCCCGCGAAGTATTAACCCGCGAACAAATATTAGAAAATGTATGGGGTTACGACTTTATGGGTGAGTCAAATGTGATTGAAGTTTATATTCGTTATCTGCGCCTGAAAATTGAAGATGAAGGTCAAAAACGCCTGATTCAAACAGTGCGGGGTGTGGGATATGTCTTGCGGGAGTCGTAAATAATTCAGATTTTGGTGACGCAGCTTAGATTTCTCTGGGTTCGGCAGATTTCATCCGTTCTTCACCAACTTCTGCCTTAGCTTCAGCAATGATATCGTCCCAGACTTCGCTGACTTCTGCGATCGCAGCTTTGCTTTTTTCGTAGAACAATATCCCTTTTTTCACAACTGCTTTGGCTACTGGTCTACCAACACCAGCTACTACTGGCAACAATACAGGCACTAGCACAACCCCAACAATACCTGTAACTCCTAGTCCTTCCGCTAAATCTCCAAGGTCTGGTAAAAGTTTTATCGACATAATTATGTTCACCTCCCTGGTTTTACCTGAGTTTATTTTAATTCTTTTTTGTTAGTACTCAGGCAAATCAGCCTTCAGATGCAAAGTAATGTAACAGAGGCCAAGAAGCTAATTTTACTACTCTGAATATAGCGGTTTTCATTCCAGTGAGGTACATTTCTCTAGCCTCTAGCCTCTAATCCCTATCTACTTGTACTGCGTTCAACTGAGAAACGCTATACCACTGAAAAGTGCTTTAATTACTTGGTGTGTTAGGGCAGGCAAGATGCCTACCCTACAATAATCATTGCTTATCTGTCTACAGATCCCATGATTACGTCAATACTGCCCAGAATGACCACAACATCTGCGACCTTCATACCCCGCAATAAGTGAGGTAGAATTTGCAGGTTGTTGAAATCTGCGGGGCGAATTTTCCAGCGCCAGGGAAAGACATTATCATCACCCACCAGATAAATGCCTAGTTCACCTTTACCGCTTTCCACACGGGCATAAATTTCGCCTTTGGGCATTTTGAAGGTGGGGGCAACCTTTTTACCAATAAACTGGTAATCAAAATCATCCCATTCAGATTTTTTGCCAGCAGCTAGGCGTTTCGCTTCTAGGTTTTCGTAGGGGCCGCCTGGTAATCCTTTCAGGGCTTGCTTGAGAATCTTCACAGATTCGCGCATTTCCCGCATCCGTACCATATAACGGGCTAAACAATCACCGACGGTTTCCCACTGAACTTCCCAGTCAAAATCGTCGTAGCATTCGTAATGGTCAACTTTCCGCAAGTCCCACTTCACACCAGAAGCACGCAACATTGGGCCAGATAACCCCCAGTTAATTGCTTCTTCGCGGGTAATTGTACCAATACCTTCAATACGACGGCGGAAGATGGGGTTATTGGTAACTAACTTTTCGTATTCATCAACTACAGGTAAAAAGTAGTCGCAAAATTCTTCACATTTATCTACCCAACCATACGGTAAATCGGCAGCCACACCGCCAACGCGGAAGTAGTTGTTATTTACCATACGGTAGCCTGTCGCTGCTTCCCACAAATCGTAAATCATCTCCCGTTCTCGGAATTGGTAGAAGAAGGGAGTTTGTGCGCCTACATCAGCGAGGAACGGGCCAAACCATAGCAAGTGGTTGGCGATGCGATTAAGTTCCAGCATAATGACGCGGATGTAGCTGGCGCGTTTGGGGACTGTAATACCAGCTAACTTTTCGGGGGCGTTAACTGTGACAGCTTCGTTAAACATTCCTGCTGCGTAGTCCCAGCGACTAACGTAGGGAACATACATAACAGTGGTACGGTTCTCGGCAATTTTTTCCATACCTCGGTGTAAATAGCCGATCACCGGTTCACAATCAATGACATCCTCGCCATCCAAGGTGACAATTAGCCGCAGAACCCCGTGCATTGAGGGGTGGTGTGGCCCCATGTTCAGCACCATTGGTTCAGTACGGGTTTCTATTCTGGCCATAAATTTCCGTGTTCTCCCATGATCAAAAATTGAAAGGAACCGCGTAGATGCCAACCAGACCGATAAAATCGTGTCTGCCAAAGTTAAGTTTGTAAGGACAATATTTTGCGGGTAAAGCCTGCATCCATTGTCAATACCGGAGTTTGTTGGAGAAGATGTGGCAGCAGAGAGATTTTACGATGTTTCGTTTTGTTTCACTTCTTCAACTATTATATGGAGCTTGAGATGCCGGAAATTCAAGCATCGGAATTTTTTCAACTCTGGTTGTGTTGAAGTGCGATCGCTCTCTTTACAATAGGTTAAGTACAAGCACAGTAGCTTTTACAGCAACATCGTACTTAGAATTGAGTGTCAGGGTGATCTTCTCAAAAAACTGGGTAATTTACTGAATTTAATTAACCTTCCCATAAGCCAAAATTGTTTGTTTAAAATCTGCCTTTGTATATTTTTATCAGTTTTCCCTGCAAGTTTTAAATCAAAAAACTGATATGAGGCATTAATAACTTACATGATTGTGATTATTGCTAGAACAATGGGAATAATTAAACCAGTAACTCTTCCATAACTAGTGCAGATTTTATTTTAATTTGTGTTCCTTTAAAACTAAAAACCAATGCCACATCTTACAGAATATCCTATCCTCTCCACTCTCCATGAAGGACTGCAAACGATTATCTATCGCACGCACACACCAGTAACTACAGAATCAGTAATTCTCAAACTTTTGAAAAAAGAATATCCCACCCTAGAAGCGTTTACCCGCCTCAAAAACGAATATTTGATTCAACAGACTTTAGACTCTCCCTACATTGTTAAAGCTATAAGTTTAGAAAATTTTGAGCATCGTGTCGGACTATTACTCGAAGATTTTGGTGGTCAATCTTTAGCTCAATTTGTCCAAACAAATACTCTTGACTTAATTCAATCTTTAAAAATTACCATCGAATTAACTAAAGCTTTAGAACATCTTCATCAACAGCAAATTATTCATAAAGATATCAAACCCAGCAACATTATTATTAACTTACAAACCAATACTGTTAAACTTGCTGACTTTGGTATCGCCTCGCGGTTAAATAAAGAAACTCCCCAATTTACCAATCCTAATTGTGTAGAAGGGACACTGGCTTATATGTCTCCTGAACAAACAGGAAGAATGAATCGCATTCTTGACTATCGTAGCGATTTTTATTCCCTGGGCGTGACTTTATATGAAATGCTGACTCAGCAAATCCCATTTGTCAGCCCAGATCCCCTAGAAGTTGTTTACCGACATATTGCAGTTCCGCCAGTCAATCCTCAGTTATTGAATCCTGACATTCCCGATGCAGTTTCAGAAATTGTCATGAAACTGATGGCGAAAAATGCCGAAGATAGATATCAAAGTGCAACAGGATTATTAGTTGATTTAGAAAATTGTCTGGAACAATTAGAAACTAAAGGGGAAATTACTAACTTTATTCCTGGGAAGTTAGATATTTTAAGTCAGTTATTAATTCCCCAAAAGTTATACGGTAGAGAAACCCAAGTTAATGAACTTTTAGCAGCCTTTGAGCGAGTGAATGCTGGTACTAGTGAAATTATGCTAGTCTCTGGATATTCCGGGATTGGCAAATCTGCATTAGTTAATGAAGTTAATAAACCTATTACCCAACTGCAAGGCTACTTTATTTCGGGTAAATTTGACCAACTCAAGCGGAATATACCCTACGCTTCTTTGATTCAGGCTTTTACCTATTTAGTACGCTGTTTGTTAACAGAAAATCCAGAAAAAATCGCCGTCTGGAAAAGCAAGATATTAGCAGCATTGGGAACAAACGGTAAGGTAATTACTGATGTGATTCCCGAAGTTGAATTAATTATTGGCAAACAACCAGAAATCCCAGAATTAGGTGCAGCCGAGTCGCAAAATCGCTTTCATCGGGTTTTTGAAGAGTTTATTCAGGTTTTTACTCAGAAGGAACATCCATTAGTCATATTTTTAGATGATTTACAATGGGCAGATTCGGCTACTTTAAACTTAATTAAACTACTAACCACAAACCCCAACAGTAAATATTTATTATTTATTGGCGCATACAGAGATAATGAAGTCAGCCCCACCCATCCTTTAATTCAGACAATCACTGAAATTCAGAATGTCGGCACAATTGTCAATAATCTGGTTTTACAACCTTTAGATTTACATCATGTTAACCAAATAATTGCTGAGACTCTACAAGCAAGCCGCCATAGCAGCAATCAGGATGTGACATCTCAAGCATTTAAACAGCAGATTTTTCAACTGGCCGAATTAATTTTTAATAAAACAGGTGGTAATCCGTTTTTCTTGACTCAATTGCTGCAAGCACTTTATCAAGAATATTTATTATTGTTTGATTTTAATAGTCAACAATGGCAGTGGGATTTAGACAAAATCCAAGCAATTGGCATTACTGATAAAAATGTTGTCGAGCTAGTTGCTAGTCGTTTGGAAAAACTACCTCCGGCTACTCAGGAAATTTTGAAATTAGCAGCTTGTGTCGGTGATAGATTTAGCCTAGATGTGTTGACAATTATCAATGAAAAAGCGCCTTCTATCACAGCTAATGAATTATACCCAGCGTTACAAGCTGGTTTGATTCTTCCTTTAAATGAAAGTTACCGGATTCCCTTAGTTTTTAATCAAGAAGAGGCTGTCAAATTAAAATTTGAAACTTCTACAATTAGTTATAAATTTTTACACGACCGAGTACAACAAGCTGCTTACTCGTTAATTCCAGCATCTCAAAAGCAAGATACTCATTTAAAAATCGGTCAGTTGCTTGTCAAAAATATCCCTCCAGCAGAAATCGAAGCTCATATTTTTGACATAGTTAATCAGCTAAATGTCGGGGTTAATTCCATAGTTGAGCAATCACAAAAGACAGAATTAGCTAAGTTTAATTTAATTGCAGGACGGAAGGCGAAAGCTTCTACAGCTTATGAAGCAGCTTTGAAGTATTACAAAATTGGCATAGAACTGTTAAGCACAGATGTTTGGCAAACAGAATATCAGTTAGCACTAAGTTTATATGAAGGTGGTGCGGAAGTTGCTCATTTGGGTGGTAACTTTGAGCAGATGTTGAAATGGGCTGATGTTGTGTTGCTGGAGGCGCAAACTTTACTCGATAAAGTCCATGTCTATGAAGTGCAGATTATCGCCTCGATTATTCATAAACAACAACGAAAAGCAATTCAAATCGCATTATCAACTTTAGAGTTACTGGGAATTAAAATTCCAGAGCAACCAACAGCCGTGGAATATGAACTCAGGGTAGAGGAGATTACTGCTAATTTACAAACCAAAGCGATCGCAGATTTAATTAACCTACCATTAATGACCGATCCCCAAAAGATCGCAGCAATGAGAATTTTGATGGGAGTCCTCCCCGCAGCCTTTCAAACTGCACCTGAGTTAATGCCCCTCATCGCCTATGAAATGGTGATTTTGTCCTTAAAATATGGCAATACATCTGTTTCTGCTTATGGCTACAGTTTATATGGATTACTGCTTTGCGGAGTTCAAGGCAAAATTGATGTTGGCTATGAATTTGGAAAATTAGCATTAAATGTAGTCTCACAATTTAATGCTGAAGAATTAAAACCAAAAATTCTCACAGTAGTCAGCGCCCATGTGATGCACTGGCAAGAGCATATTCAAGAAACCTTAATCACTTCTAAACAAGGATTTGCCACTGGTTTAGAAACGGGAGATTTAGAATATGCTGGTTATTGTGGATATATCTATCCTTATCACTCTTTTTGGCTGGGTAAAGAACTCTGGATTTTAGAAAAAGAACTGGTTGCTTATTGTGAATCACTGAAAAAAATTCAACAACAAGTCGCCTTTACTTGGAATTCTATATATCTGCAAACAGTATTGAATTTGAAAGGCAGTCCAGAGAATGTTTACTATTTAATGGGCGAAGCTTACGATGAGCAAGTGATGTTACCTACTCATCAACAGGTAAATGATTTGTACACCATGAATCACCTGTTTGTTAATAAGCTGATGCTGGCTTATTTATTTGGTGAGTATCAGCTTGCTGTCGAGTATGCAGCAATGGCAGAAAAATCATTAGGTGGTGTTACTGGATTATTTGTAGTTCCCTTGTTTTATTTTTATGATTCATTAGCAAAACTGGCAAATTATCAAACAGCTTCCGAAGCAACACAGACTGAGATTTTAGAAAAAGTCAGAAATAATCAGCAAAAAATGGAACTCTGGGCGACTCATGCACCAATGAATCACCTACATAAATTTTATTTGGTGGAAGCAGAAATACAGAGAGTTTTACAGCGCCATTTGGAGGCGATGGATTACTATGAACTGGCTATTCAAAAAGCTCAAGTTAATGGTTATCTGTTGGATGAGGCTTTAGCATACCAGTTAGCAGGTGAGTTTTATCAGTCTGTAGGGAAAGAATTAATTCAGCAAACTTACATTACTAAGGCTTATTATGCCTGTATTCGTTGGGGTGCGATCGCTAAAGTTAAACAATTAGAAGTCAAATATCCTTTTCTGGTTAAACAAACTACCACACCTGATAATTCTGCTCTTAAAGTAGATGTCGTTCGTACTACAACTCACACTACTACCAGTAGTGGTTTAAACGATTTCTTGGACTTACATACCTTCATTAAAGTTTCTCAAGCAATTACCAATGAAATTGTCTTAGAAAACTTGTTAAGTAAGTTAATCAAAATTTTACTAGAAAATGCTGCCGCCCAAAAAGCCGTATTACTACTGGTAAAAGAAAATCAGCTATATATCGAAGCTGCGGGTAATGCTGTGGATGATATGGTAACAGTTTTACAATCACTGCCTATCAATAGCTATCTAGAGTTACCTTTGTCTGTGATTAATTATGTTTTCCGCACCCAAGAAAATCTCATTTTAAATGATGCAGCCACGACTGAACCTTTTAGCCTTGATAGCTATATCCAAGCAGCAAAACCCAAATCAATTCTTTGTTTGCCAATTATTTATCAATCACAAATTACAGGAATTATTTATCTAGAAAATAAATTGTCCACAGGGGCGTTTATGCCTGAAAGAGTGCAAGTCTTAAAAGTCTTGATTTCTCAAATGGCGATCGCCATTGAAAATGCTCGTCTATATGCCAACGAACAAGATAAATCAAAGCAATTATCACAGTCTCTCCAGGACTTACAAGCAGCACAATTACAAATTATCCAAAGTGAAAAAATGTCATCTTTAGGTAATTTAGTCGCTGGGGTTGCCCATGAAATTAACAACCCACTTAGCTTTATTTCTGGCAATCTCGATTTAGCTAAAGATGCTGTAACTGATTTAATTGATTATCTACAACTTTATCAGTCTAATTTTCCCAATCCTAGCGATGAAATTGATGAAAAAGCCGAAGAAATAGATATAGATATCCTGTTGGAAGAATTACCCAAAATGATTGATGGGATGAAAACAGGGACAAAACGGATTCGGGAAATTAGTACTTCTCTGCGGACATTTTCTCGCGCGGATACTAAATCTAAAGTATCAGCCAATATTCATGATGGAATTGATAGTACCTTGATGATTTTACAACATCGCTTAAAAGCTAATTATGATCATCCTGGTATTCAAGTTATTAAAGACTATGGCAACATTCCTTCAGTAGAATGCTACTTAGGACAACTAAACCAAGTTTTTATGAATATCTTGGCTAATGCCATTGATGCTTTAGAAGAAGCCTACTATTCCCGACAATTAGCAGATAACTCAGCAGATATTACGAATACGATTACTATCAAAACCGGGGTTGATCAGGCGAAGCAACAGGTAGTAATTAAAATTAAAGATAATGCTAAAGGTATGACGGACGAAGTAAAAGCATCTATTTTTGACCACTTGTTTACTACTAAAAATGTGGGTAAGGGTACAGGTTTAGGCTTATCTATAAGTCGGCAAATTATTGTCGATAATCATAATGGTAGTTTAACTTGTGAGTCAGCTTTAGGGGTAGGCACGGAATTTATCATTTCTATTCCTATTTCTGGTTAATAAATAATTGACATCAATTTACAGTCAAACTAATAGAGACGTTGTACACAACGTCTCTATTAGTTTGAAATTGTTTTTACACATTTCCTAAAAGGAAATGTGTATTGTTTTTTCATATTGTATTTATGAATTTTTTATGGATTGAAAGTGATAACACAGAAAATGAATGACTTATTTTCACACCAATAAAATTCTGGCTTTGATAAAAAAATGGTTGTAATCATCAGTTGGATATGCCACATAAACTGTTATTATTATTGCTATGTTCAAAAGTACTTAAAAAAACTCTTTTGGCATAATTTTTTTACTGAGTAAAGTGAACAGAATTTAGCTAATTTTTTGATTAGCTAGATAACCTCCGGCTTGCAGTAAAAAATACAAGCAAAAATCCAGACATTTATATAGGCATTGAGACGTTAATTCTATGAAAAAAGGCAGAGAAATTCAGCAGGTTGCATCAAATTTAATGTCATTCTTTGTCAAGCGGTTAAGCTTGATTTTGCTGGCTGGTGTGATGGTTATTTTCGTGGGGGGTAAATTCGATGTAGCCAGTGCATCACAACCAAATGCAGAATCAGAAATTGAAAGTTTGTCAGTTTGTTACGCATTAGGGACTGATGCTATTGGTCGAGGTGATCTGCCAGAAGGTAAAAAGATTTACCAAAAATGTTTTACTTCCGACGCTGAGATAACTGCAATTTTTCCTGATGATACTAGTGTAACAAAGTATGGCACCAATGCCTGGGCTGATTTTGTCTATTCAGTATTTCAAGGTAACGGATATACAGCTACTCAACATTTGCTAGGTACTTTCGATATAGATGTCAAAAACAACACAGCAACTATGTCTTCTTACCTTCATGCAACCCATAAGCTATCTGATACCAGCATTGACGTTGCTAACGGTACTTATGTAGACACAGTTGTCAATAAAAATGGTAAATGGCAAATTAAGAAACGTGTTCTGACACTGATTGATTTCTTAAATCTTTCTTCTCCTGGTTCTCCGCAAGCGCAGGCTTCTTCAGCCGCTAGAAGTAGTAATTCTGATTCTAATACTTCCTCTGATGAACCACACAGACCAAATGTTCGTGATTATATATAAGAAGGTTACACAGAGTTTAATTTGGGATTAGTCAACAGTTAGGACAGGTATTTTACCTGTCCTAAAAAGTATCAACTCTGAGCATTATATATTTACGTAGAATGGCGCAAAGAATAAATGACTTGAGAGTTCTGCATTTTTACGTAAGTCAAGCATATATGGTGTCAGCTATATTGCAAATTGAACAAGCTAGTAAACATCTATGGCTTTCGATCAACAGCGTTTTGATAAGCTAATTCAGAGATTAGAAATTTTTGCTAGTCAACAGCCAACTCTTTATAGATTTCACGTTGCATGTCTGGCTGTGTTAGGTTACGCCTACATATTCATGATTTTAGCTGTAAGTGTGGCATTACTGCTAACTATTGGCTGGTTGATGTTCAATGCTAGATCATTTAGCCGTGGAACTATTAAAGGTGTGCTTTTTTTACTAGCGATCGCTATTATATTATGGCGATCGCTTTGGGTATTTTGTCCGCCACCCACAGGGTTAGCATTACGCCGCAAAGATGTACCTAGCTTGTTTTGTTTGGTAGATGATATCACGACAAAACTCAAGGCTCCCAGATTCCATCGTATCTTACTCACCACAGATTTTAATGCTACCGTTGTCCAAAGACCGCGCTTAGGTTTATTTGGCTGGTATCAAAATTACCTGATTATCGGTTTGCCATTAATGTTAGCATTGCCCCCTGAACAATTTCGGGCGGTTTTAGTCCATGAGTTGGGACATTTATCAGGAAATTATCATTGCTTCAATGCTTGGATTTATCGTCAGCGTCTGGTTTGGTATCGTATTCAAGCAGTATTAGAACAAAGTAGTAATGAATCATTGTGGGTGGTTTTTCATAAGTTCTTCCAGTGGTATATTCCATTTTTTGATGCTTATTCTTTTGAATTAGCTAGATTAAATGAATATGAAGTTGATAGATGTGCAGTGGAAATCACAGGCGTAGAAAATACAGCCAAGGCTTTGATGAATCGCAAGGTAAAAATTAGATTTTTAGAAAATTATTTTTGGTCTAACATTTATCATCAAGTCCAAACAGAAGTTGAGCCGCCAAAAACAAGTTATACCGCCATGCAAACAGCTTTAACTCAAGGCGTACCTCTGAGAGAAGCAAGCATTTATTTAGCGCAATCACTGACGGAAAAAACGAATCATACAGATACTCATCCTTCCCTAACAGAGAGATTACAAGCTTTAGGGTTTATTCCTGGTATTCAAGAAGAATTATCTGTAGCTGCACCAATGTTGATTAGTGCAGCACAAGAATATTTAGGTAACGCTTTTGAAAACATTAGAGATAATTTTAGTCAAGCTTGGTGTGAAAAAATTGCCACACCTTGGCGACAAAAATATGCTGAAGTACAACAATCATTAGCTATCTTAGATAAACTCAATGCCAAAGCTGAAAAACAACCGCTATCATTAGGAGAAGCAACGACAAGAGCGTTGTTAACATTTGAGCTAGAAGGTGAAGAAGCAGTAATACCATTGTTGCGCGAAGTTATTAAATTAGATCATACCCACGCTTCCGCCAATTACCTATTAGGACAAATACTCTTAAAACAACAAGATGCTAGTGGAATAGAACATATTGAAAGAGCGATCGCCAAAGATATCGACATTGCCATTGATGGTTATCAAATAATTTGTTCTTTCCTCAAAAAACAAGGACAAGATGATCGAGCCGAACTATATCATGAGCTTGCTGAAGAACATTATGATTTACTCTTACGTGGTCAAGAAGAACGCGCTAGTTTAAATATAACTGATGACTTTAAAGCTCATAGTCTTTCTGATGAAGAAATAACTCATCTACGTCAGCAATTATCTCGCTATCCCAATATTACAACTGCTTATTTAGTCCAAAAAGTTGTGCAGTATTTCCCCGAAAAACCACTTTATGTCCTGGGAGTAGTGCGAAAATTCAGCTTTTGGGAAAGCAATCACGAAACTGATAACGCACAATTGGTTGATGCACTGTTAAAAGAAATTGAATTGCCCGGAGCAGTATTTTGCTTTATTTTGAATAGTAATCTCAATTTTGAGAAGAAGTTTAAACCAATACCAGATGCTACTATTTACCAACAAAAAGTTAAAAAATGAAACTAAGAATTTAGAAATCAGGAGTCAGAATTCAGAATATTTAGTAACTCTTTGTCTCCTATGTCTATACAATAGGAATACTACAGATTTTTGCGTTAAGTCTAATGAATTCTGATTCTTCCTCATCGCTAATTATTGACGAACAGGTATTTTCTCATTTACCTGTGTTACCGCAAGAAGTAATTGCAGGTTTAGCGGTGTCTGGGGGAGGTCATTATCTGGATACAACTGTCGGTGGTGGTGGCCACAGTCGGTTGATTTTGCAAACTGCGCCGGATGTACAGTTAACGGCTATTGACCAAGATGAGGATGCGTTAGCCGCAGCCAAGAAAGAATTAGCAGAGTTTGGCGATCGCGTAAAATTTATTCAAAGTAACTTTGCAGCTTATCAGTTTCCCGACGCTACTTTTAATGGTATCCTCGCCGATTTGGGAGTAAGTTCTTACCAGTTAGATACTCCCGAAAGGGGTTTTAGCTTTCGCCACACTGCAAGTTTAGATATGCGGATGAATCAGCAAGCTTCCCTAACTGCGGCGGATGTAATTAATGAGTGGGAAGAAGCGGAACTTGCAGATATTTTCTTTAAATACGGTGAAGAAAGATTATCTCGACGTATAGCTAGACGCATTGTCGAACGTCGTCCATTTGATACAACAACAGCATTAGCGGAAGCGATCGCCTCTGCTGTTCCTCCCAAATACCGTTATGGTAGAATCCACCCAGCAACCCGCGCCTTTCAAGCTTTGCGAATTGTGGTCAATGATGAGTTAGAGTCTTTAGAAACTTTTTTAGCCAAAGCACCAAACGCCCTTGTCCCTGGTGGGAGAATTGCGGTAATTAGTTTTCATAGTTTGGAAGACCGCTTAGTTAAACATGGTTTACGCAATTCTCCATTGTTGCGAGTGATCACCAAAAAACCAATCACTGCACAAGAGTTAGAGATTAGTAATAACCCGCGATCGCGTTCTGCCAAACTGAGAATAGCCGAAAGAGTCAATTGAAGATTCAAGCATAATTAAACTAAAAAACCGAGTTAGGAACAATGCACACCCTCTTCCTACAATATCCTGATGACTTACTTATTACCTCTGGTAAATCACCCCAAGCTTTAGAAGCAGAACTCACGTTTTTGCTTGCTGTTAAATTATTTGAGTTACGAAGACTCTCACTCGGTAAAGCTGCTGCTTTTTGCAATATGAACAAACCCCAGTTTATGTATGAACTAGGACGTTTACAAGTTCCTGTGATTAACCTTGATGATGACCAAATCGCTGATGAATTGAGTGATGACTAACTCTGCCATTGTTGCTGAGTTTCTACTCAGCACTCAGCACTCAGCACTCAGCACTTTTAATATCATTAAAATTTATCTCTCCTTTCATAACGGCGGCGATAGAGTAATTCTAACTGTCCACCATACTCTTGAATCCTTGCCAGTTGACGCTGGTAGAGTCCTCTGAAGGTATTTGCAAACAACAGGGTAAAAATAGCCACGACTAATCCTGATGCGGTGGATACCAAAGCCTCACTAATCCCCGCAGTCACACCTACTGTTGTTGTACCACCGACATCACCAATATTTAGTGAAGCGAAGGAAGTAATTAAGCCTAAAACTGTACCCAACAAACCTAATAATGGTGCAAGGCCGATAATCGTATCAAAAATGTTTTGAAAGCGTTTGAGTAAGGGTATTTCAGCTTGTGCTTCACTTTCTAGCGCCAAACGAAATTCTTCTGGTGTTGGTTCTTCTAATTCTAAAGCGGCGAGAAAAATTCGGGCGATGGGTAAATCTGTATTTTGCTGTAATTTATTTAAAGCACCAACTACATTATCTGAGCGATAAAGCTTGAGTACTTCTTTGACAACAAGATTTTGGCGATTGGTAATTCTGATCCAAAATAAAATACGTTCAATAATCAAAGCCACTGCTAACAAAGAGAACCCCAGTAGCGGCCACATCACCACGCCACCAGCAACAAATAAATTGCTAATTTGCATTTTAGTCAAGTGTCAATTGTCAATTTTTAATTGTCAATTGTCATTGGTCATTTGTCATTAGTTTTCTTTTTTCATAATTTAGTGCATTTTTGTTGCTACATCTACACCATCACTTTTGAGTATTCCATCTTCCATATAAATGATGCGATCGGCGATATCTAAAATCCGGTTGTCGTGGGTGACTAGCAAAATTGTACAGCCTTGTTCTTTGGCGAGTTTCTGCATTAATTCCACAACATCGCGTCCAGATTTTTTATCGAGTGCGGCTGTCGGTTCGTCTGCTAAGACAATTTTAGGATGACTGACTAAGGCACGGGCGATCGCTACCCGTTGTTTTTGTCCGCCAGACAGTTTCTCTGGGTAATAGTTTACACGTTCGCCTAAGCCTACTGTTTCTAGCATGGCGATCGCTTTGGCATTCATATTTTCATTCAGGTATTCATCATGTAATTCTAATGACATACGCACATTTTCTGTTGCTGTGAGAAATGTCATCAAATTATGCGCCTGAAAAATATAGCCAATTTGACGACGTAGTACAGTTAATTTTCTTTTACTAGCGCCGCAAATTTCTTGTCCTAAAATTTTTAAACTGCCTTCTTGGGCAGAACGTAGCCCTCCTAATAATGTTAATAAGGTGGTTTTACCGGAGCCAGATGGGCCAGTCATAATCACAATTTCACCAGCATTAATCTCTAAATTAATATCAAATAAAACCTGTTTTTTTAAATTACCTTCCCCAAAGTAATGGTTTAATTGATGGACAGTAATTACAGGTTCTAAATTAACCAGTGAGTTGGAGGAATTTACAGGCAGAGATTCTTGTAACATAAAATTTGGATAATTAGAAAATATCAGCAGGGTCAGCAGAAGTGAGTTTACGCATAGCGATCGCACCTGAGCCTGTACACATAATTACTGTTAAAATAAATACGGTGATTGCTCGTTGCGAGTTCATAAATATAGGCAACATAGTGGCGGTGTAGGCTAGTTGATACAGCCCAATAGACAAGAAAAATGCCGGAATAAAACCTAAAAAAGCCAGGAATAATGCTTCTTGGAACAACACTACTAACAAATAGCGATCTGTGTAGCCCATTGCTTTTAAAGTTGCATATTCGGGCAAATGATCAGAAACATCGGAATACAGAATTTGGTAAACAATCACGATACCAACAATAAACCCAACTCCCACACCTAACCCAAAAATAAAGCCAATACCTGTACCACTAGACCAGTAGGCTTTTTCAATTTGGGCAAATTCTTCTGGAGTCAAGACACTGATATCTTTGGGTAATCCGGCAATCAGTTGCGCTTGTAATTTTTTTGGATCTGCGTCGGGTTTGAGAGTAATTAACCCAACTTCAATACTCTCTGCTTTACGTTGGGGAAAGATTTGTAAAAAGGTAGAGTCACTGGCAATCACATTACCATCAGCCGCAAAAGACGCACCATTACTAAACACGCCCTTGACGCTGACATTTTTACTGTTCAATTCTGTTTCAAATTTGCCAGTTTTTTGAAAAATCTCCCCCACAGCGCCGTATTCTGGACGACCGGCTTGGTCGAACAGCACTTGATTTAATTGTTTAATCGGGTCTAGATTGTTTTGAATTTCGGGAAAATTAAACACAGATTTTGCTGGATCAATCCCCCAAACTAAAATGGCACGTTCTAATCTGGTTTCGGGATTGCGCCATTGTCCAGTGCCAATATAAACTGGGCTTACCGACTGTACACCCTCATAACCTAATGTTTGGTACAGTCGCTCTCTGGAAAAGCTTTTAACAGAAAACAGGGTTTGAAATTGGGGATTAATTAATACCAAATCTGCCTGTAAACTGCGATGTGGTTTGATAGCTGCATCAAACAATGCCCCTTCAAACCCCATCTGAATAAATATCAGCATATCGGCAAAGGTAATACCTGCGACTGCTACTAAGAGGCGAGTTTTTTCTTTTAATAGTTGCCGCCATGCTAATGGCGTTTTGAGAAATAATTTCATATTTTTTATTTGTCATTTGTCATTGGTGTAACTTTCCCCCATTTCCCACTCCCCACTCCCTACTCCCTACTCCCTAAATTTCAATTGCTGTTTGTACTTGCAAGTTTGTCAAACCTGCAACTTTTTTACTATCTTCAGGATTAAGGCGAATTTTGACTTCTACAACTCGGCTATCTAAGTTTTCTCCGGGTTCGTTGCTAAATACGTTTTGGCGATTGACTTGTAAGCCAACATAGAAAACTTCACCGCGCAACTCGCCGTTAAATGCTGGACTGGTGATTGTGGCTGTTTGTCCGAGTTTGACTTTGCCGATGTCTGTTTGATAAACTTCGGCGACTGCAATCATCTGTTCGGTTTGCGCTAAGTCTGCAATGCCATTTTCACTCATTTTTTCGCCGACTCTGGTGTGAATCTTGAGGATTTGTCCGGTCATTGGCGCTCTAATATAAGCTGCTTGTAGGTCAGTTTGGGCGCGTTTGAGTGCGGCGATCGCATTTTCAACTTCCATTCTGGCGGCTTGCACATCCACAGGGCGGACTTCGGCAATACTGGTGAGTGTGGCTTTGGCTTCGGTAACTTGTTTGTTCCCAGTGGCGTTAATTCGCGCTAAAGAAACTTTCGCTTCTGCTAGTTGTCTGCTGGCGGTGGAGTTAATTCGCCCTAAAACTGCTTTGGCTTCGTCTAATTGTTGTTTGCTTGTCTCAACAATCAAGCGTTTACTGTCAAAGGCAGAGTTAGAAATTGCGCCTTCGGTATATAGTTTTTGATAACGTTCATATTCAGATTGGGCGTTGCGGAGTTCTGCTTCGAGTTTCCGAATGCTGGCGGCTTGGGCAATTCGATCGCCTTCCCATTGCGCTTCAATCCGGGCGATCGCTTCCCGTTGTCCGATAAAATCTCCTACAGATTGAGCCTGCAAACGCTCGATGTTGGCTCTTTGTGCTTGAATTTCCCCAGTTTTGGCACCAGCTTTAACTTGATCCAGTCTGGCTTGGGCGACACGCACTTGTTTCTCGGCTTGGAGTACGGCAGTTTCTAAGCGATCGCGCGAATCTAAAATGGCGATGATCTGCCCAGGTTTGACAATATCACCTTCTTGCACCCGAATTTCCTGGAGGCGATCGCCATCCAAAACCAAAGGCGCAGATAAGCTAATCACTTCTGCTTCTGGTTCGAGTCTGGCTAAAGCTGAAACCTTTGGTACTGAGGCGGTTACAGTCGCTGGTTCTTGAGAAGCTGTACGTCCAATTAACCCAAACTGAGAAACACCATAAACCACAATTCCCCCAGTAATAGCCGTAGCCCCAATCAATAAACCCAGTAATTTTTTATTGGCAGATTTCAATAGTAGATTTTGTCCCATATTCCCCTCTAAAAATTCAATTTACTAATTCTGACTCGTGCTGTTTTGTTGCAAATAAACTGTCAACATTTTTCCCAGCAACGTACATTGCTCAACAAAATCAATACTTTCATCTCCCCATAATTTCTCCAGAATTAATCCATTCACAAAGCTCAAGACAAAAGAAGCTAAAACCTGATCTTGAACCCCCAAAAATCTACAAGCAGCTTGCTGATAGCGTTGATTAGCACGTTTAAAAACACTGCTTTGATGTCGCAGTTTCTCTGAGTCTTGATGTTGACAAAAATCAACCCAAACAAATGTCCACTTAATAAAGTAATCCTCGTTTTTTACTAGATATTTCCCTAAAGCTGTCATTGCTTCTGACAGAGTTTCTTTCCCTTCTAGTTCTGCCAAAGCTGCACTCACATCTTGCTGTGAAATTTCCTCTACTAATTGTTCAAATAAGGCTTCTTTACTAGAAAAGTAGTGATACAAAGTCCCTGTCGAAACCCCCATCTCTTGAGCAATCTGCCGCATAGTCACGGAGCCATAACCTTTTTGAGCAAATAAATCAAAGCATTTGCTGAGAAGTTCTTTCCGGTATTGGTCATGGTCAACAATTTTGGGCATAAGTCAAATGATTATGGATTTGGGATTCTAGGGGCGAGCAAGCAATTTTATTTATATCGAACGTTCGTTATTTATAATTTACCACGTAAGAACATGCTTACACAAGGCATTGATCAAAACACAGACTACACAGACAAAAGAGAAATCTGTTGCTCAGATGTAGTTTGGCTCAACTATGAATGTGTCGTGAATATGGTCAACCTGCTAAGTCACAGCAGACGATTATTAGTCAATGTTAAATTTACACTTATATACACTTCTTAATCTAAACTTGACTGTCAGTTTATGTCAAGCAGAATAATACTTACACCGAAATTACTCACAAAACTGGAGGCGACTGGCGTTGTCAGGCTTTAAGGGCTTCCCCGTGAGCGTCAGCCGAACGTTGTAGGGGCGTAAAATCACTTAATTCTGCTGATAATTCTTGTGATATTGTTTTTACTTATCCATTCAATTCCATTGCTTGGGTTAACTGTTGTACAAAAGCTTGATGCTCAGGCGAATTCAGCCCTGTCTGTAATACAGTTAATACCTGCTGCATATCACCTGCTAACAATGCCGACCTATCTAACCATAATCCTGGAAAGACTTGGCTTTGAAATATCCCTGCTGGATTTGGTTGCAGATTGACATATTCTCCTGCTTCCAAGCAGAACCAATCAATCTGCTGATCAAAGACTTGCCAGACAATATACTCTTTAATGCCATTACGTCGATAAGCACGCTTTTTGTCACCTAAATCAACTGTGGCGCTACTGGCGGCAATTTCGGCGATTAATTCTGGTGCGCCTTCTATATAACCATCCTGGCTAAAACGTGATTGTCCTCCAGCTTGAGCATCAATCAATAACAGCGCATCGGGTTGGGGCTCATTGTCTAAATCAAGGCGCACAGTCGGGTTATCACCGAGACGTACTCCTGGGGTTGCAATTTTGTAATTCCATAACCAGCCCATTAAGTCGGCGTGGGGTTCAGCATGGGGTTCAAAACGCAGAGGTGAAGCCATGTAGACAGTTCCTTCAATTAATTCAGCTTTTTTTAACTTAGGCATGGCATTGTAACGCCGTTCAAATTCAAAGCGAGTCAAGCGATCGCCATTTTCTAGTGGAGGAACTGTCAAACGTAGAACCATAACTATGGCCGCAACCTTTATTTTTATCCTAATACCCTTTCACCCCCACACCCAATCCCTGACAGGTGTAGGTTTTTTACGTTATGCTCCAAAAACATTGATTTAGGGTGTAAGGGTGTAGGGGTGTATGTATCTAAAACTCTTTCACCCCTAAACCCAACTTCCACAGACAATCTTGGTGCGTAAGTCCTATATATCTATGCAGTTACTTCTTCTGGCTGTTGCTTTGTTTGTAAGGATGCGTAAAGACGATTTAACGCATTAACATAAGCTTGCGCGGATGCAACTATGATGTCTGTGTTGGCTGCATGACCCGAAAATACTCTTGATTCGTAGCGCAGCCGAATTGTGACTTCGCCAATGGCATCAATACCAGCCGTGACTGACTGTACAGAAAATTCAATTAACTGATTGGGTACGTTGACAACGCGGTTAATTGCTTTGTAAACTGCATCAACTGGGCCAGTACCAATGGCGGCATCAGTTAATTCTTCGCCATCTGGAGTGCGGAGAGTGACTGTAGCTGTGGGACGAGCATTGCTACCGCAGGAAACTTGCACCAACTCTACTTTAAACAAATCGGGTGCTTGTTGAATTTCATCATTGACAATTGCTTCCAAGTCCCAATCAGAAATTTCTTTCTTTTTATCAGCCACTTCTTTAAAACGGACAAAGGCTTTGTTTAATTCGGTTTCGGATAATTCAAAGCCCAATTCTTTTAAGCGGGTGCGGAAAGCATTTCTACCGGAATGTTTACCCAAGACAATTTGATTGTCTGTTAAACCAATCAATTGGGCATCCATAATTTCGTAGGTGAGTTTATTTTTTAATACCCCATCTTGATGGATACCAGATTCATGGGCAAAGGCATTTGCGCCCACAATTGCTTTATTGGGTTGTACTAACATTCCTGTCAAACTCGAAACTTGACGGGAAGTTTTGTAAATTTGTCGAGTGTCAATATTTGTTAATGGTTCTTCGGAATCAACGTGTCTACCTAAGAAGGGATTGAAATATTGACGACGGACATGCAGCGCCATGACTAATTCTTCTAAGGCAGCATTTCCGGCACGTTCACCAATACCATTAATGGTGCATTCCAATTGCCTTGCACCATTTTTGACTGCTTCTAAAAAGTTAGCAACTGCTAAACCTAAGTCGTTATGACCGTGAACGGAGATAATTGCTTGATCAATGTTGGGGACATTTTCTTTAATGCCCTTAATTAACGCGCCAAATTCGCTGGGAGTTGTGTAACCTACAGTATCAGGAATATTAACTGTAGTTGCGCCTGCTGCGATCGCCCGTTCTAATACTTGATACAAAAACTCTGGATCAGAACGCCCTGCATCTTCAGGCGAAAATTCCACATCATCAGTAAAAGTCTTAGCATAAGCGACCATTTCTTCGGCGATCGCCACTACTTCTGGCCGGGTCTTTTTCAACTTATATTGCAAGTGAATATCAGAAGTTGCAATAAATGTATGAATTCTGCCCCGTGCTGCCCCTTTAATTGCTTCTGCGGCTGTTTTAATATCGTCGTGTCTGGCTCTAGCTAAACTACAAATAATTGGGCCATCTTCTGTCCCTACAGTTTGAGCAATTTTACTGACTGCTTCAAAATCTCCAGGACTCGCAAAGGCAAAACCAGCTTCAATTACATCTACGCCTAAGCGGGCTAATTGTTTAGCGATCGCCAGCTTTTCATCTATATTCAGCGTTGCACCTGGGCATTGTTCGCCATCGCGGAGTGTCGTATCAAAAATGATAATTCGCTCTGGTTTATTCATCTTTTTGGTTTTTTGTTTAGGTGTAGTTCTTTTATTTTAAATATTTGTAACCTTAGTTGTTTCGCTCTTATTTTTGTAAATAATTATTGCTAAGGTACTTGACCATCCACTTTTTCTATTTGGTCTCTAATATCATTCAAATCTATATATCTGTCCGTAGCATTACGCAGCTCTCGCGCAATCATTCCTTCTGTAGATACTACTGTAATATGTGTATTTTTAGAACGTAATAGTTCAATCGCTCGTTCAAAATCACCATCACCACTAAATAAAACTACCCGGTCATACTGGTCTACAGTATTAAACATATCTACGACAATTTCTATATCTAAATTTGCTTTTTGGGAATAGCGGCCGGAAGTATCATCATAGTATTCTTTGAGAATTTTTGTTCGGACTGTGTAACCTAGACTGATAAGAGCATCTCGGAAACCTCGTTGATCTTGGGGGTCTTTTAAGCCCGTGTACCAAAAGGCATTAATTAAAGTCGTCTCTGATTGCTCGTGTTTGAAATATTCTAATACTCGCCGAGGGTCAAAAAACCAGCCATTTTTTTGTTGAGCATAGAACATATTATTTCCGTCTACAAAAATAGACAGACGATTCATAGGGGAACCCATAAAAATTTACACCTAAAATATAGCAATGAATTTAGATTGAACAATAGATTATAGCAACTCTTAAATCATAAATTTGCTAATAGATGGGAACTAGTTTCCCATGTATAGCCTTTATCTTACCTCTTGCAAAGCATAAATTTGACGCAAACATCAACCCAAGCTGCTGGGTGTGGGATAGTTTAACCTCTAACACTATATAAATATGTCATACAATCAAAATCTACCAATAAAGCTGGCTGAGTAACAGCATTCTTAGTGATATAACTGTCAATTTTACTCCTAAAGAGGTAAGGTATATGTCTGAAAGGAGGATATTGGCTAATGCTCATATATACATACAGTTGAGTGAAGTAAAGTTATCTGTTCTGGCAAATGTAGAAATGTGAGGTAACTGGGAACTCAAGGAGAGATTTCAAGTATATTAATCCACATATTGGTTTTCCTGTTAACAAAATTAGGAACTTTTTGGCAAATATCACCTGGAGACAATCAGCCGGAGTCATTTTCAATCCAGCTTCCTGGATAATATTTTTATGAGTCTCACATTGAGTCGTCACAGATGACAGTCTGGCCGCTATCCAATGCAGAATATGAATATCCTGACAACAGGAGATGTTTAACTCAGGAGTGGAACCTCAGAAATCAACAATTAATTGTCGATCTCCAACACCTTTATATCCTTACATCATGAAATCAAGTTTCAGCGACCAATTTGCCACAACCTCAGCCTGTACAGTAGGAATTGCCTGGGTTTGACTCCAGTCAAGTAATCATCAATGCTCAAACTCACTCAACAAATAACTCAGACTGTCTTAGATTTGAAGGCCTTTCCCATTTAGATTTGGCATATTATCCAGAGTCAGAGAAGATAGATTACAAATGTATAAGATTTTCATTTAAGTTTTATTTCAATATGTTTTTAGTAGAAACGAGACTAAATCAACCAATTTGTCTGTAAACCAATTATTAACACGATATGGCAGAAGAACCTACATCTACCTTCAGCAAAAAAAATGTCTCTACTGCCAATACAGCTTCAGGCAAACCCACAAAAGTCACATTGACAGCTTCACAGTCTAAACTTGTGGCTCGCTTAAGTCACTTTTTAGTGGCTGTATCTACCATCGGTTCAGCATTGCTGACTACTTCTGGTGTGGGCTGGGTGAATTTGATGGAGAGTCAGATATTTTCAGCGTTTTTTCAACTGCGGGGTACGATCGCACCACCAGCAGATATCGTGATTTTGGCAATTGACGACCAGTCAATTTCAGTTCCCGAACAGTACTATAATTCAGATCCAAAACAGTATGCCTACCTAGAACCACTGAAATCTTTTCCGTTTAAACGGGCTGCTTATGGACAAATTATCGAAAAATTAGTCAAAGCTGGGGCGCGGGCTGTGGCAGTTGATGTAGTATTTGACACACCCAGTAGCTATGGCAGTGAGGACGATCGCCAACTGCAAGCCGTCTTAAAAAAATATGGCAACAAAGTGACTTTAGCCGCGCTGTATGAGGATTTTGAGAGCCATCAAGGGACTTTTACACAGTTGACGCTACCCCAAGAGATGTTTCAAGTTGGTGGAGTGACAGTTGGTTCTGTAAATTTCCCCTTAGAAGCAGATGGCAAAGTTCATAAATTAGCCAGTGAATTTCCCAAGCTGTTAGCAGCTAATGGAATGTTGACAGAGAAAGCACCTGCTTTTGATGAAGCAGTTTTAGGTGCAGCCCAAGTCAAATATCCCCAGCCAAAAGGCGATCGCATTTATTTTTGGGGTTCAGCCGGAACATTTGAGCAAATTCCCTTATGGTATGTTCTCGACCCTCCAAATTGGCAGAACTATTTGCAGCAAGGTAGAGTTTTTCAAGACAAAATTGTTTTGATTGGCTCTACCGATAAACTCAACAATGATTATCACCCGGTAGCGGCGGTGAATCCCCCCCAGAGAATGGCGGGAGTTGAAATTCATGCCAATGCGATCGCCACTTTAATGCAGAATAAAGCGATCGCCCCAGCAATTTCTAGTTCAACATTGCAAGGATTGTTTGTGCTGATTTTAGTTGGCGCTACCGTCTACATTGCCAATAGAAGCAAGAGCAATATTAAACGCTTTGTGATTAGTTTAGCCGCAGCTAGTATTTGGGGAGGAATTAACTATGTGTGCTTTATACATGGTCAGTTAATTTTTCCCACTGCCATCCCAATGATAGCGATCGCGTTCAATGGATTGTCTTATCTGGGAATAGAAGTTGCTAGAGAAAAATTGCGAACCCGTCAATTAGTCGTAATCTTTCAGAAATATAAAACATCTCCCGTTGTTCAAGAAATTATCAGCCAACAAAACGACTTACAAGACTTACTCCAGAAAAGGGATTTAGCCGTATCTGGCAAAATCCTCGCCGGACGCTACAAAATTGTCAAAGTTCTCGGTTCTGGTGGATTCAGCGAAACCTACATCGCTGAAGATATGCACCGTCCTGGTTATCCACGCTGTGTCGTCAAGCAATTAAAACCAGCCAATACCCAAGCAAAAAGTTTAGAACTTGCCAGACGTTTATTTCATTCCGAAGCCGAAACCCTCGAAAAACTGGGGAATCATCCGCAAATTCCCCAACTTTTGGCTTATTTTGAACAAGATGATGAATTTTATTTAGTTCAGGAATATGTCATAGGTCATTCCTTGATTAAAGAACTACCATCTGGTCAAGGTTTAAGAGAAGCTCAAGTCAGAGAAATTATCAAAGAACTATTACAAATCTTAGTCTTTGTTCACGAAAACGGAGTGATTCATCGAGATATTAAACCCAGTAATATCATGCGCCGCCATACAGATAACAAACTCGTCTTAATAGACTTTGGTGCAGTCAAAGAAGTCTCAGTTCCACAACTAGAAAATTCCGAACAAGCCCCTTTTACAATTGGTATTGGGACAAGAGGCTATGCACCTAGCGAACAATGCTTTGGTCGTCCGCAGTACAGTAGTGATATTTATGCGATCGGGATGATTGGGATTCGCGCCTTAACCGGAATTGCCCCCCATGAAATGAATAGAAATGAGAATGGCGAATGGCAATGGAGAAATCAAGTAATTGTCAGCGATGCCCTAGCTGAGATTTTGGAAAAAACGGTATTAGATGATGTTAAACAACGCTATCAATCAGCCGCAGAAGTGTTAGCAATACTGGATAAATTACCAATTTATCCAGATACGAATCTTTTACCACAAAATGATAATTCAAACTTACCGACTATACCTTGGTTGGAAGATTCGGCAGGGAATTTTTAAACTTCAAAAATAAATATTTTAACCCACAGCATAATCAGTAAACTGACGCATATAAGGCGAATGAAACCCTAAAACAATATCTTGCTTTGGTACACCCAATTCTACTAAATCAGCAGCAATATCATCTTCTGTACCATTCCATTGCAGCCAAATCTTTTCATTTTTAATGTCTAAATGTATGACCGGGCCATAAACACGTCTTCGATTACGCCAACCAACATAAAAAAGCTGATAATGGTCGTGTTCAGTATCAAAAATCAGTTGTACGTCTACATTATCTTCCCCTAAATCTCGCGCTGCATATTCTTTGAGTAATCTTTGGATATACTCTCGATAGATATCTAGCTTTGCCATAGCACAACCTCTTCTTTTTCGTCATCAAAAATCAATAAATTGACTTGACTACGTTGAATGACTGCCTGCACAAATGGCTGTGTCAAAAACTCATCATAAATGAGCCACGGTACCGCTAAGTATAAAACTTGTTCATAGCCAAAGTCAGTTAAAGCATAACGGTAGTTAATATACTGCCCTATAGCTAAATGGAATTCAGCCATCGCAGAAGCACCCAAAAAACTTTTGACTTCAACTGCAATTTTCTGCCCATTGCGTTCAGCTGCAACCAGTTTTTCTGCTCCCAAGTCTATATATAGTTTAGTTGTAGAACTAATCCGAATGCGGAGAGGATCATGTGTAATTAGCCACCCGTCTTTTTGTAGGGCTATTTTAACTGCATCATGAAATTTATCTTTGGCTGACATCCCATACTACTTGTCGCTTTTAAGGGTATTTTAGCAAAGACCTATAGCGGTAATATTTAATTCAAAAAAAGTATAAGGGCGGGTGCGGGGATCGAACCCGCTAGTCCCCGGAGATGGTGGAGACGTTAACCGATAACCCTAAATTCTTCGTCCCAAAGGGCAAGTTACGAACAAGGGATAACCCGCCGAGAAGTATGAAGTATGAAATTTTATACTTCATACTTCACAATTTTTACAACTCACCTGTCGCTAACATTTGGATGATGCGAGGTGTACCAGGGTCGAATCCTGCTAAATCCCAAGAAAGTGGATCTTGGGGATCTACCAAGGTGATGCGGTATGGTGTCAGAGTAACGTATACAGCCTTGACATTGGGATTGATTTTTTTGCGATACTCCTTCAAGGCTTGGCTAGGATGCTTGTAACCAGCCCAGCTTTCTGAGTCAGTCCAGAAGCAGACTACATCAGCTTTGAACTTATTTTGAATCATCCAGTCGTAAGCTACAGAGGCATCTGTACCGCCGAAGTTTTGATTGCTGGCTTTACGCACCGCCGAACTAAAACTATCTTTAGCAGTGATATCTAAGTTCCGAAATTCATTAGCAAAGCCGCGAATCATGTAGTTTTTCTCGGCTTTGGCTGTGACGAGTGCCATTGTGGTGGCTATTTCACAGCAACTTAGTCCCATGTCTGCAACTAAGCTACCCATCGAACCGGAAACGTCTACAGCGTGCATGAAAACTTTGCCTGT
Organism: Anabaena sp. FACHB-83; assembly: GCF_014697485.1. Taxonomy (NCBI): domain Bacteria; kingdom Bacillati; phylum Cyanobacteriota; class Cyanophyceae; order Nostocales; family Nostocaceae; genus Anabaena; species Anabaena sp. FACHB-83. The sequence continues at coordinate 86,839 of NZ_JACJRY010000014.1, read as the reverse complement.
GGGTTCTACGACATCAAAAGACAACTCAACGGCTTTCTCTAAGATGTCTACGATGCGAGGAACGGGAGTCCAAGTTTTCTTACTGCGTCCTAGTCTTCCCCCAGACTCGTAAGTTTTGAGGGCTTTTAAAACATCGATTGGGTGAATGCGACCTTTACGCAGATGTTCTTTATTGTTGAGAACTTCTTCAACCCGTAGCAAGTTGGTACTTTCGTCAGCACGTAATACGCCCAGTTCAGTTAATGAACCCAGGTTTCGTAACATTGCACCGATGGGCATTTCTTGAAATAGCAACTGCCAAGCAGCTTTGTCCATATTGCCAACAGGTGCAGCCATTTCGTGGGTTAAGCGTCCTTGCAAAATGGCTTCGTGGGTTTGCCCAGGGTTGCGCTTCAGCCATTCATACCACCAAATCTGCGCCAAAGCTTGTGAGGGTATCTCTGTGGGCAATTCCTCCCAACCTCTGACAACCCATTCAAATAATTGACGGTGATTTTCTGTAGGTGGTTTGACGTGGAATAACCGCAAAGCATCGCGGTGAGTGAAGCCTTGGCGTTGTTGATATTTCAAGAGTTGATAAGCCAAACCTTTGACATCTTCTCTTGATAGCCAAGTTTTACCTGCTTCCCGGACAACTTTACCAAAGCCCCGCAGAGATTTGGTGTAGTTCAACCATTCGTAGAAGTGGCTACCTGTGCGGACAACTTGAGGAAAGATTTCAGCAAAGGCTTGTTTGGCTTCTTTTGTTTCACCCATCGACAGCAAGACCAAAGCCAGGATAGGTGCGCTGTTATTGATAGCTCGTCCATCGCTGGCATAGAGAATTTCTTCCGCAACACGGCTGGGATTTTCGGCAACAGCTTGGTTGACAACCGCTACAAAGTCTTCAGTTAATTCTTGTTTACCAGCATAGTAGGTGCTTTGGGCTGTCCCAACTAACAGACAGCGCCGCAGCATCTTCCATAAGCCAGCATCAAACATCCAGCCACCGGAACGTCCTTGAATCATCTCGGCTTCCCGTCCGGGGATGGGTTGAGTTTGTGGGGTGCTGATTTTGTTTCTGGTAAAGAAGTTGTAGTTCATGGTTTCATCTCCCGGCCCTTGCGGGCAAAAATGAAAGGTGGCAGGGCAGGATTTGAACCTGCGACATCCCGCTTGGAAGGCGATAACCCTCATTCTTCGGCCTTTGCAGGCAAGGGGTGAATAAGGATGTTTAGGCGCTCTACCTACTGAGCTACCTGCCACATAAAAATATGTAATTGTGTCTCACGCAAAGGCGCAGAGACGCAAAGAAGAAAGCAAGAGTTTTGGGTGGCGGAGCAGGATTTGTAGACGCGGTGGCGGCTTTCCGAAGGGTACCTGCGACCTCTCGAACCCTAATCGATAACCCTCAATTCTTCGGCCTTTGCAGGCAAAGAGTGAATAAGGGTAAAGCACTCTACCACTGAGCTACCCGCCACATAAGAATTATTTTTAACTCAGCACTTTGTTGGGTGTAGCGGAGCAGGGTTTTCACCTGCACCTCCAGAATTTTGTCTCAAGGATGTTTAAGTTATTTGCGATAACCCTTGATGTGTCGGCCTTTGCAGGCAAGGGGGGCGCTCTGGTATTTGAGCTATCCGCTACAGTTTTTGGCTAACTCCTTTGGGAATATCAACTTGTAGTATTAATGTAGTATATGTAATTTTAAACGTCAATAGGTTGAGCCAGTGAGAGATAAATATTTTTAACGTCAAGTGCGCTGAGATTTGTTGAATATAAGATGAAATACTTCTTAATGTTTATGTAAAGTTTTTGTTTTTGCTGAGTTTTTTCATCATGCAAAAATTTTTTGCCTATTTTTGCCTTAAATATGGGTTGTTTGGGTTTTAGGTGATGCAAATGAGCGATCGCACACCTGCTTTTTTCCGTAATTTTGCCAAAAGATACAAAAACCAGTCCCAATTTTTGCCAATATAATATATTATTTCCCAAAAAATTCGCTTGGCAAAAATCGGCATGAGTGAAAAAACAATGGAAAGTGGCGGGAAAGGTTTTCTCGTTCTACTTTTGCCAATATCGTTTTTAATAATTTTCCTGGTTTCTACCTGGAGATTTTTGCTGGCGCTGGTTGTTTTGATTATTGGTTTCAATATCTGGCAACAATATCAATGGCAACAATGGTGTCAGCGAGTTAACCCGGTTTTCCATCAGTTAGTTCGGGAAAACCAGGGCAAAATTACACCAATGGACTTGGCAATGCGGGGTAGTTTTCCTGGCCCAACAGCAAAACGCTACCTGGATGGCAAAGCTTCAGAGTTTGGTGCAAGTATAGTCAATGCTGGTTCAGGCAATGAAGTTTATTACTTTATTACTGCCAGTATTTTGGGTAATATTCTTGACAGTAGCGAGCCTGTCAAAACTTTGTCTGCTCAACCTGTAACAACGGCTGCGCGATCGCTTTTAGCACCGCCAGCAACTCAAACACTATTAGCAGAACCAGAAGTTGAATTAGCAGCGCCAGCAACTCATACAGAAGTTAAACCCAATTTAGCAAAACAGTTAGTTTTCGGTTCACTGATTCAATCGGAATTGGCGAAACGGTTGAATGTTTATTCCAGCACTGTCTACAAACGGCGTAATGATCCAGATTTTCCCGAATGGACTCGCAGCCGTGATCCTGATGGTATTGCTTGGAGTTTCTCGGAAAAAACAAAAGAGTTCTTTCCTTTAGAAGAGTCATGAATGATTAGGGGTGAAATCCAATCAGGAGTCAGAATCCAGAATCAAAAATTTATTCTGACTCCTGAGTTCTGACTCTGAATACTTCAAACTTTTAATCCGATCGCTTCGGTGATGGAGTTTAATTTATTCTGCTCTAACTTGGTCAGCAAACCAGTTAAAATTCGGCGCACCATCAAGGGGCCTTCATAAATCCAGCCTGTATAAACTTGAATGAGGCTGGCTCCCGCAGTGATTTTTTCCCAAGCGTCTTCTGCGGAAAATATGCCACCAACCCCGATAATGGGAATTTGCCCTTGGGTTTGCTGCCAAATAAACTTGATAATTTCTGTGGAGCGATCGCGCAATGGCGCACCACTAATTCCGCCAGCTTCATCTTGCGGGGGTTTCCCAGTTGGGTGAATTAGCTGGGTTTTCAAGCCATCACGGCTGATTGTGGTGTTTGTGGCAATAATTCCTGCTAATTGGTAGGTTTTAGCCAAGCTAATAATGTCGGCGATCGCTTCCCATTCTAAATCAGGTGCTATCTTGACAAATATTGGTTTGTGTGTATTGTTTTCTGTTTGTAGTACGTCCAAGATAGAACTGAGCATAGCGGCATCTTGGAGCGATCGCAATCCTGGTGTATTGGGTGAAGAGACATTCACCACAAAATAATCGCCTAATTCTTTGAGTAAGCGGAAACTGTTGAGGTAGTCTGCGGCGGCTGCTTCTAACGGGGTGATTTTCGATTTACCTAAATTTATGCCGATGGGTATTGTATGAGTGAAATCTTTTTGTGCTGCTAACCTAGCAGCCATAATTGCTGCACCTTGATTATTAAAACCCATCCGGTTCAGGACAGCTTGATCTAAAGGTAGGCGAAATAACCTTGGTTGGGGATTTCCTGGTTGGGGGTGAAAAGTCACAGTTCCCAACTCAGCGAAGCCAAAACCAAAGTTAGACCAAATTTTTGCGCCTACCCCATCTTTATCAAAACCGGCGGCTAAACCCAAGGGGTTGGGAAAATTTAGCCCAAACAAATTTTGTTCCAGACGGCGATCGCACAGACACAAAGACTGCTGTAAAGTTTGATTGATTAAACTAGCAGGAGCATGATGATTTTGCGATAACCAATCTAGACTGCTGATAGCCTGCTTATGTAACCACTCCGCATCTGTTTTCAGTAGGTTAAACAGTAGTGGACGAAGGGCAATTTGGTAAATATCCATGTGGGGAAGTTAGGGAGTGGGGAGTTGGGAGTGCTTTCAAGGGCAGGCTTTTTTTATTAGACAAATTTTTGGGCTTTTAAAACCAAAATTATTGTCTGAACAGTTAAAACTACGTTTCATAATTGAGAATATTCTCAACTATTTATCGAAGGTTTAAAAACCTGCCCTTGAAAGAGTTGGGAGTGGGGGATAAGGGAGGGAAGAGGGGACAAGGGAGACAAGGGAGCAGGAGGAGAATTTTGGACTCAGTACTTTTTGAATCCAACATCTAAAATTTAAAATCCAAAATGGTATTAGGTTGCTTTTCTGGGCATCTTATATATTAAAGAGCGATGTCAACTAAAAATCCAATGGGGCAGCCACAAAGACCGATAGCAGCTGAACATACAATCATTGCTTTGGGACGTGTCCTCCAAACCTTGAGGGAAGAGGATAATGTTGATGTTCTGATTGATACTACGATTGCTTATATTCAAGAGCAGTTTGACTACAACTTGGTTTGGATTGCTTTATATGACTTACCAAAACATACATTAGTTGGTAAAGGTGGGGTTGCGCCTGATGGTGATACTAAGTTTTTACGCAAACAGGTGACACTTACTCCCGGCGGACTTTTAGAACAAGTAGTCATTGAACAGCGTCCCTTGGGTGTGGCTGATTTGCGGCTGGAACCTCGCGCAGCTGAATGGCAAGAAATTGGGAAAAAATTTAATATTCAGGGAACGGTTGTTTTACCTATTCGCTATCGAGACCGTTTTTTAGGTTTATTATTATTTGGTTCGGAACGTTGGGGATATTTGTTACCAGGGGATGCCAAAGCTCGTTTGTTAATGGTGTTGGGCGAACTGGGAGCAGTGCTTTATCAACAAGAATTGAATTTACAGCAACAGCAAACAAAGCATCTTGATCAGCCGATATTACACTTATTAGAAAACTTACGTACTCTCAATAATATAGACCAAAAACTGAAAGCAGTTGTGCAAACAACACATCAATTTGTTGCGCCTAGCCGGACAAATATTTACTGGTTTGAGCGCCAAGGGCGTTATTTTTGGTGTCGGATGAGTAATCAACTGGCTAATATTGGTCGGAATAACAGCCAACAGCAACTAGCGGCGGGGATGACAGTCCAGGATTTAAGTGAATTTTATTATGCTTTGTCGGTGAATCAAATTGTTTTGATTGGTGATGAGCGCAGTTCTTTAAAAAGTCATTTTACTGCCAAAGTGTTGGAACGTTTACAGGTGCGATCGCTGTTAGCCGCGCCGATTATGTGGCAAAAAGAACTATTGGGTTTTCTGGCGGTAGAAGCCAATGAACCACGCATTTGGACAGAAGCAGATAAAAACTTTGTTCAAAGTGCGGCTGGGTTAGTTTCTTTAGTTGCGCCTAGCGAAACTATGGATACTACTATCAAGCAAATTCAAGAAGATGCCCAATTAACGAGCCAAGTTGCCCAAGCAATTTATCACGAAGATGACTTGCAAGCAACTTTACGCACCTGTGCCACTAAAGTTTTAACGCGCTTTGCTGCCACTCGTTTTTTACTTTTACAATACAACCCTGATTTAAATAGTTATCAAATTATTTTTCAAACCCAACCCCAAAATCGTCGTCCCCTGACAGTTAGCTTCAATACGCTCAAAGATATGGATGAGCAGATGTTGAAGTCCGCTACCACAGCCGTAGAAGTGCAGAAAGTAGAAGAAGATTTGCGGTTTTTTAACTGGCGACCTTTGTTATTAGAACATGGAATGCGATCGCTGTTGGTTTGTAACTGCGCTCAAGAGCATACACCAAATGCCCTGTTAGTGATTGCCCACGAAACAAATCGGGGTTGGGCAAGCTTAGACAAAGAATTATTGTGGGCTGTCAGTCAACAAATTGGCGTAATTGTCCGCCAGTGGCAATTAAATGCGGAAGTTGAACAACAGCAAAAAATTCTCCATAGTATTCAGCGATGCTTACGTATTCTCGAAAAAACCCAAAATGACACAACTGAGTCGGGTGTAGAACGTCTAGAACGCACCGCCATAGAACAAATCGCCACTGTTCTCCATTCTCCGTTAGCAGTGTTGTTATCTTGGTCGCCGGGGGATAACTTTGCAGAAATTATTCCGAGTGTGATTCATGATAGTCGATTTGCGGTTGTGACCGATCAACCAGTTCCCATTCACACAGAAGCGATAATTCAGTGGGCATTAGCCAAAGATGATTATGTATGTGTGTATGCTGATGATTTACCAGCAGAAACCAGAAAATGGTTAAATGGGCAGAACATTGGTCAAGTTTTAGCGATCGCACTCCGCACTAGTGCTGATTATGCACCCACAGGTGTAGTTTTGGTTGCCGATTACCGAGAACGTTATTGGACAGAACAAAGTCTGAATGCTACAGAGACTTTGGTGACACAATTAGCATGGTCGCGTCGTCAACAACAAATCACCAAACTGCTGGAGTCATCAAACCAAGAATTGCGCCAACTCAACTGGTACAAACATCGTCGCCTCGAAGAAATTCAACGCACTGCCACACAGTTATTCAGCCAAATTGAAGACTTGGGTATTCCCAGTAATGAACTGACACAGACACGTTATAAACTCTTACTGCGGCAATTAGACCATAACACCGCCGCCATGACAGCCCTAGTTAAACTAGAGCAATGGCAATTGCATCAGAGTTCTGAAACTATGCCCATAGCCAGTTTGTTGAAGCGATCGCTCGAACGAGTGGATAATTTACTCAAACAACGTAAACTTTGGGCAGGAGTGCATGGTTTAGGACAATCAGCGACAGATACAGATTCCGGTAATAGTGGAATCTTCCTCAAAGGATTGCAATCTTCCAGTTATCCCTCATCCTTAGCAATTACAGGCGATATCGTTAAATTTGAATTAGTACTATATGAATTATTGATTGTCGCTTGTAACCGTTCTCAAAGTGGCGGCAGAATTGATATTTGGTGTCGTCGCTTAGAAGAAAAATTGCTAGAAATCTCAATTACAGATCATGGAATGATTGAACCGCCTTTATTAGCGGCACTACAACATCAAATACCCAAAGATATACTAGCCCGTTCTTACCTCAACCAACCACCAGCTTTACACCTGCTAATTTGTCAACAACTCACACAACAGTTAGGCGGAACCCTAGATTTTTATCAGTTACCAGATTATCGGGTAGTTAGTCGTTTAGTTTTACCTTTAGCTGATTGAAGAAAGAAAGGGTGAATGGGTATAGGGGTGAAGGGGTGTATGTATTCAAAACCCTTCACCCTCACACCCCTAAACCCTTCTTAACAAACAACCTTTGTAAATCAGTCTTGTTCCAGCTCTACATTAAAGTTAAATGGATACAAGCTGGATGGGTTTAAGATGGCTGTGAAAACAAAGCATCAATTTTCATTTGAGTGGCAGCAAAAGCGTTATGCGATCGCTTACGATACAGTCGGTCAGGGTAAACCTGTATTGCTGTTACCTGCTTTTAGCACGGTTTCTAGCCGTGGGGAAATGCAAGGAATTGCTGAGAGAATTGCCCATTGCTATCAAGCAGTAACACTCGATTGGTTGGGATTTGGTGAATCTGAACGCCCTGCTTTAGATTATCAACCGACGCTGTTACAGCAGATGCTTCAGGCCTTTGTCCAACAAACTTTCTCGGAACCAGTGGCGATCATTGCGGCTGGTCATACGGCTGGCTATGCCTTGCAACTGGCTCAACAACAACCCCAGACTTGCTCTAGCATAATTTTAGTTGCGCCTACTTGGCGTGGCCCTTTACCCACAATGGGCGTACCCAAACCACTAGCAACAGCAGTCCGACAACTGGTCAGATTTCCCGTGATTGGTCAAGGACTTTATCAAGGAAATACAACCAAAGGCTTTTTGCGGCTGATGTATGGTAGGCATGTTTATGCAGATAAATCACACCTCACACCAGAGTTTATTGAGCAGAAACAGCAAATTACTCGACAACCAGGGGCGCGATTTGCCCCAGCGGCCTTTGTGACAGGTGGACTTGATCCAGTGCGCGATCGCCAAGAATTTCTCACATTACTGCAATCTTCACCTGTGCCTGTGCTGTTAATTTTAGCAGCACAAGCCCCTCCCTATTCCAAACAAGAAATGACTGCAATGGCCGCAATTCCAAAAATTCAATCATTAACTCTACCTGGCACATTAGGAATGTCTGAAGAATATGCAGCCGAAGTTGCACAAGCTATATTACCCTTTTTAGATGCTAATATCCCCCATAATTCAGGAGTGAGGAGTTAGAATTTAGTCTCCCATTGAAGAATTCAGGAGTCAGAATCAATCAGGAGGAGATTCAGACTCACCGATGATTGTAGAGTGCAAAATCTTCTATTTTCTGGGATCTTTAACCTATAGCAATCCTAAATTATTTGTGAAATTCCTTTTCTTTCCCTTCCTCTCCTTCTTTGCGTCCTTTGCGGTACCCTACCTTTCGGGAACGCCTGACGGCGAACGGGAAGCCGCTTCGCGTCTACGTTAAAAAGAATATTTTTTCACAACTCAGACAGGATTGCTATATAGGAATCATATTTGATTTCTGAAAACAATCAGCACACCCACAAAATGCTCTTTTCTACTCCCGACTCCCGATTCCCCACTCCCAGCTTTTACAGATAATTTCAACAATCAAAGCGGATTCCTACAGTCATTCATAGGCGGCTGACCACAGAATTTAATTCTGGATTCTGACTCCTGACTGCTGAATTCTGTTTGATAACAAAATGCCAATCGTAGGCTTTACTAGTTATCTTTAAAATTGCAACGATCTACTGAGAAAAATCTTACTGTTCACAATAATTAAACTAAGGGAATAATAAATTTGTTAATGTCTGCTATGCCAATTATGTACTGAGGTATGTGGAAATGAATACACCTGTGGATATAACAGCAAAAATTCCTGGCTACCAACTGATAGAACAAATTTATTCTGGTTCTAGAACAGTAGTTTACCGAGGTATTCGCACAGTAGACGACCAACCTGTAGTAATTAAATTACTCAATCGAGAGTTTCCCAGTTTTAGCGAACTTTTGCAATTTCAAAATCAGTACACCATCACGAAAGAACTTGATTTTTCTGGGATTGTTCGTCCTTTAAGTTTAGACACATATCGAAATAGCTATGCCTTCGTGATGGAAGATTTTGGAGGCTTGTCATTACGAGAATATTTGAACAATCAAAGATTAACATTGCTGGAGTTCTTAATTATTGCTTTGCAAATGTGTGATATTCTTCATTACCTGTATCAAAATCGGGTAATTCACAAAGATATTAAGCCAGCCAATATATTAATTAATCCCCAAACCCACGAAATTAAACTTATCGATTTTAGCATTGCTTCGCTGTTACCTAAAGAAACTCAAACACTGATTAGCCCGAATATTTTAGAAGGAACTCTGGCTTATTTATCTCCAGAACAAACTGGCAGAATGAATCGCGGAATTGATTATCGCAGTGATTTTTATGCTTTAGGAGTGACATTTTTTGAACTGTTAACCGGAGAATTACCTTTCAACAGTGAAGATCCAATGGAGTTGGTGCATTGTCATATTGCGAAAATGCCGACTAGTCTAGAAGGTAGAAGAGAAGAGATACCAAAAGTTTTAGGCGATATTGTGATGAAACTGATGGCGAAAAATGCCGAAGACCGCTATCAGAGTGCTTTAGGATTAAAACATGATTTAGAAATTTGCTTGTCGCATTTGCAAGCAACTGGGACAATTGTCAACTTTGAAATTGCTGAGTGGGATATTTGCGATCTCTTCATCATCCCTGAAAAATTATACGGCCGAGAAAAGGAAGTTGAGCAAATTCTAGCAGCATTTGAGCGAGTAGCTACAGTTCACGACTCATCTCGTTTTCGCAGTGAATTAGTCTTGGTTGCTGGTTTCTCTGGTATTGGTAAAACAGCCGTTGTCAACGAAGTGCATAAACCAATTGTTAGACAACGTAGTTATTTTATTAAAGGTAAATTTGACCAATTTAACCGCAATATTCCTTTTTCAGCTTTTGTGCAAGCACTCAGCGATTTAATGCGGCAGTTATTAACTGAAACTGACCAACAATTACAAACATGGCAAGCTAAAATTCTCCAAGCGTTAGGCGAAAATGGTCAAGTAATTGTGGATGTGATTCCCGAATTAGCCAAAATTATTGGTCAACAACCACCTATACAAGAATTATCTGGGACGGCGGCGCAATATCGCTTTAATTTATTATTACAAAAATTCATTCAAATATTTGCAACTCAAGAACATCCTTTAGTAATATTTTTAGATGATTTACAATGGGCTGATTTAGCTTCTTTACAGCTAATTAAACTCTTAATGAGTGAAGTCGATAGTAGTTTTCTACTATTAATTGGGGCTTATCGAGATAATGAAGTATTTCCTGGACATCCTTTAATGTTGACATTAGAGGAAATTCACAAAAGTAATTCCAGAATTAATCCAATTAACTTACAACCTCTCAGCGAAGCAAATTTCAATCAGTTAGTGGCTGATACATTAGGTTGTACAGCAGAATTATCTTTACCACTGGCTCATCTGATATATCAAAAAACTCAAGGTAATCCATTTTTTAGTACGCAATTTCTCAAAGCTTTACACCAAGATGGACTAATTTACTTTGATTTTAATCAAGGTTTATGGCAATGTTATATTACTCAAATTAGCCAGCGATCGCTAACTGACGATGTGGTTGAATTTATGGCGATGCAGTTACGAAAACTGCCAGCATCTACACAAGAAATATTGCAACTAGCTGCTTGTATCGGCAATCAATTCGATTTAAAAACCTTAGCAATTGTTTGTCAAAAATCAGACCGAGAGGCGGCAGCGGATTTGTGGGAAGCCTTACAAGCAGGATTAATCTTACCCCAAAGTGAAGTTTATAAATTTTTTGTAGGTACAGATAATCAAAATTCAACTGCACAAAACTCTCAATCTGTTACCTATAAATTTCTCCATGACCGCGTTCAGCAAGCGGCATATTCATTAATTCCTGATGAACAAAAGCAAGCCAATCATTTGCAAATTGGCAGACTCTTACTCCAAGATATTGCTGATGAGCAGCAGGAAGAAAGCATTTTTGCAATTGTTGGGCAGATGAATTTAGGACAGAGTTTAATTACTGACGTAAATGAAAAATTTTTACTAGCAAAATGTAACCTCAAAGCTAGTCAAAAAGCCATCGTTGCCACAGCTTATACTAGTGCTTTGGATTATGCCAGGAGTGGCTTAGAATTATTAAATGAATCTGCCTGGAATGACCAGTATTTATTAACTCTCAATCTCTATAATTTAGCGGCGGAATCAGCTTATTTATCAGGTAATATTACAGCAATGGAGGGTTATGCCCAAGAAATTCAACTAAATGCACAAACCCTCACTGATACTGTCAAAATTACCGAAGTCAAACTCGAAGCTTACACCAATCAAGGTCAATTTGTGTTTGCCATTGAGATGGCATTAGATTTACTGAATAATTTAGGCATTGATTTACCGAAACAACCTGCACCAGCAGAAATTCCCGCCGCTTTTCAAGCGATCGCCCTGCAACTAAATGGGCGATCGGCGGCTGAGTTACTAACTCTTCCACCGATGACTGATGCAATAGCCTTAGCTGCTATGCGGATTTTAGTTGAGGTTGGGGCTGCTACCTATGCTTGTCAGCCAGAGTTATTTCCTCTGGTGACTTTGAAACAACTAGAATTATCACTCCAGTATGGTAATGCCAATACTTCTGTAAGTGGCTATGTTGGTTATGGGCTGTTGTTGTGTGGGGTACTGGAAGACTTTTCCACAGGTTATGAGTTTGGACAACTAGCACTCAACCTCTGTGAACAATTACATGAACAAGAGTTTTATGGACGTACACTCGTTCTTGTCAATTTTTCTATTAAATTCTGCACTCATCATCTCCAACAAACTCTTGCACCCTTACAAGAAGGATACAACCGCAGTCTAGAAGTAGGAGACTTGGTATTTGCGGGTTTTGCTGGGTTTACTTATTGTGCCAACTCTTATTTTACTGGGCAGCCTTTAAACGAACTAATTCAAAATATCAATACATACAGTCAAGGTATCCAACAAATTCATCAGCAAACAGCTTTAAATTTTATCAAAACCTATGAACAAACAGTGTTAAATCTCTTAGGAAATGCGGCTAATCCTGTTGTTTTGACTGGGGAAGCAATGGACGAAGCAAGTATGTTGACAACACTGCATCAACTTGGTGATAACTCAGGATTGTGGTTTTTGTTAACAAACAAAGTGTATTTGTGTTTCCTGTTTGGAGAATATTCTCAAGCTGTAGATGTAGCCCAACAGGCTAAACAATTTTTAGGAGGCGGGGCTGGGACATTCAGTGTAACTCTGTTGTATTTTTATGAATCACTGGCACTGTTAGCGACATCAGGTAATGCTGAAATTATCGCAGCTAATCAAGAAATGCTGCGGAAAAGGGCGTTGCCTGCACCAATGAATTTTCAACATAAGTATGACTTAATTCAAGCCGAACAGCATCGAGTATTAGATCAAAAACTGGAGGCGATGGAATTATACGATCGCGCTATTGCCGGCGCAAAAGCAAATGGCTATCTTCAAGAAGAAGCCTTAGCGAATGAATTGGCGGCAAAATTTTATCTTGATTGGGGTAAGGAAACAGTCGCCCAAGCATATCTACAGCAAGCATATTACTGCTATGCTCATTGGGGTGCCAAAGCCAAAACAGACGATTTAGAACAAAAATATCCCCACCTGCTGCAACATATTCTGCAACAGCGAAGACTTAACCTGAATCTGCAAGAAACCATCAGCAACGCTACTATTGCTACATATACTCAGCAAACTTCTACTTCTCATAGCAGCAACTTTTCTGACAGTCTAGATTTCGGCGCTATTCTCAAGGCTTCAAGGGTGTTATTAAGTGCAATCAAACTTGAGGAATTGATTACAAATTTAATGCAAGTGTTATTGCAAAATTCTGGAGCACAGAAAATAGCATTGGTATTGTCAGAAAATGTCGATTGGGTTGTGGCATCTATAGCAACCATTGAGGATGTCGAGACTTCTATTTTCTCACCCCATGCTCTCGACAGCAGTGATGATGTCCCCATTAAAATGATTTATGCAGCTAAACACACCCTGCAACCAATTATTATTCACAACATCACTAAAGAAAATACCTGGGTGACAGATAGTTATATTCAGCAACATTCACCCAAGAGTATTGTTTGTACTCCGATTATTAATCAGGGTAAATTAATTGGTGTTTTGTATTTAGAAAATAGTTTAACCAGCGAAGTCTTTACTAGCGATCGCATCGAAATTATCAACTTACTCTGCACTCAAGCGGCGATTGCTTTAGAAAATGCCCGGTTGTATCGAGATGCTCAAAACTATGCTCTACAATTAGAACAATCTTTAGCACAACAGCAAGCCAGCCAAGCTCAATTTCGCAATCTTGCAGATAACATTCCTGGTGTGGTTTATAAGTTCCGGCTTGCGCCTGATGGTGCGGTTTCTGTTCCTTATATTAGTTCTGGTTGTTATGAACTGTATGGCGTAGATCCAGAAGAGGTGATGGCAGGTAGACAAGCCCTTTACACTCTACACCATCCTGAAGATGACCCATTTATTGCCCAGGCAATTGCTGAATCTGCCCAAAATTTAACACCGTTTGAGCAAGAGTGGCGAATTATTTTACCTTCGGGAACAGTGAAATGGATTCAATCAAATGCGCGTCCCGAACTGCAAGCCGACGGCGCAATTATCTGGGATGGGGTGGTAATTGATGTGAGCGATCGCAAACTTGCAGAAATCGCACTCAAACAAAAATCTCAGGAATTAAAACAAGCACTCTCTAATTTGCAACAAGCTCAAATACAAATCGTCCAAAGTGAAAAAATGTCAGCGTTGGGTAATTTAGTCGCGGGAGTCGCCCATGAAATGAATAATCCTTTGGGTTTTATTGTTGCCAGCCTCAAACAAGTTAAACCAATTCTTGCAGATATATTTAACCACTTGAAGTTATATCAAGATAGCTTCCCCGATGCAAATCCAGAGATTTTTAAACATGCCGAAGTAATTGACTTGGAATATAGTTTAGAAGATTTACCTAAAATTATAGATGCAATGGTGATTGCCTGCGATCGCTTAAAGAATATTAGCACTAGCCTGCGGACATTTTCCCGCGCGGATCAAGATTACAAAGTAAAATTTAACTTACATGAAGGTATTAATAGCACCATTTTAATTCTCAAGCATCGCCTCAAAGCTAGTAACCAACGTCCAGCCATTGAAGTGCTCACTAATTATGGTGATTTACCTCAAATCTACTGTTTTCCTGGGCAATTAAATCAGGTATTTATGAATATCCTGGCTAATGCGATTGATGCCTTAGAAGAAGCAAGTATTGGCAAAACAGTTTCTGAAATTAAAGCTCATCCTAATTGCATTACAATTACGACGGCAATAGTAGATAAATATGTCAATATTTCCATTGCTGATAATGCTAATGGCATGGGTGAAGACATCAAACAAAAAATATTTGACCATTTATTTACTACCAAATCTGTGGGTAAAGGTACAGGTTTAGGATTGGCGATCGCACGTCAAATCGTGGAGGAAACCCACGGTGGTAAGTTAACTTGCCACTCCACTTTAAGTAAAGGTACTGAGTTTGTGATTCAACTTCCAGTGTAAATTTCGTCCAAAAACTTAAATAGCTTGCTATATCTGGGAATACTAAATCTAAACATTGTGAGGATTTAAAAGTATGTTTGATACCATTGTGAATATTCCTGGATATAAACTCACCAAAGAACTTTACAATGGTTCCAGAACTCTGGTTTATCGCGGATATCGAGAAAATGACGCATTAAAAGTAGTCATTAAGCTGCTGAAAAATCCTTATCCCAGCTTTCGGGAATTGGTACTATTTCGCAATCAATACACTATTGCTAAAAGTCTTCAGCTACCTGAAATTATCCAAACTTATAGCTTAGAACCTTATCAGAATGCTTATGCTTTGGTAATGGAAGACTTTGGGGGAATATCTCTCAAAGAGTGGATGGAGCAGCAAGAAAGCAATTTGTCTCTCAGAGACTTTTTGCCTGTGGCAATTGCTATGAGTAATATCTTAAATATTCTTTATCAAAACCGCATCATTCATAAAGATATTAAGCCTACCAATATATTAATTAATTTAGAAACTAAGCAAGTTAAATTAATTGACTTTAGTATTGCATCTCTGTTGCCACGAGAAACTCAAATGTTAATTAGTCCTAACGTACTGGAAGGCACACTTGGTTATTTGTCTCCAGAGCAAACCGGACGAATGAATCGAGGTATTGATTATCGCACTGATTTTTATTCTTTAGGTATCAGTTTTTATGAATTACTCACAGGAGAATTACCATTTCAGTCTGAAGATGCGATGGAATTGGTACATTGTCATATAGCTAAAACTGCACCTTTAGTACATGAAATCAATTCCCAAATTCCACCTGTAATATCAGAAATTGTTTACAAGTTGATGGCGAAAAATGCTGAAGATCGCTATCAAAGTGCATTAGGACTGAAATATGATTTAGAAAAATGCTGGTTACAATTAGAGGACACTGGAAGTATAGAAAGCTTTCCCATTGCCCAACGAGATTTATGCGATCGCTTCTTGATTCCTGAAAAATTATATGGACGAGAGCAGGAAATAAAACTAATTTTAGATACCTTTGACCGTGTTGCTCAAGGAAGCCGCGAATGTATTTTAGTTGGAGGATTTTCTGGTATTGGTAAAACCTCAATTGTCAATGAAGTACATAAACCAATCGTGCGACAAAGAGGTTATTTTATTTCTGGTAAATTTGACCAATTTCAACGTAATATTCCCTATGCTGCTATTGTGACAGCATTTCGCCAACTAGTACAACAATTACTCACAGAAAGCGAAATTCAATTTCAAAAATGGCAAGATAAATTGCAAACAGCTTTGGGTAATCAAGGACAAATCATTATTGAAGTTATCCCAGAAATTGAATTAATTATTGGTAAACAGCCTCCAGTTCCAATATTAGGGCCAATAGAAACTCAGATGCGGTTTAACTCTCTATTTCAACGTTTTATCGGCATCTTTGGCGCTTTTGAACATCCGCTTGTAATCTTCTTAGATGACTTACAGTGGGCTGATATCGGAACACTTAAGCTGATTGAACTGATGATGACGGATGCAAATATCCAAAATCTGTTAATTATTGGAGCTTATCGAGATAATGAAGTTGATGCTGCACATCCATTTATATTACTGGTTGAAGAACTCAAAAAGCAGGGACAAATAATCAACCAAATTATTCTCAATCCTTTAGGCTTAGAACAAATTAATCAACTTGTTGCTGATACTTTATATAGTGATATCGCCATAATTTCATCATTGGCAAACTTGATTATAGCTAAAACAGAAGGAAATCCCTTTTTTGTCAATGAATTTCTCAAAGCATTGTATCAGGAAGAGTTATTAATATTTAATTCTGAGATGAGAATATGGCAGTGGGATATCGCCCAAATTGAAGCTAGAGGTATTACTGATGATGTTATTGAATTGATGATAGGAAAACTGCAAAAACTACCAGAAACAACACAAAAAATTCTCAGTTTGGCAGCTTGTATAGGAGCTAACTTTGATTTAAATACTTTATCAATTATTTGTGAAAAATCTCACCAATATATTTACACTAATTTAGAATTAGCCCTGCAACCAGGATTTATTATCCCCACATCTAAATTAGATGAACAACTATTAATTCAAAACTATTGCTTTGGACATGATCGGATTCAACAAGCTGCTTATGCTCTGATTCCTAGTGAAAGTAGGAAATCAATACATATTAATATTGCTCGGCTAATTTTAAGAAATATTTCGTTAGCAGAAATTTCAGAACGCTTATTTGAAATCACTGATCATTTTAATTCCGGCATTGAATTAATTGATAATTTAGATGATTGTTTACAAGTAGCTCGTTTAAATTTACAAGCTGCTCAAAAAGCTAAAACAGCAATGGCTTATGCAGCAGCCTTGAAATATATGATTGCCGGAATGAGCCTATTAAATGAAGCTATTTGGGAATATGACTCCAATTTAGCCATGAGTATGTATCGTGAACGAGTGGATATTGAATATCTCAACGGGAATTTTGAAAATTCTCTGCAATGGATTGAACATACATTACTAAAAGCTCGGACTGATTTAGAAAAGGCAGATATATACACCCAGCAAATGGTACTAAATGTTCTGGCTGGACGCTACTTTGATGCTGTACAGATAACTTATCAGGCTTTTAAACTTTTGGGTGTGGATGTTCCAGAACATCTACCTGAATCTGTTGCTAAAGCGGGAATGAAAAAAATCAAAGCCTCCATGTTAGGAAAATCTATTTCATCTTTAATGGATTTACCAATGATGAGTGATCCCGCCAAGAAACTAGCGATGAAACTGCTAGATGAATTGCTACCTGCAACTTATGTTGCTAAACCAGAACTTTTTTCCTGGGTAATTGTCACTATGGTTTTATATTCCCTGGAATTTGGATTACATCCTAGTAGTTGTCATGGTTTTTCTTGTTATGGAATGCTCTTGGTGTTTGAGACGGAAGAATATCAAGATGCCTATGAATTTGGTAATATTGCACTGTTATTAGCTCAAAAATGGAATGAAGCTTTACAAATTAGTCGCACAGCTCATGTTTTAAGTGCATTTTTGATGAGTTGGGTTAAACCTGTGCATTTATCCTATCAACTGCAAGCTCTCGTTAAATCAGACTTAACTTATACCGGATATAGCTACGCCGAATGTTTTGGTAATCGTTTATTTGCTGGACAAAATATTGAAGAATTACTTGCAGAAAGCCAGATTATTCAACTGGAGTTAGAAAAATTTGAGAATAAGTATACTGAGGTTGTAAATGCTGTATTTCGATTTTCTTTACAGGAATTAGCTGGGGAAGCAGTTACAACCATCGAATGCGATCGCCAATTTTGGACAGAAGCAGATTTCATTGCTAGTTGTAAAGCGCAGAATCGATTAGCAGGATTGTGTACACATTACATTTTGCGTTCTTTAGTTTACTATTTGGCAGGCGATTTACCGCAAGCTTATGCACAAACTTGTAAAGCCGCCGAACTCATTTATACACGTAGAGCCGGAATGATTGTTCCTGCATTCTACCTTTATCATTGTTTGATTTTAGCTGCGTACTATTTTACAACTACAGAAGATGAACAGAAGAATATTTTAGAAGAATTACAAACTAGATTACAACAACTGCAAATTTGGTCAAACAATTGTCATGAAAATTTTGAGCATCTTTATTTACTAGTCAAAGCAGAAATTAATCATATTGCTGGTAAAGGTTTAGAAGTTATAGAAATCTATGATCAAGCTATTGCTTCTGCCCATGAATACGGATTTATCCACCATGAGGCGATCGCTAATGAACAAGCAGCAAAATTCTTATTGAATAAAGGTAAGGATGAATTTGCTTATATATATTTAAAAAAAGCTTACCTTGGTTATCAACAATGGAGAGCTAACGCTAAATGTAAGAATTTGGCTTCAGCATATCCGCAAGTTTTTATGACTAATTCCACCCCTCATTTTCATCTCTTGCCAGAAACAACAATTTCTAAAGTTGATACTATTCATCCTTTTATTTCTTCACAATCTACTACTCAAATTAACAGTTATCTCGATTTAGAAAGTATTCTGAAAGCCTCTCAAATATTAGCCAGGGAAATTCACGAAGAAAAATTACTGAAAATTCTCTTACAAGTTATGGTAGAAAATACAGGCGCACAAAAATGTGTCTTGCTCATCTCAGAGTCAGAACAGTTAATAGTAAAAGCTATCTATCAAATTGGCAATTTTCAAATTTTGACTAATCCCGAAACACTAGAAAATACCCAAGAAGTTCCGATTAGTTTGATCAATGTTGTCAAACGCACCTTAAAAGATTTAATGATTATTGATGCAACTACTGAACATAAATTTGTTGGTGATTTATATATTGAGAGACACCAACCAAAAAGTATAATGTGTAGTCCGATTCTTAACCAAGGTAAACTCATGGGGGTTATTTATCTAGAGAATAATGTAGCAACTGGAGTATTTACTATTGAACGTCTCCAAGTAATCAATTTACTTTCTTCTCAAGCTGCAATATCTCTAGAAAATGCTCGGCTTTACCAACAAGTGCAAAAAGCTCTAGAAGATTCATTACTCAAGCAAATTTCAATTAATCAGGCTTCCGTTGCTGTGTGGTGGATTGAAAAAGATGCTCGTATTTTCTATGTGAATGATGCTGTATGTAAAGATTTAGGATATCTGCGAGAAGAGATAATTGGGAAATATATTTTTGACTTCGATACGACTTTTAAAAAAGAATTATGGGCAGAACATTGGCAAGCAGTTTGTGAAAAAGGCGCATTTACTATTGAAAGTTGTCATCAATGTAAAAATGGGCAAATTTTTCCAGTTGAAATGACGGTTAACTATGTAGATTTCCAAGGTAAAGAATATAATTTTGTCTTCTCTAGAAATATTAGTGACCGCAAACAAGCCGAAGCTGCTGTTCAACGAAAATCCCAAGAATTAGAAACAGCATTGCAGGATTTACAACAGGCACAATTACAAATAGTTCAAAGTGAGAAAATGTCCGCTTTGGGTAATTTGGTTGCAGGTGTCGCCCATGAGATGAATAATCCTTTAGGATTTATTGCTGCGAGTCTCCAACAAGCTAAACCTAATTTGTCTGATATGATTACACATCTAAAATTATATCAAGAAAGCTTACAAACTCCAGAATATACAATTCTAGAACACGCTGAAGAAATTGATTTAGATTATATTTTAGAAGATTTTCCCAAGATGATTGAATCTATGGTTATGGCGTGCGACAGATTGAAAAATATCAGCACTAGCCTGCGGACATTTTCTCGCGCGGATCAAAATTATAAAGTTAAATTTAACTTACATGAAGGTATTGATAGTACCATTTTAATTCTCAAGCACCGCCTCAAAGCTAATAACCAGCGTCCAGCCATTGAAGTGCTCACTAATTATGGTGATTTACCTCAAATTAACTGTTTTCCTGGGCAATTAAATCAGGTGTTTATGAATATCCTGGCTAATGCGATTGATGCCTTAGAAGAAGCAAGTATTGGCAAAACAGTTTCTGAAATTAAAGCTCATCCTAATTGCATTACAATTACGACGGCAATAGTAGATAAATATGTCAATATTTCCATTGCTGATAATGCTAATGGCATGGGTGAAGACATCAAACAAAAAATATTTGACCATTTATTTACTACCAAATCTGTGGGTAAAGGTACAGGTTTAGGATTGGCGATCGCCCTTCAAATTATTGAAGAAAAACACGGCGGTAAAATCACCGTTAATTCTGTTGTTGGTGAAGGAACTGAATTTATAATTTCTCTACCCATAGCTTAAGTTATATTGTGTACGCTAAAAGACTTATTATAAAGACCGCAGGGAGCAAGGAGCAGGGAGAAAGGAGAAGAAGAGTTTTGCCTTTTAACTTTTCTTTTACCTTGCTCCATCAATCTCACGCTGGAATTTCAATCACAAATTCTGTACCTTGTCCTAAAACAGAGTGACAACTTAACTTACCACCGTGGACTTCTTCAACGATTTGCCGAGCAATGGCTAATCCTAATCCTGTACCTTTACCAACTCCTTTCGTAGTAAATAAATGGTCGAATATTTTTTGTTTAATTTCTTCGCTCATACCTTTACCGTTATCAGCAATTGAGATTTTGACAGATTTTTCTACAAGCAATGTTGTAATTTTAATTTGGTTGGGATCAGCCTTGATTTCTGTAAAGCTTCTACCTGTATTTGCTTCCTCTAAAGCATCAATCGCATTGGCGAGAATATTCATAAATACCTGATTTAACTGTCCAGGAAAACATTCTATTTGGGGCAAATCGCCGTAATCAGTGATAACTTCAATCGCTGGACGTTGTTCATTTGCTTTGAGGCGATGTTTGAGAATTAAGATGGTGCTATCAATGCCATGATGAAGATTGAATTGGACTTTGTAATCTTTATCAGCACGCGAGAAAGTCCGCAGACTAGTGCTAATATTTTTTAATCTGTCGCAAGCAATCATCATGGCATCTAGAGTTTTTGGTAAATCTTCTAACAGATAATCCAAGTCAATTTCTTCGGCATGGTCTTGAATTTCAGTACTAGGATTTTCTAGATTTACTTGATAGAGTTTTAAATGTTCTATGATATCTCCCAAATTTGGTTTAGTTTGTTTGAGAGTTGCAGAAATAAAGCCTAAAGGATTATTCATTTCATGCGCCACTCCCGCAACTAAATTACCCAAAGCTGACATTTTTTCACTTTGGATGATTTGCAATTGTGCTGTTTGTAAGTCTTGGAGAGCTTTTTGTAAGTCTAATGATTTTTGTTGTAAAGCCAGTTCAGCTTGTTTACGCTCATTAATATCTCGCATAACAACTACCGCACCAATTTTATTACCCCAAGCATCAAAGATTGCTTGACCACTAGCTAACAAAATTCTCGGTGTACCATTTTTGGGAGCAATTACCATCTCGACGTTTTCGATTTTTTCCCCTTGTAAAGCACGAAATAAAGGAATTTCGTGGGTTGATAATGGTGTTTGCCCATCAGGCTGATAAAGGTCAAAATGTTCTGCCCATTTTTCAGGGGGTAATGATGCTATTGGTAAGCCATGAAATTCATAAGTTGCTTTGTTAAATAAGGTCAATGTGCCGTTAGCATCACAAACAACAATTCCATCTGTAATATTATCAATGATGATATTTAAAAATTCTCGTTCTTGAGCCAGAGACGCTTCAGTTTGTTGTAATTGTGCCAGGGAAATTTGTAAGGAATGGGATTTTTCTTGTTCTCGCTCATAAAGTCGGGCATTTTCTAGCGAAATCGCCGCTTGCGTACAGAGTAAATTCAACAGTTCGACGCGATCGCTAGTGAAGGCTCCTGTTGCTAAATTATTTTCTAGATATAAAATCCCCAGCAATTTACCTTGATGCAAAATTGGACTACACAAGATACTCTTGGGCTGTTGTCGAACAATATATGGGTCGTTGGCTAAGGTATAATCTGCGACTGCATCCCGTAGGACAACAGTTTGGCGGTTGTGCTTGACTTTGTAAATTAACTTGTGGGGAATTTCTTGACTGTCTTCAACTGGAATCCTCTGCAAGACAACTGGTGGTTTTCCTTCTGTCATCAAGCCTTTGATGAACAGACGCTCATCTCGCAATAACATTAAGACACATTTATCAGCCCCAGAATTTTTCACAACAATCGCCAGCAATGTTGACAGCAATTTTCCTAGTTCAATTTCGCCAGCCAGAGTTTGATAAGCTGTGAGAATCGCTTTTAAATCGAAGGTATCAGAGATATTGCTACTAGAAGTAGGGGAACTGGTAGAGGTGAAAATTCCTGAAGCCAGGATAGTTTCGTTAGTTGTAATCGTCGCACGAGTTGATTGTAATATCGGCGCAAGTAATTGGGGATAGCGTGTTTCTAAATCGGCAATTTTGGCTTTTGCACCCCAATGGGCATAAGCATAATAAGCTTGAATCATGTATTCCTCGGCGATGCGCGGTTTATCCCATTGCAGATAAAACTTGGCTGCTAATTCTTGGGCGAGGGCTTCTTCGTTGATAAATTGATGTTCTTTAGCCAGATTTATCGCTTTGTCATAACACTCACTGGCGGCAAATTTTTCACCCAAAACTCGATGACGTTCAGCCTCGACTAAATACCATTTATGCAAGTGGTTCATCGGCGCATAACCAGCCCATTGGTGCAGAAATGTTTGGTGGCTGGCTGCAACCGCCAGCAGTTCGGCTTGTTCTGTTTCTGGCTGGTTGGGGACAAGTCCTAGATAAGTTAGCGCCGCATAAAAATGGAAAATCGGTACAAAAATCGATCCTGATACTGCCATTAAACAAGGCTTGGCTTGGTCAATATAGTTGCGTGCATTTGTATAATTAGCAAAATAGCAAGCAAGTAGCAGTTTGTAGATATAAGCTTGGGCGATCGCAATGAAGTCATTATCTTGCTGGTGCTTAGTCAGCATGAATGTTTCATTGTAGGTATTACCAATCAAGTAATCTGGTTGGCTAACTGGTTCTATTAAGTTCTCCGCTGCTTGTTTACCCAAATTCAAATATACTTGAGCCGAATATTGTTTTACCTGAGCCAATGCCAGACTATAATCAGCCATCGCTGGAACAAAACGATGCAGTTCTTCACCAGTGAAAAATCTGCCATCACTGTGACCACCCAAAGCAAA
This sequence comes from Anabaena sp. FACHB-83, assembly GCF_014697485.1. Taxonomy (NCBI): domain Bacteria; kingdom Bacillati; phylum Cyanobacteriota; class Cyanophyceae; order Nostocales; family Nostocaceae; genus Anabaena; species Anabaena sp. FACHB-83. Next base: position 63,505 of record NZ_JACJRY010000014.1, on the reverse strand, counting down.
ACCAGCGTGTAAAAAATCTCCGGTTTCGATACCAGTTTGGTAGGCGGTTAACAACAGAGGGATTGTGGCATCTAATCGCTCTTGGTAATGTTGAATAAAGCAGCCAAACAAAGAAAGGACAACGGATTTATGCTTTTGGATCTGAAATTTTTCCAGTAAATTGATCGCCAACTGACCAAAAGCATAGCCTGTGACTGCATCTTCTAAGAATGCACACAACACCATCCCGTGAATACCATATCCAGTTGTGGATGCTACAGTATTACCTGATTGCAGAGATAAACTCACCATCATCGAACTTAACCAGGGTAATAAACCGGGCATTCCTTGGATGATGGGTGAAAACAGCATTCCCAACACTTCGATTGCGGCTTCTGTAGTGGGATCGGTCATTAATGGCAGATTGAGCAAGTCTGCAATGTTTCTGCCTGAAAGTTGAGTATTCAGGTTTTGTAGGATGTTACCAGTCAAGGCTGGATCAGGTGCTTGTGGCAGTTCGACCCCTAATTGCGCTAATGCTGTTCTGCCAACTGCGATCGCCTCTAACACATTACTTTGTAAAACTTGGGCGGCAATTTGAATTTCATAAATTTTAACTTTATCTAAAATGCTGCGAGCCGATAGCAATACGATGCTTGCTATTTGTTCCATACTGGCAAAGTCACTAGTTAAATAACTCGCTTCTGCCGCCGCAACATGAAGATGCAAAGCCAATTCATACTGCTGAATCCAACAATTTTCTTGTAATAGTTCTAGTCCAGTTTGAAAATATATTCTGGCTGCGGAATATGCTGTAGAATTTCTCGCCTTAGTTCCTGCTTTTAAATTGAGTTGCGCTAATTGTTCCTGTGCTTTTGGTTCAGTAATTAACTGAATGCCTTGATTCAAATGTCCAACAATATCAAATATTTTTTCCTCTTGTTCGGTGTCAGATAAATTTTGTTGGAGTAATTGCCCGATTTGGAGATGAGTTGCTTGTTTTCGCTCTTGAGGAATCAGCGAATAGGCGGCTTGCTGTACTCTGTCATGCAAAAATTTATACTTTGCCAATTGTTGATTAGTATTGCTTGATTCTAGGGTCAGGCGATCGCCTTCAATTCCCTGGTAAAATTTATAAACTTCACTAATGGGTAAAATTAACCCTTCTTGCAATGCTTTCCACAAATCAGCAGCAGTTTCTATCTCTGACTGCTGAGAAACAATTGCCAAAGTTGCCAAATCAAAAGAATTCCCAATACAAGCCGCTAATTGTAAGATATTTTGTGTTGATTGTGGCATTTTTTGTAATTGCCATGCCATGAAAGCCACAACATCATCTGTAAGTGCCAGTTGATTGACTTGAGTAATATCACATTGCCAACAACCCAAGTCAAAATCAAATTGAATGAGATTTTCTTGATGTAATGATTTCAGAAATTGGGTGGCAAAAAACGGATTGCCCTGGGTTTTTTGATAGATTAATACAGAAAGATTCCATACCAAATCTTCGGGTGATTTTAGGGTTTCTGATACTAATTGATTTAATTCAATTTGATTTAATGGGGCTAAATAAATAGTATTAATTGGGGTTTGTGTTTTTTGAATTTCATTTAAAGTCAACATTAATGGATCTGCTGGCTTGACTTCATTATTACGATACGCCCCAATTAAAAAAAGATAACCTGTATCAGTCATTAAAAGCTGGATTAAGTTTAATGATGCTGAATCTGCCCATTGCAAATCATCTAAAAATATCACTAAGGGATGTTCAGCACAGGTAAATACTTGGGTAAACTTTTGAAATAATAAATTAAATCTATTTTGTGCTGCTGTGCCAGATAATTCTATAGCAGGTGGCTGTTTACCAATAATGATTTCTAATTCGGGAATAACTTCCATAATTACCCCGCCATTTTCACCCACGGCCGCTAAAATTTTATTTTTCCATTGTTGAATTTGTGTATCACTTTCAGTTAAGATTTGACCTATCAAGTCGCGGAATGCTTGCACAAAAGCACCCAAGGGAATATTCCGTTGAAATTGGTCATATTTACCTTTGATAAAATAACCGCGTTGTCTGACAATTGGTTTATGAACTTCATTCACAACTGCCGTTTTACCAATTCCAGATAACCCCGCAACCAGCATTATTTCTGTTGCGCCTTGGCTGACTCGTTCAAATGCTTGTAATAGAGTATCTACTTCCCCTTGTCTACCATAAAGTTTATCAGGAATAATGAAGCGATCGCATATATCCCGTTTTCCAATTTCAAAAGGTTCAATAAAACCCGTTGCTTGGAGTTGAGATAAACACTTTTCTAAATCATATTTTATTCCCAAAGCACTTTGATACCTATCCTCAGCATTTTTCGCCATCAATTTCATGACAATATCACATAAAACTTTTGGTATTTCTGCCCTTCTTCCTCCATTTTGCTCACTGAGCGAAGTCGAAGTCTGGTCACTGAGCGAAGTCGAAGTGAGCCTCCTACCTTCTAAACTAGGCGGCATTTTCGCAATATGACAATGTACCAACTCCATCGCATCATGTGATTGAAAAGGTAATTCTCCTGTGAGTAATTCATAAAAAGTCACACCTAAAGAATAAAAATCAGTCCGGTAATCAATTGGGCGATTCATTCTTCCGGTTTGTTCTGGAGAAATATAAGCAAGTGTCCCTTCTAAGACGTTAGGATTAACAATCGCTGGTGTTTCTCGTGGTAATAAAGATGCAATGCTAAAATCAATTAATTTAACTTGTTTGGTTAAAGGATTAATTAAGATATTACTCGGTTTAATATCTTTATGAATAATCCGCTCGTGATATAAAATATCTAAAGTTCTGCACAGTGAAATTGCAATTTCTAAAAACTCCTCCAGAAATTCTTCCCCATTCTTAGCCTTCCATTCTGGAAGAGAAATGCCACCAAAATCTTCCATGATTAACGCATAACCATTTTTGTATGCTTCTAAGCTATAGGTTTGAATAATTAGCGGTGAGTTGAGATTTTTGGCGATGCTGTACTGATTGCAAAAAGATAAAAGTTCACTAAAACTAGGATAAGAGTTTTTCAGCAGTTTAATGACTACAGGTAAATTGTCAGCTTCTCTGACTGTCCGGTAAACTACAGTTCTAGAACCATCATAGATTTGTTCGCTGACTATATATCCGGGAAGACTGACTGGAGTGCTAATCATAACTGCGTTCAGACTGGAGAATGTGTTATTTAGTGTTCCCAAAATTGCTTAGAGGACTTCAAAAAGCAAAAAAGTTGCTCTGAACTGTTTTATATGATGTATGTAGGGGAATAATAATCAAGTATATTTAGTAACTCATTAGTATGCTCAGTCTTCCCAACTACACACTCACCGAAGAACTATACAATGGCTCCAGAACCATAGTTTATCGAGGATATCGAAAAACTGACTCATTAAAAGTAGTCATCAAATTTCTGAAAAATCCTTACCCAAACTATCAGGAACTATTATCATTTTGTAATCAGTACACTATTACAAAAAATCTCAATTCTCCTCTCATTATTCAAACCTATAGCCTAGAATCTTATCAAAACAGTTATGTGCTGGTAATGGAAGATTTTGGTGGCATCTCTCTCAAACAATGGCTACTGCAACAAAACCAAGCATCTCTACAAGAGTTTTTAGAAATCACAATTTCACTATGCGATGCACTTGATTTGCTCTATCAAGAGGGCATCATCCATAAAGACATTAAACCCAGCAATATTTTAATAAATCCCGAAAGTAAACAAGTAAAACTAATCGACTTTAGCATCGCAACATTACTCCCAAGAGAAAGCCAAACTCTAGTTAACCCCAATGTCTTAGAAGGAACCCTAGCCTACATTTCCCCAGAACAAACAGGAAGAATGAATCGGGGTATTGACTACCGCACAGACTTCTACTCCTTGGGAGTAACATTTTACGAACTACTTACAGGAGAACTACCATTTCAATCAAACGATGCAATGGAATTGGTACATTCTCACATTGCGAAAATGCCACCTAGTCTAGAAAACAGGAGGCTCACTGAGCGAAGTCGAAGTGAGCGAAGTCGAAGTGAGCGAAGTCGAAGTGAGCAAAATCCAGGAGATAGAAGAGAAGAAATACCAAAAGTTTTATGCGATATTGTGATGAAACTAATGGCGAAAAATGCCGAAGACAGATATCAAAGCGCCTTGGGATTGAAATATGATTTAGAAAAATGCTTGCGTCAACTCAAAGAAACAGGTGAGATAGAGAATTTTATCATTGGACAGAGGGACTTGTGCGATCGCTTCCTCATCCCTGATCAACTCTATGGCAGAGAAGCCGAAATAGATACCCTCTTACAAGCATTTACAAGAGTCAGTCAAAGCGCCACAGAAATCATGTTAGTTTCCGGCTTTTCGGGAATTGGCAAAACAGCCGTCGTCAACGAAGTACATAAACCCATCGTCAAACAACATGGTTATTTCATTAAAGGTAAATTTGACCAATTTAATCGCAACATTCCCTTTAGTGCCTTCGTCCAAGCATTCCGCGATTTAATCGGGCAATTATTAACAGAAAGCGATGCCCAAATTCAGCAATGGCAAAGCAAAATCTTAGCAGCCATTGGCGACAGTGGACAAGTCATCATTAATGTCATTCCCGAACTAGAACAAATTCTCGGTAAACAACCACCAGTCCCAGAACTCTCAGGTATAAGCGCCGAAAATCGATTTTATTTCATCTGGCAAAAATTCATCAAAGTCTTTACAACTAACGAACATCCCTTAGTATTATTCCTCGATGATTTGCAATGGGCTGATATCGCATCATTCAAATTAATGCAGCTATTAATGACTGACACCACCCATTTATTATTAATTGGTGCTTATCGAGACCATGAAGTCAGTCCCATACATCCATTAATGTTAACTTTGGCTGAACTTGAAAAAAACCACACAACAATTCATCAATTACACTTATTACCCCTCAGCCAAGAACAAGTTAATCAATTAGTAGCCGATACCCTGAAATGTCCTGAAAATTTAGCTTGGCCTCTGTCACAACTGATAGCACAAAAAACCCACGGCAATCCCTTTTTTACAACACAGTTTCTCAAAGCCCTGCATCAAGATCAACTGATTCAATTTAACTATGACTTGGGCTGTTGGGAATGCGACATCACAAAAGTTAGTCAACAAGCAGTGACAAATGATGTAGTCACCTTCATGACATTTCAGTTACAAAGATTGCCATTAGCAACGCAATATGTATTACAGTTAGCCGCGTATATTGGCAATCAATTTGATTTGACAACCTTAGCCATTGTGGCGGAGACATCAGAAATTGAAGTGGCGGCAGATTTATGGAAAGCATTACAGGAAGGGTTAATTTTACCGACAAATAATATTTATAAGTTTTATCAAAGAGATGTGAATGATGAAGTCATCATCAACCATGACCATCAAAATCATCAAATATCAGTCCAATATCGATTTTTACACGACCGCATTCAACAAGCAGCTTATTCATTAATTCCTTTAGAACAAAAACAAAAAACTCATTACCGCATTGGCAAACTACTGTTACAAAAAGTTTCTGTCACTGCAAGGGAAGGGCGAATTTTTGAAATTGTGAATCAATTAAATCAGGGTGTAGATTTAATTACCCAAGTCACTGAAAAAGAGGAACTTGCACAACTTAATTTGATGGCTTGTCGCAAAGCTAAAGCCGCCACTGCTTATCAAGCGGCGCGGGAGTATGTCACTGTGGGATTATCTTTGTTATGTCCTCAAGCTTGGCAATTGCAATATGAAATCACCCTCGCCTTGCATGAATTAGCTGCGGAATTAGCTATGCTTTGCGGTGATTTTGATACTATGGAACTTTTCATTGATATTGTAATTGCCCAAGCACAATCTTTATTAGAACAGATAAATGTTTACTGCTTGAAAATTGAAGCTAATCATTTACAGAATAAACAAATCGAATCTGTGGAAACTGGAAGAAAACTTTTACAAAAGTTGGGTGTAACGCTGCCAGAAATACCGACACCAACAGATATTCAAGAGTCAATGCAAGAAATTAGCGAATTACTGGTTAACAAAAGAGTTGCAGATTTTGTTCATTTACCTGTGATGACAGATGCTAATACTATTGCCATTGTGGAGTCTATTCGCAGTATCTTACCAGCAGCTTATGTTTCTGCCTCTCCTATACTGCCATTACTGACTGCTTTATCCGTTAAATTATCTCTGCGATATGGTCATGTTCCTGCTTCTGCTTATGGTTATGTTTCTCATAGCGTGATTATTTGCCAGCTGCTGCAAGATGTAGATTTAGCTGTCCAGTTTGCTCAATTAGCATGGGATGTGGTTTTAAAACTTGATGCTAAAGCTAGTAAACCAGAAATATTAATGGTGTTGGCAAGTTTTATCCTGCATCAAAAATCTCACCTCAAGGAAACCTTACCTTTGTTGCAGGAAAGCTACACAACTGCTTTAGAAGTTGGCAACTTAGTCTTTGCAGGCGCTAGTGTTCACAATTTTTGCTTACATTCGTTTTGGTCTGGTCAACCTTTGGTAAGTGTGGAACAAGAGATGGGTAATTACTACAATAGTTTGCTCCAGATCAAACAGATGTCATCAGCAAGTTACTGTAGCATTTATTGGCAAGCTGCTTTAAATTTACTAGGTTGTACGGGAAATCCTACTATTTTGTCTGGTTCAGCCCTGCAAGAAGCAGAATGTCTTTCCCGATTGCGTTCAGCAAATGATTTTTCTGGTTTTTATATTTTCTACTTATATAAATTGCAACTATGCTATTTGTTTGCAGAACTTGAACAAGCTAATAGTTATGCTTTTGAGTGCCGAAAATATTTAATTGCTGCATCAGGATCGGCTACTTTACCTGCTTTTTATCTATATGATTCTTTAGTGGCTTTAGCCCAATTCAGCCTAGATTGTAGCGAAGTTGCAACTGTATTAGAACGAGTGGCGCAAAACCAAACTCAGTTACAGCAATGGGCTTATCATGCGCCAATGAATCACCAACATAAATTTGACTTATTAGAAGCAGAAAAATGTCGTGTTTTAGGAGAGAAAGTAGCAGCCAGTGAACTATACGACAAAGCCATTGCTTCGGCTCAAGCTCACGAATATCTTGCTGAAGAAGCACTGGCTAATGAACTAGCAGCCAAATTTTATCTTGATTGGGGTAAACCGCGCATAGCTGAGGAATACATGATTCAAGCCTACTATGCTTATGCTCGTTGGGGTGCAAAAGCCAAAATTGCTGACTTAGAACAACACTATGCCGAATTACTTGCACCGATATTACAATCAACTCGTGCGACTGTGACAACTAACGAAACTATCCTAGCTTCAGCAACTTTCACATCCACCAGTTCCCCTACTTCTAGCAGCAGTATTTCCGATAGCCTGGATTTAAGAGCGATTCTTACTGCTTACCAAACTCTGGCTAGTGAAATTGAACTAGAAAAACTGCTGTCAACATTGCTGGCTATTGTTGTGAAGAATGCTGGGGCTGATAAATGTGTGTTAATACTATTGCAAGATAATTCCTTGGTGATTGCAGGCTCAATTACAGAAGGAAATCAGCCAACTTTATTGCAGAATCTTGCTATTGAGGACAGCCAGGATATTCCTTTGAAATTAATTTATAAAGTCAAGCACAGTCAGCAAATGGTTGTTTTGGTGGATGCGACAACTGATCTTAGCCTAGCTAACGACTCGTATATTGTCCGTCAGCAACCTCAAAGTATCTTGTGCAGCCCGATTTTACAGCAAGGCAAGTTAATCGGTATTTTATATCTTGAAAATAATTTAGTGACGGGGGCATTTACTAGCGATCGCGTAGAAATCTTAAATTTACTTTGCACTCAAGCCGCCATCTCATTAGAAAATGCCCGACTTTATCAAAAATCTCAACAAGCATTACAAGATTTACAACAAGCCCAATTACAAATAATCCAAAGTGAGAAAATGTCTGCGTTGGGTAATTTAGTGGCGGGAGTTGCCCATGAAATGAATAATCCTCTGGGCTTTATTTCAGTGAGTCTCCAACACACTAAACCGAATGTCGCTGATTTGACGGAACATCTCAAACTCTATCAAGACGTGTTAGAAAATCCGGGTGAGGAAATTCAAGACCACGCTGAAGAAATTGACTTGGATTATCTGTTAATAGACTTACCAAAAACAATCGATGCAATGGTTATGGCGTGCGACAGATTAAAAAATATTAGTACTAGCTTGCGGACATTTTCTCGCGCTGATCAAGATTCTAAAGTACAGTTTAATTTACATGAAGGTATTGATAGTACCATTTTAATTCTCAAGCATCGCCTCAAAGCTAACGAAAAACGTCCCGCCATTGAAGTTATCACTAATTACGCTAATTTACCTTTAGTCAATTGTTTCCCTGGGCAATTAAATCAGGTGTTTATGAATATCTTGGCTAATGCTATTGATGCTTTAGAAGAAGCAAGTATTGGTAAAAGCTTTGCAGAAATTCAAGCTCATCCTAACCAGATTACAATTACTACCGCAATTGTAGATAAATATGCAAAAATCTCTATTGCTGATAATGGTCAAGGTATGAGCGAAGAAATTCAGCAAAAAATATTTGACCATTTGTTTACTACTAAGGCTGTGGGTAAAGGTACTGGTTTAGGATTGGCTATTGCGCGTCAAATTGTCGCAGAAACCCACGGTGGAACCTTAAGTTGTCACTCAACTCTAGGTGTAGGAACAGAATTTATCATTCAAGTGCCGTTATAAATTTTTGCTCATTTTTATCATAAATTTAACGTGGCTGAGAAAAATTGGGCAAGATAAGGCTGTGACTCATCAGGATTTGGCAGTATGGTTAACACAATGGTCAGCATACCTGGATATCAGGTTACAGAAGAACTCTACAACGGTTCCAGAACCTTGGTGTATCGAGGATATCGAGAAGCTGACTCATTACAAGTAGTCATCAAACTGCTGAAAAATCCTTACCCCAGTTTTGAGGAACTGGTACAATTTCGCAATCAATACACCATCGCCAAAAATCTCAACTCGCCATTAATTATCCAAACCTATAGCCTGGAAACTTACCAAAATGGCTATGTGTTGGTAATGGAAGACTTTGGAGGGATTTCCCTAAAAGAATGGGGAATCAAGCATTGGGAGTCGGGAATTGGGGAAAATTCCCAATCTTTACAGGAATTTTTGGAAATTGCGATCGCCTTATGCAACGCCTTGGAAATACTATACCGCGATCGTATCATCCATAAAGACATTAAACCCAGCAATATTTTAATAAATCCCGAAAGCAAACAAGTAAAACTAATCGACTTTAGCATAGCAACATTACTCCCAAGAGAAAGCCAAACTCTAGTTAACCCCAATGTCTTAGAAGGAACCCTCGCCTACATTTCCCCAGAACAAACAGGAAGAATGAATCGGGGTATTGACTACCGCACTGATTTCTATTCTTTAGGTATAACATTTTACGAATTGCTTACGGGACAATTACCATTTCAATCTTATGATGCGATGGAATTGGTACATTCTCACATTGCCAAACAACCCCCACAAGCCAACCAACTTAACCCGAAAATTCCGCCTGTACTCTCACAAATCGTCAGCAAACTAATGGCGAAAAATGCCGAAGACAGATATCAAAGCACCTTGGGATTGAAATATGATTTAGAAAAATGCTTGCGTCAACTCAAAGAAACAGGTGAGATAGAGAATTTTATCATTGGACAGAGGGACTTGTGCGATCGCTTCCTCATCCCTGATCAACTCTATGGCAGAGAAGCCGAAATAGATACCCTCTTACAAGCATTTACAAGAGTCAGTCAAAGCGCCACAGAAATCATGTTAGTTTCCGGCTTTTCGGGAATTGGCAAAACAGCCGTCGTCAACGAAGTACATAAACCCATCGTCAAACAACATGGTTATTTCATTAAAGGTAAATTTGACCAATTTAATCGCAACATCCCCTTTAGTGCCTTCGTCCAAGCATTCCGCGATTTAATCGGGCAATTATTAACAGAAAGCGATGCCCAAATTCAGCAATGGCAAAGCAAAATCTTAGCAGCCATTGGCGACAGTGGACAAGTCATCATTAATGTCATTCCCGAACTAGAACAAATTCTCGGTAAACAACCACCAGTCCCAGAACTCTCAGGTATAAGCGCCGAAAATCGATTTTATTTCATCTGGCAAAAATTCATCAAAGTCTTTACAACTAACGAACATCCCTTAGTATTATTCCTCGATGATTTGCAATGGGCTGATATCGCATCATTCAAATTAATGCAGCTATTAATGACTGACACCACCCATTTATTATTAATTGGTGCTTATCGAGACCATGAAGTCAGTCCCATACATCCATTAATGTTAACTTTGGCTGAACTTGAAAAAAACCACACAACAATTCATCAATTACACTTATTACCCCTCAGCCAAGAACAAGTTAATCAATTAGTAGCCGATACCTTAAAATGTCCCGAAAATTTAGCTTGGCCTCTGTCACAACTAATATCTCAAAAAACCCACGGCAATCCCTTTTTTACAACACAGTTTCTCAAAGCCCTGCATCAAGATCAACTGATTCAATTTAACTATGACTTGGGCTGTTGGGAATGCGACATCACAAAAGTTAGTCAACAAGCAGTGACAAATGATGTAGTCACCTTCATGACATTTCAGTTACAAAGATTGCCATTAGCAACGCAATATGTATTACAGTTAGCCGCGTATATTGGCAATCAATTTGATTTGACAACCTTAGCCATTGTGGCGGAGACATCAGAAATTGAAGTGGCGGCAGATTTATGGAAAGCATTACAGGAAGGGTTAATTTTACCGACAAATAATATTTATAAGTTTTATCAAAGAGATGTGAATGATGAAGTCATCATCAACCATGACCATCAAAATCATCAAATATCAGTCCAATATCGATTTTTACACGACCGCATTCAACAAGCAGCTTATTCATTAATTCCTTTAGAACAAAAACAAAAAACTCATTACCGCATTGGCAAACTACTGTTACAAAAAGTTTCTCCCAGCGCGAGGGAAGGGCGAATCTTTGAAATTGTGAATCAATTAAATCAGGGTGTAGATTTAATTACCCAAGTCACTGAAAAAGAGGAACTTGCCCAACTTAATTTGATGGCTTGTCGCAAAGCTAAAGCCGCCACTGCTTATCAAGCGGCGCGGGAGTATGTCACTGTGGGATTATCTTTGTTATGTCCCCAAGCTTGGCAACTGCAATATGACATCTCTCTGGCTTTTCATGAATTAGCTGCTGAGTTAGCTATGCTTTGCGGTGATTTTTTCACTATGGAACTGTTTGTGAATCAAGTGATTCAGCAGGCAAAATCCTTACCGGAAAAAATACAGGTTTACCGGATTAAAATTCAGTCTCTTGTCTCCCAGAATAAATTTAGCGCAGCCATTGCGATCGCTCAAACAATTTTGCAACAACTGGGCGTAACCTTAAAAGACACACCCACACCAGCCGATATTCAACAAGAAATCCAAGAAATTAACCAACTAATTGGCGACAGAAAAATTGCAGATTTAGTTCATCTCCCCTTAATGACAGATGCCACAAAACTGGCAATTGTGCAAATCGCTAGTAGCATTATGTCTGTGGCTTACCTTGCTGGTTCTCCTTTGTTTCCCTTACTGGTTTCTTTATCAGTCAAAACATCTATTCAGTATGGAAACACACCCGCTACAGGTTATATTTATTGCTCCCATAGTGTACTTTGTAATTTTTTGCAAGATGTCGATACAGCAATAGAGTTTGAGCAGTTAGCACTCCAACTCACCACCAAATTAGATGCGAAAGCAGCTAAACCGCAAGTATGTCTCCTCTTAGGACTGTATATTCGCCAACGCAAATCTCACATCCAAGAAAGCCTACCACTATTGCAAGAAGGCTATAGCATAGCACTAGAAGTTGGTGAATTAGAATTTGCTGGACATAACGCCCACAATTTTTGCTTTTATGCTTTTTGTTGCAGTCAGTCTTTAATTAATTTGGAACAAGAAACTCGCGCTTACAGCAATGGGTTGATGCAGCTTAACCAATTAACCACCGCCAATTATTGCCGCATTTATTGGCAAGCAATTTTAAATTTACTTGGCTTCACGGAGAACCCGACAATTTTATCTGGAGAAGCCTTACAAGAAGATGAATTTATTTCCTTGTTGCAATCTGCGAATGATGGTTACGGATTATATATTTTCTCTTTATATAAGCTAATGCTTTGTTTCTGGTTTGCAGAAATAGAATCAGCCGAAAATTATGCAATTGAAGTCAAACGCTATTTCATGGCTGGTGCAGGATTAGTCAGTGAACCAGTGTTTTATTTTTATGATTCTCTGCTGGCTTTGGCACAGATAGATGAAAAATTAATCACTTTAGAACGTGTAGCCGAAAATCAAACTAAACTTCAACATTGGGCGCATCACGCACCCATGAATCATCAGCATAAAGTTGATTTAATCGAAGCGGAAAAACATCGGATATTCGGCAAATTCTACGAAGCTGGAGATTTTTACGATCGCGCTATTGCAGGAGCTAAAACTAACGGTTACATCCAAGAAGAAGCTTTAGCTAACGAACTCGCAGCTAAATTTTACCTCAACTGGGGTAAAGAGAAAATTGCCGCAGGTTATATGCAAGAAGCATACTACTGTTATGCTCGCTGGGGTGCAAAAGCCAAAGTCACCGACTTAGAAAAACACTATCCCCAACTGTTGCATTTAATTTTGCAACAACAAAAAAATGACTTCAACTTCTTAGAAAATATTGCTCCCCATAACGTTACTTTATCAACTCGTACTTCTAGCAGCAATAGCACCAGTTATTCTGAAATTCTGGATCTGACTTCTGTAATCAAAGCGGCGCAAGCAATTTCCAGTTATTTAGAATTAAATGAACTAATTGCCAATTTACTAAAAATTATTTTGGAAAACTCTGGTGCAAAAAAAGCTATATTGTTACTTCCTCAAAATCATACTTGGCAAGTACAAGCCATTACTGTGATTGAGAATGAAAAATTAAACACTATTCTGGAACCACAATTACTCGAAACTTGCCCAGATATTCCCAAAAGAATTATCCATTATGTTAAGAATACCCAAAAAACACTGGTGATTGAAAATTGCCAAACAGATATACCAGGGGTAATAGGGGAATATATGCTGCAACATCAACCCCAGAGCGTGTTGTGTATGCCGATAGTGAATCAAGGCCATTTAGTTGGTTTGCTTTATTTAGAAAATAAATTAACTGCTGGGGTATTCACACAAGAACGTGTACAAGTTATTAAACTTCTGGCTTCCCAAGCAGCAATATCTCTAGAAAATGCCCAACTTTTCCAAAAAGCACAGCAAGCACTCCAAGATTCTTTACTCAAACAATTCTCAATTGATCGGGCATCTATTGGTATCTGGTGGATTGAAGAAGATGCCAGCATTTTTTATGTAAATGATGCAGCTTGTAAAGATTTGGGATATCGACAAGACGAGATTATTGGGAAAAATATTTTTGATTTTGATGCAGGTTTCCCGCAAGAATTCTGGGAAGAACATTGGCAATCATTATCTCAGAAAGGTTTTTGTGTATTTGAATCTTATCATCGACACAAAGATGGCCATATTTTTCCTGTGGAAGTTACTGTTGACTATGTAGAATTTAATGGCAAAGCATATAACTTTGCCTTTAGTAGAAATATTAGCGAACGCAAACAAGCTGAAGCAGCCGTTAAACAAAAATCCGAAGCATTAGAAGCAGCATTGCAGAATTTACAACAAGCTCAATTACAAATGGTGCAAAGCGAAAAAATGTCGGCTTTGGGTAATTTGGTCGCCGGCGTTGCCCATGAAATGAATAATCCTTTAGGTTTTATTGCTGCTAGTTTAAAACAAACTCAACCCACAATTGTGGAGATTTTTGAACATTTACGGCTTTATCAAGCAAGTTTACCAAACCCCAGTGAAGAAATCCAAGAACATGCTGAAGAAATTGATTTAGATTACAGTTTAGAAGACTTACCCAAGGTAATTAATTCGATGATTGTAGCTTGCGATCGCCTAAAAAATATCAGCACTAGTCTTCGCACTTTCTCTCGTGCTGATCAAAATTATAAAGTCAGTTTTAATATCCATGAAGGTATTGACAGCACAATCTTAATTCTGCGGCATCGTCTCAAAGCTAACGAAAAACGTCCAGCTATAGAAGTTATCACCGATTATGGCAATATACCTGCTATTGATTGCTTTCCTGGGCAGTTAAATCAGGTATTTATGAATATTCTGGCAAACGCCATTGATGCTTTAGAAGAAGTAAAAATTGATAAACATCAGGGAATTAGACATCAGATTTCAATTCAAACATCTCTGATAAATCGATATGTCGAAATTAAAATTGCTGATAACGGAATTGGGATGAATGAAGAAGTCAGACGAAAAATATTTGACAACTTATTTACTACCAAAAGTGTAGGTAAAGGCACAGGTTTAGGACTGGCGATCGCTCGTCAGATTATTGTCGAAAAACATGGCGGTTCTATTGAATGTAATTCCTCACCAGGGCAAGGTACAGAATTTGTGATTTTAATTCCAATTAGCCAATAAATATGAATAATATACCCATGCAAAAAGAAATTACTTTACTGCGTCAACAAAATGCTGATTTACAACAACAGTTAGCAAAATTGACTAGTGAATCACACACCAGAATTACTCAATTAGAAAAGGAACTGCAAGATACAAAAAAACTTTTAGAAAATTACCAGCAAGCCGAAATAAAACTCAAAGCTGATCAAGCCGAATTACTCGCATTGTTTAACGCTATCGAAGATGTAATTATTGTTGTTGATAGCGAGTGCAGATACTTAACAATTGCTCCTAGTTGTGCGCCATTACTGTATAAACCACCAACAGAAGTTATCGGTAAAACTGCCTATGAAATTTTACCGGCTCAACTAGCTGACAGTTTCGTAGCATGTATTCAACAGGTACTTAAAACAAAGAAAAATACCAAAATCGAATACAGCTTGCCCATTGGTGATCAAGAAGTTTGGTTTGAGGGTAGCGTTTCCGTGATGGATGAAAACAGTGTAGTTTGGATTGCTAGAGATATTAGCGATCGCAAAAAAACTGAAGCTGCATTACGTGAACAAGAAGCCCAGTATCGCAGTATTTTTGAGGCTGTTAGTGATGGCCTTAGTGTTCTTGATTTAGATACTGGTAAAATTGTCGCTGCTAATCCGGCTTTCTGTCAGATACACGGTTACACTCAAGAAGAATTTTTCTACTTAGACCCTATCGACTTTGTTCATCCCAGTTGTTTTGAGAAGTTTGGGGAGTTTATCAATGTCATTAAAATGGGAGGCGAATTTCACACTCAGGCGGTAGATATCCGCAAAGATGGTACTTGTTTTGATATCGAAGTTACAGGTAAACTCTTGAACTACAATGGCAAACCTCATGCACTTTCGGTAGTGCGTGATATTAGCCAGCGTAAACAAGCCGAAAAAGAACAACGCAGATTAACCGCAATTCTGGAAGCAACCACAGACATTATTGGTATAGCTGATGTCAACGGAAATAATCGCTATCTCAACCAAGCAGGGCAGAAAATGTTAGGTATTCCCGCTTCCGAAACTGATAAGTTCCATATCAGCGAGTTTGTAGAACCCTCGATGTTAGACAAATTTCAGAAAGAAAGCCTACCAACTCTACTTCAGAAGGGTATCTGGTCGGGAGAGTCTAAGTTACTTAGTCGGAGTGGCGAAGAAGTTCCCATTTCTCAGGTAATGATTGCCCATAAAAATGAACAGGGAGAAATAGAATTTTTATCAACCATCGCCCGTGATATTCGCGATCGCCTGCAAATCGAAGCCCAACTGCGACAACAAGCCGAAGATTTAGCCCAAACTCTAAAAGAACTGCAACGCACCCAAGCACAAATGGTTCAAGCGGAAAAAATGTCTAGCTTGGGACAATTAGTTGCGGGAGTTGCTCATGAAATCAACAATCCTGTAAATTTTATTCACGGTAATCTCACCCATTTAGAGGAACATACTGAAGATTTATTGCAGGTAATTAATTTATACCAAGCGATGAATCTGCCAGAATTTGAAACTTTGTCGGAGGAAATTGACTTAGATTACATTCAGCAAGACTTACCCAAAATTTTGCAATCTATGAAAATCGGCACTCAACGCATCCGTCAGATTGTCTTATCTCTACGTAACTTTTCACGTATGGATGAAGCCGAATTTAAAGAAGTCGATATTCACGAAGGTATAGATAGTACTTTAATGATTTTGCAACATCGTCTCAAGGAAAAGCCACAGTTTCCTGAAATTCAAGTGATTAGAGATTATGGTTCTTTACCTTTAGTAGAATGCTACGCCGGACAACTTAATCAGGTGTTGATGAATATTCTCACAAATGCCATTGATGCTTTAGAAATGGGAACGAGGAAAGATGAACTACCAACAATTACAATTCGGACTGCGGTGATTGATGCTAACTGGGTAACAATTGCGATCGCTGACAATGGAATGGGTATGTCTGAACAAATTCAAAAACAAATTTTCAATCCCTTCTTCACCACCAAGCCCGTTGGTAAAGGAACTGGGATGGGCATGTCAATTAGTTATCAAATCATTACGGAAAAACACGCAGGCAAATTGGAGTGTTACTCCCAACCAGGACAAGGAACAGAGTTTGTCATCACCATTCCCATTTGCCAACCAATCATGGCTTAATTGATTGTATAAACATCTCTCTCCCTTGTCTCCCTTGTCCACCTTGTCCCCCACGTCTCTTTTATCCACACAGCAACATCACCTCCCGCCTCCCGCCTTTTTCACAAACTGGTTATAATTATTTTTCGTCTCTCTCAGAAATCAACTTAATATTTTTACAGTATTTATATGGGGCGCTATCGTTCTAAATCTGACCTACCTACAAAAATCTGCCCTGTATGTCAACGTCCCTTCACTTGGCGAAAAAAGTGGCAAGATTGCTGGGATGAAGTGAAATATTGCTCAGAACGTTGCCGCCGTCGCCGTTCTGAAGCAAAAACAGAGTAAAGGGTGAATTATGAAGTATGAAATATGAAGTGTGAAGTGTAAAATCAACTTGAACTCAGACGCAAATAGCGCAAAAAATTATACATGCAGGTAAAGGTGCAACCAAAATTAATTATTCATGGAGGGGCTGGTAGTTCTCTCCACGGCAAAGGAGGATTAGAGGCTGTACGTCGATCGCTCCATGCAGTCATTGAAGATGTTTATGCTTTGTTATTATCAGGCACAAACGCTGCTGCCGCAGTACTGCGGGGTTGCCAATTATTAGAAGATGACCCCCGATTTAATGCGGGTACTGGTTCGGTATTGCAATCTGATGGTCAAATTCGGATGAGTGCTGCCTTAATGGATGGAATCTCCGGGCGGTTTAGCGGTGTGATTAATGTTTCACGGGTGAAAAACCCCATTGAGTTAGCCTATTTTTTACAAAATTCCCCTGACCGCGTACTTTCAGATTACGGTTCGGCGGAATTAGCCCGCGAGTTACAAGTCCCCAGTTACAATGCTTTAACTGACTTACGCTTACAAGAATGGATTCAAGAACGGCAAGATAATTTTAAAAGAACAATGGCTGGGGTGGTAGCAGAGCCAGAGTTATTAGAAACCAGCAATGCCGGACGTGGCACAATTGGCGTAGTTGCTTTAGATGCTCATGGTGGACTAGCAGTCGGCACATCCACCGGGGGTAAAGGCTTTGAACGCATTGGTCGAGTCAGTGATTCAGCTATGCCGGCGGGGAATTATGCAACTGGTCATGCGGCTGTTAGCTGTACTGGCATTGGCGAAGATATTATCGATGAATGTTTAGCACCCAGAATTGTGGTGCGGGTAACTGATGGGATGACCCTCAAAGATTCCATGCAACGCTCTTTTGCTGAAGCCCACGAACATCAAAGAGACTTAGGAGCGATCGCTTTAGATGCTAGTGGTGCGATCGCCTGGGGTAAAACTAGCCAAGTTTTACTTGCCGCCTATCACAACGGTGAAAAAATTGGCGACACTTTAGAAATGGCTGATGGTACGCAAGTCGGCTGTATTTCCTAGTGCTGAGTCACCGAAGTTTGCTCAACGGGGGAAACCCCCGCACGCAACTTCTCGCTGAGTTGAAAGTGCTGAGTCAGTTTTAGAGTTGTAGTTAGATAAGTTGATACAGCCTTTATAGCTCACAACTTTTCCTACTCAGCACTCAGCACTCAGCACTCAGCACTTTTCTTCCGCCAACCTTGTTTGACTACCTGACGGCTACGAGCAATCACTAAACTATCGTTGGGGACATCTTCAGTAACTGTGGAACCTGCGGCGACATAGACATCATCACCCAAAGTCACTGGTGCAACTAAGACGCTATTAGAACCTGTTTTAGTGCGATCGCCGATTTTGGTTCTGTGTTTTTTGACACCATCATAATTAGCGGTAATTGTACCTGCGCCAATGTTGACTTGAGTACCCGCAGTAGAATCGCCCAAATAAGATAGATGGGCTACATTAGTTTTTTCACCTAGTTGTGTATTTTTCAACTCAACAAAGTTACCGATACGACAATTTTCAGCCACCTCAGTATTACCACGTAAATGAGAGTAAGGGCCAATTCGAGTTCCGGCTTGGACAATACTATCTGTGACTACAGAATATTGAATGCTGACGTTTTCACCGATTTGGCTATTTTCAATCAAACTTCCCGGCCCAATGCGGCTACCAGTTTTAATTATGGTATTTCCCCGCAGGTGAGTTTGCGGCTCAATAATCACATCGGCTTGTAATTCTACAGTGTCGTCAATGGTGATGCTGTTGGGGTCGATGAGCGTCACACCTGCGGTCATCCACTTTTCTTTGATCCGCCTTTGTAAAATTTCGTAGGCTGTAGCTAATTGTAGGCGATCGTTAATCCCCAAAATTTCTTGCTCATCTGTGACATCCACCGCCATCACTTTCCCAACTTGGGTAACAGCATCGGTGAGGTAATATTCTTTTTGGGCGTTGTTGGCTTCTAAATGGGGTAAAACTTGAGCTAAGTCCGGCCAACGAAAGCAGTAAATCCCGGCGTTAACTCGGCGATTTTCTCTTTGAGCAGGGGTACAATCTTTATCTTCAACCATTTGTTGAACGATGTTTTCACCATTGCAAAAAACTCGCCCATAACCTTTAGGGTTGGATAAATGTGCAGTCAAAATAGTAGCAGCGTTTTGATTTTGTTGGTGAGTGAGCAATAGCTGTTTTATGGTTTCGGTGCGTAACAGTGGAACATCACCATTCAGGACTAATAAATCTCCAGTGTAGCCCTCAAGATGGGGGAGTAATTGCTGGATGGCGTGACCTGTTCCCAGTTGTATAGTCTGTTCCACAAACTCTAAGCTCAAGCTTGACTGGATAGCAGCTTTTACTTCTGAGGCTTGATAGCCTACAATCACGATGCGCCTTGTAGGTGAAAGTGGTTCTACACTTTCCAAAACTTTTTCTACTAGCGATCGCCCACCCAAAGAATGTAAAACTTTGGGTAAGCTTGATTTCATCCTTGTGCCGCGTCCCGCCGCTAGAATTGCTACAACTACCATAATCAAAAGTATGAAGCGTGTTCGCCCTTGACGTTCCCAAAGGGTAGTATAGCAGGAGGTATAAAGCAAGTTGCACTAGCCTTCGATGAAGGTAGCTTTTAGTTCTACTTTCTACTCCCACTGATAATTGAGAGCTAAAACATCATCACCGCTTGTAAGTGTGAATAAAATCAGTAAACCGTTCCATGAGTTCGGGGTTGCGCCAACCTGCTTCTGTTTCTTCTCGCATTACTGATAAAGCTTCCTCTGGCGTAAAGGCTCTTTTGTAAGGTCTTTCGCTAGTTAAAGCATCATAAATATCAATCAATTGAAACACTTGGGCGAGGAAAGGAATTTCATGACCTTTGAGTCCATCAGGATAACCCGAACCATTCCAACGCTCATGATGATGGCGAATAATCGGAATTACACCCTGCATACTACGCAGGGGTTGACAAATTCTTTCCCCAATTAAAACATGCTGCTGCATCATTTCCCAATCTTCTAAGGTGAGTTGCTCATTCTTGAGTAGCACTGCATCGGGAATGCCAACTTTACCTATATCGTGAAGATAACCACCCCACATCAAATCCCGCAGTTGAGAACGAGAAAGATTTAAGTATTCACCAAAAGCTTGTCCTAGCTTGACGAGGCGTTCACAGTGATCTCCGGTATTGGGGTCTCGGCTTTCAATGGCTCTCGCAATGGAAAATAAGACTTGTTCAGCATGGTCTAAATCTTCGTTTAACCGCTTTTGTCTAACTAAAGACTTCACACGGGCTGCTAATTCCACCCTGTCAAAAGGTTTGGTGAGGAAATCATCAGCGCCCACTTCAATACCACGAATGCGCGATCGCCGATCATTTAATGCTGTAATAAATATGACTGGAATCAGCCTTGTATGTTCGTCTTGTTTGAGTAATTGACATACCTCAAACCCATCCATACCGGGCATCATCACATCTAGTAAAACTAAATCAGGTTGTTTATGTGTTACTAACATTACAGCAGCAGCACCACTGTCTGCTTCAATTACTTCATAACCTTCCATTGCCAACAAAGCCGCAGCTGTCATTCGACTTGCAGCATGGTCGTCAACTACTAAAATTTTTGGTGCTTCAGTATCAAAGAAGCAATTCACTTTGGAGCCTTTGGCTTGTGGATTTCTAGATAATAATGAATTGTAGCCAGAATTAATCTCAGATTTGCTCCAGGAAGACTCGGTTTGTCCCTGTTCAATCATTACTTCTTGCTGGGATAAGTTTAGTGGATATTCCCCTAAATCTCGCCATTCTAGCTCAGGATTTGCATTTTCCGTATGTAATTTTTTTTTGGTATTTGTTCCACTATGACTTTGTTGATTAGAGTTGGTGGAATTAGCACTCCAGTAAATCACGAAAGCACCCCATTTTTCTTAAATTAACAGTTTCCGTCTACAAAAATAAAATTTAGCTTTGCTACCTTACTCCTATTTGGGTTTTGACAAGCTTGCGTACCGATTTTGAATCTGCTTGTTTTTATCATGTCAAGAATATTTTCTTTATAAAAATATAATTTTACTAAGGGAAATTTGCCATAAACATCCTAAGTACTCATTCTAGTATCATAAATTCATGCAGATATTAAATCAGGTTTTTTACGGAGATTTTTTCAGATTTCAGTAGAGCTACAGTCATGATGTTTTGCTGTTATAATTTGTCTGAAAAATTCTATTTTTATTTTGATTTTTTAGGAAAATTTCAAAAAAAGATGGACTTCTTGCGAGAATTTTTTGATAATCATCATATTCAATAAATAGTTGGCTCTGAGGTTAACTGACGTAACCCATACATGGAAAAATAGAACAATTTTAAAAGCATCGCGTATGAAAGACTGTAGATTTCAACATCTAAGAATTAGCAACGCAGTGTTTCAGGAATTTCAGGGTTGATGAAACACTAGCTGGCAGTAAAACGTCCATATATATATTTTTAGTTGTTGTCTCGCCTAATGGGTATGATTTGAATTAGGAATATATTAGGACTTATGCACTGTACAAAATAACTATTTTGTGCATAACGAAAATATGTCGTTCTAGAAACTGGGATAATTGTGCTGGAGCAAGTGCAATCACTGACTTATGGTAAATCATCAAATCTCAAGACCAGAAAGTTCCCAAGCATATTGTATTATCGCTGTCAGTGCTTAAGTTCTAGGAGTCGGCTGTTTGGTTTTTCATGAACCAACGTTTGCGCCAACGGGAAGTAGGTTCTAATGAACAAGCTTGTTGTTCTTGTTGTCGCCGCATAATAATGACATCGGCAGAATCACTCAATTTTGGATCGCGGTAAGGAATTGCAGCACGAGTTAACAAATGTTCTTGTTCTTCTAGGGAAAGAGGCGGCAGTAAGTTGCTCAAATACTGATTATGAGGATATACCGCCACTGTACCAGGCGATCGCCTGCCGACTGGTGGCGTAGAACCTATGTTTAAACCCGCTAATTTCATGGCTGTCCGTACAGATGCCGCACAAGAATAAGTTGCCAGCCAGCCATTTTTATGTAAACACACTGAAATTTGCTGCATAAATTCTACAGTCCATAGTTGAGGACACTGAGGCGGTGAAAAGGGGTCTAAAAAAATAGCATCTGCATAAAACCCTGCTTGATTAACTGCTTGAATTGAAATTCTCGCATCACCAATGAGTAACTTTGCTTGCAGGTGTTCTGTGTTAACTTGCCCCTCAAAAGCTAGTTGGGTCAAAATTGGTGTATATTCATAGTCCCACTGCTCAAATAAATGATTGGCGATCGCAGCTTGCGGTACAGCCGGATTCAGTTCTAAACCAATTAATTCCACATAACAACTAGGATTTACTCTCCAGATTGTCTGTAAAGCTGCCGCAGTGTTGTATCCTAGACCATAACAAACATCTAATAACCGCACAACTGGTTTTTGCGCTGCTTGAGCCAGTTGAGTTGGTTCAACAAACTTAAAATAACTTTCTTGTTTTGCACCAAAATGACTGTGAAATGATTCGTTAAACTCTGAGGAGAAAAAAGTAAACGAACCATCTGCTGTTGCTTGTGGTATGAAATTCTCAAATTCTACCATTCGACTTTTCCACTTTATTTGATAGTCAATAGTTCAAAAATGTTGATTATTTATAATTACATCACTATCCATTATTATTAATAAGTTGTAACACTTATTTTCGCACTATTATAAATTCTTGCAAAGGATTCGTATTTGATTTGGAGAAAAATATAGGACACAAAAAAATGCCCTTGCCTATTCCCCATTCCCAACTCCCCACTCCCAACCTTTACAAATAATTTCAACAATAAAATCGAGTTCTTATATTTATGCTTAATACTCAAATTTTTGTTTCTCCAGATTGGCTGCTTAATCATCTCAATGATCCACAAATTATCATTGTTGATTGTCGTTTTTCTTTAGCTGATCCAGAATTGGGATGCAAACAATATCAAACCAGTCATATTCCAGGAGCATATTATTTAGATTTAAATCAGGATCTTTCTAGTCCTGTAGGTAAACATGGCGGTAGACATCCTTTACCTGATACTAATAATTTAGCGAAGAAGTTATCAGCAATGGGAATTAATTCCCAAGAAACTTTGGTAGTCGCTTATGATGACTCTCGCTTGGCTTTTGCTTCTCGTTTGTGGTGGTTACTGCGTTATCTCGGACATGAACAAGTAGTCGTTATGGATGGGGGTTATACTGCATGGCAAAAAGCTGGATACCCCATTACAGATGTGATTCCAGAACCCCGGACAGGTAATTTCATTCCACAAATTCAAACCGAATTGGTAGTAGATGTAGAAGTTGTGAAAAGCCGTAAAGACTTACCAGAAGTTATTTTAGTTGATTCTAGAGAAGGCGATCGCTATCGTGGTGAACGAGAACCCATTGATAAAATAGCTGGACATATTCCTGGCGCAGTTAACTATCCTTGGCAAGAAGTTACAGACTCATCTGGTTATCTACTTTCCCAACTACAGCAGCGTCAAAGATGGGAAAATATTTCTACAGCCCAAGAAATTTTAGTCTACTGTGGTTCTGGTGTCACAGCTTGCGTGAATTTGCTTTCTTTAGAATTAGCAGGCATTCACACAGGGAAATTGTATGCAGGTAGCTGGAGTGATTGGATTAGTTATATGTAGAATTTTCTGAAAAAGTTATTTGGTGGAGGTAGGGGATAGGGAATAGTTTTGGATTCCCATATTAAAATTCACCAATTCTCAAATTGTAATAAACACTCAAAAACCAGTTGTCAAAATTAATATTTCTATCTGTAGAATCCCCAAAGCTAAAACCACTCTGCACATTTAAATTACTAGAGTTTGATACTCGGTAAATTACATGGCCAAACAAGCGGTGATAATTGTCGTTGCGTTGTCGCTGTGTAAAATCAGCAAGGGTTAATTGATAGTTAATTCCAACTTGTAGCGGCTCTTGTAAAGCATAACTCAGAGATAACCAAAAATTATTAATTAGCCGACTACGGTTATTGGGTTCAGAAAAATTGGCACTAAATTCATAAAAACTATCTAGGTTTAATCTAGGATTCAGAGGATCTCTTCTGCCTAAAGATACCCTGACTGAATTTTCATCTAAAAAGCGATCGCCTGCTTGAAACCTGCCAACGCTCTTAGCATAAAAAAACTGTTGGTTATTAAAATCTAACTCGGCATACATCCGAGGAGAGAGTTGTTGATAAATCCCAACATTAAAATTGATTTGATTATAGTTAAACCTTGATTGATCAATGTAGCGAATTAAATTTCCATTGATTGAACCATTAATATAAGTTTTAGCACCTAAAGGAAAATAAGCTGAAGCCAGACTCAGACCATAAAAGATTAAGCCATCTTCTCTAGGGAAAAACTCAGAAGCAAAGATGTTATTTGTCTGAAAGTAACCAACATTAGCTTGTAGGGAACCTATTGGTTTAAACTTGGCTACAGGTGGTTTTGTTTGTGGTACAGGTCTTGGTCTTACCCTTAACTCCAGTTCCCGAAGACTATTAGCATTAGATGTTGGCTGTTGTTGGGGTAAAGGTCTTTGTCTAACTCTTAGTTCTAATTCTCGCAGATTATCTGTTTGGGGTTTGGGTTTTTGTCTTAGTTGCAAAATTCTTCTGAGTCTCTCTAACTGCTCAGTTCTATTGACTGCGGGTTTATCTAAGAGTTCTTCAATAATCGTGGGTGAAGATTGGGGAAACTCTCTAGGCTGTGCTTCTAGCTGTGGTGGTTCATTGGAAGGTGGAGGATTGCTAGGTGGATTTGGCGTTTGAGGTAAGGATTCAGTATCAGGTTTTGCTTCAGGGTTAGATTGAGATATAAGGATATTTGCTGCTGAATTAAAATTTAGTAGTGGCGATCGCTCTAAATCAAAATTACTTGCCTGAAACTGGCTACTCTGGTAAAACTGATAACCTGGCTGGCTATCTGTAGCATATTTTATGTTTGCTTTGTGTTGCTCACCAGAGTTTTTTGAGTTACCAGCCAATACTACATCTACCCCCATACAACACTTATTGCCACTAATCACAGCTAATAAAGTTGCAAATAACAGTTTTGTCCAGCCCTGGGATTGCATTAACATTTATATTTTATAGACAACAGAATTCACCATTCAGTCTGATTATCAAAAGACAACGATTATTACCTTCTAAAAATTAATTATTTGATTTTAATATTTTTTGATAATTTTTATTACCTTGATTTATAACAAAATTTCGCTAAAATTTTCAATGAATACAAAAAAATTTAGTGATAAAACGCACAAACCAATAAGTAAATCTAATATCTCAAAATCTATCTCAGTTGGTGTGGTCTTAGGTAATTTATCTAGCATTCAAGCGATGTCTTTGAAATTTGTTGCCTTATTGATAATGAGTGTGTGGGGCGTGAACATGATGCCTTTATCGGCGATCGCGTCTACTCCTCTGACTCGCGCCGAGATTCAAAATCTGCGAAATTTAGTACAATTACTGCCGCAGAATCATAAAAAGCGCCCAGCACGTAAATTAGATCCAATAACTCCTGGTGATGGTTTGTCAACAGGTAGAGCATCTTTGGCTGATTTACGTTTTAACGATGGTTCCCTAGCAAGGGTTGGAGAAAGAGCAGTATTTCAATTCCTACCCAAAACTAGAAATTTTCGGCTGTCCAACGGGACAGTACTGTTACTGATTCCACCAGGAAAAGGACAGACACGCATACAAACACCAAGCGCGGCCGCTGCTATTCGTGGTTCAGCATTATTTGTCCGCTATGACAAACAAACAGACACCACAATTGTTGGGGCGCTGACAAATAGCGGCATTGAAGTATTTAATCAAGCAGCCTCTCAAAATCAGGTGTTAGCAGCAGGACAACTGATGGTCATCGTGAAAGGTGAATTCCGGGGCTTATATGATTTTGATCTGAAAACTTTTTATGAAACCAGTGATTTAGTAGAAGGATTAGATTTAACCAAGCAAAATAGTACAGCTAACCCTGACCCAGCGATCGCTAGTGTTCAATCTGAAATTATCGCAGCATTAGCAACACAAATGCCTCTAGTCGGTCAAGGAGTCATTGAAAATCCATCTTTTATGGAGTTATCTGGTAATAACTCTTCTAACTCATCTGACCAAAATCAGGAGTCAGATAATTCTTCAGTAGATTCTTTTGTCAATACTGGAGAAGTAATATCAGACACTACGCGCAATACCAGCAACAATGAAATAAGTCTGCCAAGTAATATTGATAATCCTGGTAATCCCGGCGGCAATACTGGTGGCAACACTGGTGGCAATACTGGTGGCAACACTGGTGGCAATACTGGTGGCAACACTGGCGGCAATACTGGTGGCAACACTGGCGGCAATACTGGCGGTAACACTGGCGGCAACACTGGTGGCAATACTGGTGGCAACACTGGTGGTAACACTGGCGGTAACACTGGTGGTAACACTGGCGGTAACACTGGCGGTAACACTGGGGATGATCACAGTGGTAATCACAGTGGCAACCCTGGTGATGATCACAGTGGCAACCCTGGTGATGATCACAGTGGCAACCCTGGTGATGATCACAGTGGTAATCCAGGTGGTAATCACAGTGGTAATCCAGGTGGTAATCACAGTGGTAACCCTGGTGATGATCACAGTGGTAATCCAGGTGGTAATCACAGTGGCAACCCTGGTGATGATCACAGTGGTAATCCAAGCGGAAACCCAGGTGGCAACCCAGGTGGCAACCCAGGTGGCAACCCAGGTGGCAACCCAGGTGGCAACCCAGGTGGCAACCCAGGCGGTAATCCAGGTGGCAACCCAGGTGGCAACCCAGGTGGTAACCCAGGCGGTAATCCAGGTGGCAACCCAGGTGGCAACCCAGGTGGTAATCCAAGCGGAAACCCAGGTGGCAACCCAGGTGGCAACCCAGGTGGCAACCCAGGTGGCAATCCAGGCGGTAATCCAGGTGGCAACCCAGGCGGAAACCCAGGCGGTAATCCAGGGGGTAATCCAGGTGGCAACCCAGGCGGAAACCCAGGCGGTAATCCAGGGGGTAATCCCGGTGGCAACCCAGGCGGTAATCCCGGCAACCCAGGTGGCAACCCAGGCGGTAATCCCGGCAACCCCGATGGAAACCCAGGTGGTAATCCCGGCGGTGATGATACTGGTGGTGGTCATTCTGGAGGGAGACCACTAGAAGGAGATTTCCCCCCACCTTAAACCTTTGAATGGTTATAAATAATACAAGTTCGCGCAGGGTTAAGACGATCGCTTTGGAAAGGTTTTAACCCTCTTCGTAAGTCTGCACTTTTCCCTGTTCCTTTTAATTTCAATAACTACAGTCTTGCAATACATTTACCTTCATGGGTTTGCTTCTAGCCCTAAATCTGCTAAAGCCCAGGCGATGAGCGATCGCTTTCAAACAATTCCAATACAGCTAAATATTCCTGATCTTAATGCTGGCAATTTTTCTCAGTTGACAATTACCCGCCAAATCAATCAAGTAGCAGCACTCTTGGATAATTCTGAAGCAGTTACATTAATCGGTTCTAGTTTGGGTGGTTTGGTGTCTGCTCATTTGGCACAACAACACAAGCAAGTGCAACGCTTAATTTTGTTAGCACCTGCTTTTGGCTTTTTATCTCATTGGTTGCCGAAGCTAGGAGATGAAGCAATGAAGCGTTGGCAACAAGAAAAATATCTCATGATTTACCACTATGGGGAAGCGCGATCGCTGCCTCTAAGTTACGATTTCGTGACAGATGCCCAGCAATACCAAGAGGATATCTTACAGCGTCTAGTGCCAACGCTGATTCTGCACGGTAAACAAGATGAGGTGATTCCAATTACAGCCAGTCGTAACTTTGCAAACTCACGCCCTTGGGTAAAGTTAATAGAACTTGAGAGTGATCATGCTTTAGGTAATGTCACAGCCGAAATTTGGCAAGCAATTCGCCTCTTTTGTCAGTTACCGTAAAACGGTAAAATATGAAACCTACCAACAAGCACTCTCTTAGTCATAAGAACACAAATGACTATCGACTAAAATTATGCTTCCTTTTATTCGGTCAGATTTAGCCCAATTTACAGCTTACAAACCTCACCCTAGCAGCAATACAGCAGAACCAGTCGCCACCCAGTTTGATCGACTGGATACCAATGAAAGTCCTGATGATTTGCCCCCTGAACTCAAAGAAAAATTAGCCTGGACATATCAACAAGTTATCGAAACTAATCGCTATCCTGATGGCGGCCATGAGTCACTCAAAGATGCGATCGCAGAATATGTCAATGAATCAGCTAATCTTGTCTCATCACCGTTGACTGGGGCTAATATTTCTGTGGGTAATGGTTCCGATGAACTCATTCGCTCTTTATTAATCGCCACCTGTCTGGGCGGAGAAGGTTCCATCTTAGTTGCCAATCCCACTTTTTCGATGTACGGCATTTTAGCCCAAACCTTGGGTATCAAAGTGGTGTCAGTCGGCAGAGATGAAACAAACTTTGAAATTGACCTCAAAGCCGCACAAACAGCCATTATCCAAACCCAAAATCCACCTATTCGGGTAGTTTTTGTTGTACATCCCAATTCTCCCACCGCTAATCCACTCACTGCGGCAGAATTAGCATGGCTAAAAAGTTTACCAGAGGAAATTTTAGTAGTAATCGATGAAGCTTACTTTGAGTTTAGCCAAAATACTTTAGTGGGTGAATTAACGCAGCGTCCGAATTGGATAATACTACGAACTTTTTCTAAAGCTTTCCGTTTAGCTGCCTTGCGTGTGGGTTATTGTATTGCTCATCCAGAAGCGATCGCCATTTTAGAGAAAGTCCGCTTGCCTTATAATCTACCAAGCTTTTCACTAGCCGCCGCGTTAGTAGCTTTACAAAATCGTCAACTCTTACTGAGTTCAGTTACACAAACTCTCAATGAGCGTCACAAGTTGACAGCAGTTTTGGCACAACATCCTGACTTGCAAGTATCAGATAGTGCAGCTAACTTTCTTTATGTACGTCTCAAACCTAATGGTTCCACCACCCAAAATCTTACCCTACAAAATTTACACCAACAACTCAGCAACTCTGGAACTCTTGTTAGACTACTGAGTGAGGGATTACGAATCACAATTGGGACTCCCGCCGAAAATTCCCGTACCTGGGAAAGACTACAAGCTGCCATAGTAAATTGTAACGCTGGAGCTAGTAATTGAATCTGCCATCAACGTCACTACCAAAACGACGTACCATCCTCACAGTTTGAGGAAATACACCCACTAAAAGCGCAAAGGCTGCATCTGGTAAATCAGCCACTATTTCTGCTGGAAAATATTGGTCAAACTGATCTAAAATCTTTTGGACTCGCTGTTGCGGCGCAGGATTTTCGGTAATTTGCTTGATTAAGCGAATCCATTGTCGCCGAATTAAGTAAGCTTTCTGGCGTTCCTCATAAGATTCGGTATCTAACAAAGATAAATTGCCGATAGGCAGAACCATCTGGCAATCACTATCATATTCTCCACCAACTGCTGCGCCTGGGCCAGCAAATTCTGCATGGTAGCGTTTAAAAAGTATTAACCCATTCCGCTTGCGACTATTGACAATCAAAACTTTCCCGCTATGTAGAAGGTTTAAAGTATCCGAGCCGCAAGATTGCTCAGTTCCATCTGACATAACAAGATGGTTCAGAAAACTGGTTTCAGGGTAATAAGTTGATACCATAGCGGTTTGATAGCGCGTTGGTTGTTCGCTATCCATGTTTTCTATAACTTTGGAATAATTTGGTAGTTCGATGCACGTCAAGCAGTAACTTGGTTTTAAATCAAATTAGTTTTTTTGGTTATCTTAACTATCGAGAACTTTTTGTTCAAAATTAATAACAAAGATGAATCAGATTTCACTCTGTAGTTATGTAACCATATTTTATGAGATATAGCTGAATTTGTCTGCCAACTAAACTCTCAAAAAATTAAAGTTTTTATAAAGATGAATAAAATGAATACAAAGTTATTATGAGGAATATTTTATTTAGCGTAATTTTACCGATGGCTTCCACATATTGGATATTATATATTAAAAAATTTAGATTAGACGTTGATGAAATAAGGCATTAAGTCGTTATTTGAGAGCCGTTGAAAATATAAAGCATTTTCTCTCAGAATAGCAAGTAAATCTAGGCTTGATTTTCTATTTACCGTTTCTACAACTACTGGAGATAAAACAAATTATTAATTACTATAATAATTTGTTTTATTTTTTGCCATTATCCTTACAGACAGAGAGTTGTGTGCATTAAACAGGATTTTTTTGTGTAATGTTTTTTCAAAAATTAAATAAAAATCTTAATATCTAAAAGATATATTTTAGGGAAACTCATAGAAAAATAACTTTACCTACAGTCTACGATTCAGATTCATTTATTTTAATGAGTGATTATACAGTTTTGTCCATCAAAAACTAACTTAGACTTAAAACATAGGTTAAAAATCTTAAGTGTTAATTCTGATAGAAGAATCTAAATATAAGTTCCAACTGCGATCGCTACATCTTTCTACCATCACCTAAAATATATTCACGGCAATTTCTGGTTCAAAATCCAGGAGTCAGCACTCTGAATTTGGTAGTAAGCGTTTATGCAATAAGATTTGACGAGATTGCTGGAAAAAGAAAAAATTCCAATTGGACTCTACTTTACATATCTTGTAACCTAACTTGAAATATAACTGCCGTGCCTGATGGTTATCTTCTAAAACATGGAGATATAAATCTTGAAAACCCCATTCCTCGCAAAGTTTTTCGCAACTTAGCAGTAGCTTTGAGGCGACACCATGCCGCCGATATTTCTGGTCAACAGCCAAATTAGACAAATAAAGAAAACTTTTGCCATTTTTCTTCCATGAGTCAGGGAAACGCACTCCCAACTCTACAGTTCCCACTAGGTTATTAGCACCACTAACAGTGGTGTGAACAGCAACTAAACAAGTATGATGGGGTGCAGCTGAGGATAAACGATTTCTGAAGTCTTCATAGATACCCAGGCGTAACAACGGAAAAGCCCATCCCCAGAAACCAGTTTGGGAGTGAAAGCTTTCTGCAATAATCTGAGAAATAGCTGTTAAATCAGTAGCTGTAGCTGCACGAATTTGGAATTGTTGACCAGCTTGTTCTGCGGCTGATGTCAATGGTTGTTCGTGAGATGAGTCAAAAAACCAGGATGTCAAGGCTAGTTTATTATTAGTTAATTGTATTTTACAAAAATTTTCTCAAATATTCTAAAACACCGTTTGCTACCTTCAATACAATTGTTTTATTTACTTGCATATCAGGAAATTATCTCGGTAGCAGAGGTTCTTCTGTAAGTAAATAACATACTTAGCATCATTTTGGGCAACAAGAACATCAATTGTCACAACCATTGAAAAATTCAGGAGTCAGAATCAATCATTAGAGGAAAAAGACCCACCACTGAATTTTAGACAGCTTTTCGACCACTTCTGAGGATGATACTAAGTTGCTTTCAGAAATAGTATTCTGATTCCTCACTCCCACCACAGGTTGTAGATACTTTGTAGACAACATCTGTAAAACTTAGGATGAAGAATTGTTTTTATCTTATAAAACTAAAAAGCTATATAGTAATCTAGCTAAAAATATAGATGACTACCGTATTTATACTGAAAAAATATCTGAAATATTTTTGGGATAATAAAGCAGTTATTTTTTAGCGATCGCCTAGATAAACTAAGTACATGCTGTAATAGTTAAAGCAGCATTAATCTGTGACAGCCCCATGTCACTTTTCTCACTGGTGGTTATGATTGCTAAATTAGAACAAGTAATAAGTCTAATAGTATACTTTGCCTTTAACACTCATCGTTGTGACCTAGCTCACTCTCCTATGAACAAAATAAATAAAATTTACTTGCAAATGTTATTACAACGACGACAAAGGGCAAACTTAATATGCAGCTTCAGTTAGCTTTTCCAGCAGACCTGAATGTTGTATGTCATCCGCACAAGTTTTCACAGGAGGTGAAACCAGACTTGAAAAGCAAGCATCTACTCTGTAGTACAAAAACCAACCATCCCAAAAACTGTGCTGTATCAGAGACAGTGGCAAAAATTACCACCGATTGAGGCTAATTACTGTGAGTAGATACTCTTACACCCAGCATTTGTGTAGCCAAAAAACCCGATTGGGCAAAATGCTCTGCTCTTACCTGATTCAGAAAAATTACCTCCTGAGCAGATTATTCTTTATTCAACTGCTGTTGCAGCAGGAAAGCGGTGCATGAAATCTCAAGTAAACAGTAAGCCGAAAATTTTGGTTGTTGATGACGAACCAGACAACCTAGATTTGCTTTACCGTACTTTTTATCGTGATTATAAAGTGTTGCGGGCAACCTCTGGCCCGGCGGCACTAGACCTGCTGGCAGAAGAAGGAGAAGTCGCAGTGATTATCTCCGATCAACGAATGCCAATTATGAGTGGTACGGAATTTTTGAGCCTGACAGCAACTCAATATCCAGATATTATTCGGATTATTTTGACTGGCTACACTGATGTCGAAGACTTAGTAGAAGCCATCAACGCTGGTAAGGTATTCAAATATGTCACCAAACCCTGGGAAGCGGAAGAACTCAAAGCAGTAGTACGCCAAGCCTTAGACACCCACAATGTTTTAAAAGCTCGTACCCGCGAACTCACCCGCACATTGCGTCAAGAATCGCTGCTGAATACAGTTACTAATACAATTCGCAGTGCGTTAGACTATCGGCAAATTTTGCAAGCAATTGTCGATACCGTCGGTCACATGTTAGAAGTAGATGTTTGCCTGTTACGTTCTTTTCAAGATGAACAGTTAGCAGAAGAAGGATTTATCTACCAAAAACTGTCCCAGACGCAAACAGAAACAGGCGCAGAAATTTCTCAAGAGACAACAGCCATATCCTTCTCGGCTTCTGCTGCTTTATTGGCGCAAACAGTTTGGGAAACCCGTGAAGTTCAGGTAATTCACGATGTAGCGACAGATGAGCGAATTCAAGGAAACGCGCCTGAACTAAAACAAAGAGGACAAGCTTTTGCTACGGCGAATATTTGTTCTAGCTTAGTTGTACCGTTGATCTGTCAACAAGAATTGTTAGCAGTATTAGCACTGCATCAGTGTCACGAGTCCCGCCTTTGGGGGAGTGAAGAAATTCAGCTAGTGACAATGGTGGCAGATCAGGCGGCTCTGGCTTTATCTCAAGCCTATGCTTATGAACAAGTACGTGCTTTAGCGAAACGAGAAGCACTGATTAATACAGTTACAACCGCAATTCGCTCTAGCTTAGATCCACAAGATATTTTTGCTGCAATTACCCATCAATTAGGGCAAGCCTTACAAGTTGATGGCTGTGCGCTGTCTTTATGGACAGAGGAAGATGAAGCTGTTCAGTGTGTGGGATTATATGATGTTTTTCAACATCCTGACCATATACTTAAACCAGGGCAAAATACTAATTTAAATATTAATCTTGACTTAATATCTCAAAATTTCCCTTACTCAACGAAAGCTCCTATTAAAGATAATCCTTTGTTGCAAGAAATTTTGCGGACACAGGAGCCAGTAGTAATTTCTGATATAAGTGTCAGTCCCTTAGAACTAAAGGGTTTGGACTTACCTGTGAAAAAGCCAGCCCGATCGCTGATGGTTGTGCCTTTGTTAGCGGATGGCAAATGTATTGGTAGTATTACCTTACGAGAAGGGCGAAAAATCCGGCAATGGGTATCCTCTGATATTGAACTGGCTAAAGCGGTAGCAGCCCAAGCCGCGATCGCCGTACAACAATCACGCCTGTATCAGAAAACCCGTGAACAAGCCGAGCGTTTATTGGAATTAGATAAACAAAAAACCGAGTTTTTCCAAAACATCTCCCACGAATTCCGCACCCCAATTACCTTAATTCAAGGGCCATTAGAATCGGCAGTGGCATCTGGTGAAGGATTATCTCATGCCCAAAGTGCGATCGCCCTACGAAACTCTCGCCGTTTGCTGCGACTCGTCAACCAATTACTCGATTTACAACGCTTAGACGCAGGCCGAATGCAACCGAGTTTTCGTCCTTGTGATTTAGTCGAATTTGTTAGCCAAATTGTCGAGTCATTTCGTCCCTACTGCGAGAAAAAACAACTGCATCTCGCCACTGATTTTGATGCCTGTCCCAAGGTTTACTTAGATATGGAAAAATTTGACAAAGTGGTTTACAACCTGCTGTCAAATGCCATGAAGTTTACACCTGAAGATGGCACAATCAGCGTTACACTCCAACACCACAACGAATACTGCATTCTCCAAGTCAAAGATACCGGAATTGGCATTATTCAAGAGCAGATTCCGATGTTATTTGAGCGATTCCGCCAAGCTGAAGGCTCAGAAAACCGTTCCTATGAAGGTAGTGGACTGGGTTTGGCCTTAGTCAAAGAATTGGTAGAACTGCATGGCGGTAAAATCACTGTAGATTCAGTTTACGGTGAAGGAACGACCTTTACATTGTGGTTGCTGACTGGCCATGAACACTTACCCATCAATCAAGTATTAGAAACACCAGCTGAATTAAATACCAGCCGGGCCACTGTAGAATTAGCTGATTTGGAACTGATAGAAGCAACGACTGAAAGGTCGGAAAACATCACAAAAGATGTATCTTCTGTGCCACTAAATCAGGATTCAGCAGTCAATCACTATCCAACGGCGGCAGACTCCAGCACACAGCAGAATAGCCGTCACTCGATTTTAGTTGTTGACGATAACCCAGATTTACGAACTTACGTATCTGATATTATTCGCCGCAACGGCTATCAAGTCCACACAGCACGTAATGGTTATGAAGGGTTTGGTGTAGTTCAAGAAATTGTCCCCAGCTTAATTGTCACAGACTTGATGATGCCTTTGGTGACAGGGCTAGAAATGATTCGGATGATTCGCTCTGATGAGAAATTAAAAGGAATTCCGATCATTTTGCTCACCGCCAAAGTAGACGAAGAAACTCGCATTGAAAGCACAGAACATGGGGCAGATGCTTATTTAGCCAAACCATTTAACGATAGAGAAT
Source organism: Anabaena sp. FACHB-83 (assembly GCF_014697485.1). Classification (NCBI taxonomy): domain Bacteria; kingdom Bacillati; phylum Cyanobacteriota; class Cyanophyceae; order Nostocales; family Nostocaceae; genus Anabaena; species Anabaena sp. FACHB-83. Next base: position 28,263 of record NZ_JACJRY010000014.1, on the reverse strand, counting down.
TGCTGGCAGAAGTCAGAAATCTCTTGGCTTTGAAGGAAAATGAACGACGGGTTTTGGAACTGAATACTTATCTGACAGAATCAGTTCTCAAGCGATTTCTACCCAGTGTATTGGTGCAGAAAGCCGCCGCCGGGGATTTAACTTTAGATTTACGCCCTGAACCAAGGTTGATTACAGTTTTGTTTAGTGACATTGTAGGGTTTACTCAGTTAGCTAACACTCTCAGGTCTCGACGGGTGGCAGAATTACTGAATGAATATTTAGAATGTATGACCAAAGTTGTGTTTGACAATGGCGGCACTGTTGATAAATTCATGGGAGATGCAATTTTGGCGTTGTATGGAGCGCCAGAAGAACTCACCCCGAATGAACAGGTACGTCGTGCGATCAACACTGCCAGAGGAATGCACCGTTCACTAGGACAATTAAACCAGCGTTGGCGAGACCAAGGTGTATTTGAAAGCGATGGACGTTCTAGCGTACAGTTTCGCTGCGGAATTCACCAAGGTACAGCCGTTGTAGGGATGTTTGGTAGTGCTGAACGCGCTGACTATACTGCCATTGGGCCAAGTGTCAATATTGCCGCCCGGTTGCAAGCTGCTGCGGTTCCCGGTACGATTTTGGTTTCGGCGGCTGTGGCAGATTACTTACAGGATGAAGAAATTACCAAAGGTAGCCCATTAAAACTCAAAGGAGTTGATGAAACTGTCCTGACTTTTGCAGTTTCGCCAGATTTAGTAGTTAATCGCTAAGATCCAAACGGAGTCCTTAAGCTTTGCTAAAGACTTTGGATTATATTTGGCTTTGGTGATATGAAAACGCCTATTGCAGACAAAACTCCTGTTCCGCCCAAAATTTGGCGACGACATAGCGATCCTCCCAGTTTATGGATATTTGTCGCTGTGAGTTCAGTTTCCCTACATTTGTTGGTTTTCTGGCTGATGCGATCGTCTAATGCTTTGGGAGTGTGGTTTCCAGCGCCAAGCCAAGCTATTGTTCCTATCGAGGTTGTGGAAATTTCTCCCACAGCTAAATCAACATTACCTAAGACGACAGTCTCACCCAAACCTAATAATTCATCACCAAAATCTGTAGCCAGAACTGAAACAGCAAAAACTACACCCAGAAATCAAGATGCAAATCCCAGCATTTTGAAGCAAAAAGAACCTGCGGTTTCGCCAAAAAACACTAAACCTAAACCATCAGTCAAAAAATCAGTTTCCCAGCCAAAACCCACACCAAAACCCAGTTTTACACCTGATTTAACTAAATCTCCGCCACAGCCTAAACCGACACCGACTGTTCCTGTGGGTAATCTTCCTTGGAATCGTCGCCAAAAAATCGTTCTGGGAACAGGAACGCCATTACCCAACAGTCTTCCTACTGATCAAGCAACAAATTCCCCTACAGGAACCAAGAAAAATCCGCCTACGCCAAATCCTACAGGTACAACTTCTGACACCCCAACTCCGAGAAATCCCCAGACTTCTCCTTCTCCTGCCAGCACAAATTCTCAAACCTCTCCACAAGTTGGCTCAACGGTTAAAATAGTGCCTTTAGCTGATCAGGAAATGCGTCAACTCAGCCAAGATTTACCTGATGTTCTGGCTCAATACCAGGGAAGCAGTATCAAAACATTACCCGTAAATTCTCTGAATGGCGAACAGGGACTTGCACCAGCAGAACTTTTAGCCAGCTTGGTAATTGATCAAAATGGTAACTTTCAAGAAGCTAGAGTCTTAGAGATACAACCCGCCACACTCCAAGCCGAAAAAAATCTCTACCAACAAGCAATTAACGAACTTTTCAGCAACGATAAGTTTATCCCTGCCTACAATCAAGATGGCAGCAAACCAGAATTGAGTAATCTGTTTGTCAAAATTACAATTCAATCGGTTAATTCTAATTAAATATTTGAATTTTCTGCAAGATAGTGTGATTATGATTCCGTGGAAAATTATATTGACATGATTAAAATTAATGCGATAAAATTGTATGCTGTTCAAATAAAGTAGTTAAACTGCTAAACTAGGGGAAAATCATATCAATAGCATCAGCCTTAGTAGCTGATAATGCCTAAGAGATGCCTAGTTTATCTTTTTTTGTTGTTTATTAAATGAGGTGAACATGGCAAAGCGCCGTAACCCGAAAAAAGAAAAGGCGCTACGGAACCAGGCATACGCCAGAAAGTTTCGTAAACGGACTACAACGGGAAGAATGCAAAGAAGATTCCAGCAAAGATCACCTAAGAGTGAGGAAGATGAGGGTGCAGCAGCAATTGACGCTGAGTAAGCCGCCAGTTTAGTCTCTGATTCTTGAAGTGATTTTAATTTTAAGGGCGTACAGATGTACGCTCTTATTTTTTTGAAGTATAGCGATAGTTAGATATATTACAATACGGTTCAGTTAAGGTGATGAGAGTTGATTTCCCAATTTCTGCTCTACCTATTCAGACAATGAGTAAGATTTGGGGGATTCTCCCCCACACCCCCGATTGGGGGACGGTTGCGTCCCCCAAACCCCCTCCAAAATCATTTTTTCGTTTTTTGTTGAGTCATTATTTCAGGACTTACGCATCAAAATTTTCTGTGGGGATTGGGTGTGAGGGTGAAAGGGTATGGGGTGTAAGGGTTTTGGATACTTACACCCTTACACCCGAATTTCTCACGTATAGGTAGCGGGTGTGGAGAGAGAGGGGAGTGTGGGGGGAAAGATTTTTTCACCATCCTCCCACACTTCCCACCCTTCCCACCCCTCCCACACCCCTGGATTTCTCACAAGAGAGAAATCCAGGTTACACTCTCATACCCCTGCACCCTGTTCTAAAACCTTATTTTTTCGTTTTTTTGCGTAAGTCCTATATTTGTTGGTTTTGCTGTCATTGAGTTTTCTTATCTGAACCGTATTGAGATACATTAGGACAACTTAAAAGCTTGAATGGCAGGAAAAATAAGACTTTTTCTCCTATCTTCTGCCTCCTGCTATGTGAAGGCAGTACAAGATTTAACCCTGTAACCTGTAACCTATCACCTATTCCCTGATTTGGTTGCGAGCATGATCGATTGCTTTGGTGACTTGGGCAAAACCTGTGCCACCATAACTATTACGGGCGGCGACAACTGTGCGTGGGGCGATCGCATCATAAATATCAGCCGCAAATGTCGGATGTATTTGTTGCCATTCTTCTAAGGTTAAATCTTTTAAAAGTTTACCCGCAGCAATACTAGTTTTCACTACCTTGCCCACGAGATTATAAGCTTCTCGGAAGGGAACACCCCTAGCAGCGAGATAATCTGCGACATCGGTAGCATTAGAAAAGTCTTCTGCGACGGCTGTGTTTAAACGCTGGCTACGAAATTCCAAGCCTTCCCGTAGCAAAATTGTCATTGCTTCTAAACAGGCTTTGACGGTATTCACGCCATCAAATAAACCTTCTTTGTCTTCTTGCAAGTCTTTGTTATAGGCTAAAGGTAAGCCCTTCATTATGACTAACATCGCCTGGAGATGACCAAAAACACGCCCAGTTTTACCGCGTACTAGTTCTGGGACATCGGGGTTTTTCTTTTGGGGCATAATGCTAGAACCAGTAGCACAGCTATCTTTAAGGGTGATAAAGCGAAATTCTTCCGAAGCCCAGAGAATCACTTCTTCTGAAAGGCGGCTGAGGTGAACCATAATCAAACTAGCCGCACACAGAAATTCGATCGCAAAATCGCGATCGCTCACGCCATCCAAGCTGTTAGCATAAACATGATCAAAATTGAGTAGTTGGGCGCTGTAGTGGCGATCAATGGGGAAAGTTGTTCCCGCCAAAGCACCGCAACCCAAAGGCGAAATATTCACGCGGCGATAAACATCACCCAAACGTTCCCAGTCGCGCTGTGTCATTTCAAAGTAAGCCAATAAGTGATGGGCTAAACTTAAAGGCTGGGCGCGTTGGAGGTGAGTATAGCCAGGGATGAGAGTTTCCACGTTATTTTCGGCTATATCTAATAAAACTCGTTGAAATTCTCGCAGTTGAGTGCGAATTTGCTGAATTTGGTCACGGAGATAAAGCCGAGTATCTGTACCTACTTGGTCATTACGAGATCGCGCCGTGTGTAACTTTTTCCCTACATCGCCGACAATTTCTGTAAGTCGTCGTTCTACAGCAAAATGCACATCTTCAGCGTCAATTCCTGGCTGAAACTGGCCTTGGCGATATTCCTGGCGAATTTGTTCCAAACCTGTAACGAGTTGTTCGCCTTCTTCAGCAGAAATTATCCCCGTATGCGCCAACATTTTGGCATGAGCTTGAGAACCAGTCAGGTCGTATTCGATTAATTCAATATCAAAATTAATGCTGGCATTAAAACGAGCGATCGCAGGATGCAGGGCTGATTCAAATCGCTGACTCCAGGTTTGTTGTTGCGTCATAAAACAAAGGGGAATTGGAAGTAGGCAAATACTCTAATCCGTACTACCAACCCCCTGTCTGTGTCAACCGTAGCTGGTAAGATTGCGAAATAGCCAACCAATCACCAAACCAATCAGTAAAGCCCAGACTTGACCTGTTTGTATAAAGTGATTCCAAGCTTTCTGCACCTGACCCATGAGATTTGGGTCACTAATTTGCTGCGCCAACACCATTGCATTCATTGGCAAATGCCAAAATAGCTGAAAAGTTAAATCGTTGAGGTAGTGCATACCGAGTCCCAAATAAGACCTCTATGTCATAACCTCTAGTTCTATGTGATGTCCAGTGTTTGGCTTACTTAATTGGAGGTAGCGATCGCACGATCATTACTTGGTAAAGTTTTCTTATGTTTGATAACATCTGTAAATTTCTCGTAGAAAACTTTGCCAGTGATTTTGCTACCTGGCTTTTAGGTAAACCCATCACCCTAACTAAATTAAGTCCTTCTGAACTGTCTTTAGAACCAATTCGTGCTGATGCGCTGATATTACTTCAGTCAGACGAACTTGTACTGCACATAGAATTTCAGACTCAGCCCAAAATTGAGATCCCCTTTCGGATGATTGATTATCGACTGCGGGTATATCGACGTTTTCCCCACAAACGAATGCTTCAGGTTGTTATTTACCTGCAACAAACCAATTCTGAACTAGTGCAGCAAACAACATTTACCCTAGAAGATACTTTCCATCGTTTTCAGGTGATTCGCCTTTGGGAACAATCGACAGATAATTTTTTCCAATCTCCAGGGTTACTTCCTTTTGCAGTTTTAAGCCAAACTGAGAATCGTACTGAAACACTGCGACAAGTCGCCCAACAAATTTCCCAAATCGACGACCAACGAACACAAAGTAATATAGCTGCATCGGCGTTTATTCTCGCTGGGTTAGTATTAAATCAAGATATTATTCAACAGTTGCTGCGGAGAGAACTTATGCAAGAGTCAGTAACTTATCAAGCACTTATGAATGAAGGTCGGGCTGAAGGTCGAGCTGAAGGTCGGGCTGAAGGTCGAGTTGAAGGTATTGAAGAAGGTGTTCGCCTTGTAGCCCTTAATCTTCTACGGGAAGGAGTAGCTGATGAAGTAGTCATCAAAGTAACAGGTCTGTCCGCAGAAAATATCCAGCAACTTAAGTTGACAGAGTTGGACAGTGAAAACTGAAGAACCAAAAAACTTATGCGATCGCTGTGGCAAACTGTGAGGTAATCAGGACTTACGCACCACAATTGTCTGTGGGGATTGGGTGCGGGGGTGAAAGGGTTTTGAATACTTACACTCTCATACCCCTGCACCCTTTACTAAAACCTTATTTTTTCGTTTTTTTGCGTAAGTCCTATTAATGAAAACATTATACATTTCACAAAAAAATCATATCCCCGAATTTTCTAAAAATTCGGGGATATTTTTGATTGCAAATATTTTTTAATTAGTAGTTGACTTGTATAAATTTATACTCTAATATAAAAGCATGAGAAAGGCGATCGCCCTCCGGCAAGAGTCTGCGATCGCCTTTCTTGAAACCCACAACAGGATTCAAATACCATGATTACACAAGTACAAAATTTTACCCAACAGTATTTACCAAGCACAGGTTTTGAGATTCCCACACTCAAGCAATCTGCGGTATTTCCTACCAGAGAACCAGTTAAACATTTATTGATTGGTTCGCCTAAAGCGGTGACTAGTTCAATTTACCGTTTGCAAGCAATTGGTTATGCAAGTGTCGGCGACTGGAGTCCATTACTACCCACAGCCAACGCTGGGGAAGTGATGAGTATATTAATTCGTCAAATTTTCATCGCATAACCTGAAACCAAAACCCCGACTCAACCGCCGGGGTTTGAGCAAATTAGCATTTACGCACAAAGATTTTCTGTTAGCGATCGCTTGCTATGATCACGCTGGTTTCTTCCATTGTGGCTGGTAATATCGATATATCACGCAATATCACGCAGCAAGAGCAAGGGTTTAAAATTACTGCATAGCCTTTGATTCTATGTCATCCTCGCTTCGAGGATCAATGCTCAATACACAAGGGTATTTTACGGCTATGCGAGAATTTGGGAACTCAAGAGAGTGAGTGCGTTAAGTGTTGCTACATCAAGATAATTTAAAGTTCACTTCATAAATCATCTCTCATACCCTGAGCCTTTTCCATATATTTAACTAGGTGCGATCGCTAATCACCTAGAACTTAGCGAAAACTGTCCGTAATTTTTCGATATCCCGTAAATCAGGTATATTTAGCAACATCGTATTTCCTTCTAAGTATTAACTGAAATTTGTCTGTAATTATGCTGAATCTTCCGCAGGCGTAGTTGAATAATTCGGTGAAACTTCTTATAGAAATTCCGTTAAATCTTGATATTATTCCTGAGCGAAACTCCTACTTTTGCCGTTAGGAGATAATGCGAATATATATATTAGGTCAAACATGATTAATCCAAATATTTTCAGGAAATCTTCTCCGTGTAATCACTGCTTTATAGAATCTTTAATTGCAATAAGATAGTTATTAAGAAAACCTGAAAATATTGAATCACTACTTGAGATTCAGTGTAAAACTTGCGTGAACTAAAAATATAAACAATCAAGAAATATGTTAGATACTGTGAGCAAAGAGTTAGCACTTTTTTGGCAGCAAATAGAACAGAAAACGCAATTCCATGCAGGTTATCCATATAATTTAAGTTGTGATTTCACTTATCTAACCAAGTTCTTTAATTTTTTATTAAATAATGCCGGCGACCCCTATGTAGAGCCAGATTTTGGTCTACATTCCCGCAAATTTGAACAAGAAGTTCTATCATTTTTTTCCCAACTATATAAAATTCCCGAAAATGAGTCTTGGGGCTATGTAACTGCTGGTGGAACAGAGGGAAATTTATATGGAATGCTATTAGCAAGAGAAATTTATCCCGATGGCATTCTCTATTCATCTCAAGATTCTCATTACTCTATTGCTAAAGCTGCTAGACTTTTTGGGATAAAGCATCAAGTAATTAATTCCCAAACAAATGGCGAGATAAATTATCAACATTTATCCCAGGCAATTCAACAAAATTCCCAACGCCCAGTCATTCTTAACTTGAATATTGGCACTACTGTTAAAGGCGCAATTGATAACCTAGATAAAGTTCTAGAAATTCTCAAACAGCATCAAATTAAAGATTACTATATTCATTGTGATGCCGCGCTTTCGGGGATGATTTTACCATTTTTAGAGAATGCCCCCCAAATTAACTTTCAAAGACCAATAGATAGTATCGCTATTTCTGGTAAATTCATTGGTTCGCCCCTACCCTGTGGTGTAGTCTTAACTAAGAAAAAGTGGGTAGAAAAAGTAGAAACTATGATTGAATATCTTGGTTCTAAAGATACCACTATTCTTGGTTCTCGTAATGGTCATACGCCTCTAATTATTTGGTATGCGCTGAAAACCAGAGGTTATGAAGGATTCGCCAAAGAAGCAAAAACATGTATTCAAAACGCCCAATATTTATTCCAGCAACTTAAATTGCGAGAATATCCCTGTATGCTGAATAAATTCTCCAATACTGTTGTGTTTCAAAAGCCGAGCCAACCTTTAATTAAAAAATGGCAATTGGCTACTATGGATAATGTGGCACATCTGATTGTCATGCAAAATATAGACCGACACAAAATTGATACTTTCGTGAATGAACTGGTCTTACAAGAAGGATTATTACCAGAATCTGAATATTTACACCTACAACCAGTACTTTCTTAATCAGGGGTTGCTGAAAAACTGATCATTAACAATGGGTGTGAGGATTTTAAACATCCAGGACTTACGCACCAATCAATATTGTCTATGAAAATTGGGTGTAAGGATGTGTGAGTAAGGGTATTAGATACATACACCCCTGTACCCCTACACCCTCACCAAAATCCTTTTTATGCGTAAGTCCTAACATCTACACCCTGATATCAACAAGGACTAAGAATTTATGGAATTAGCAAATAAAGTTGCTTTAGTGACTGGGGGTAGTTCTGGTATTGGTCGAGCCACGGCTAAACTGTTTGCGGCTGAGGGTGCTAAAGTAGCGATCGCTGATATTGATACCACTGGTGGTTTATCTCTGCTGGAAGAAATCAAAAATAGTGGTGGAGAAGCCACTTTTCACAACTGCGATGTGAGTGATGAAAATCAGGTGCAGCATTGGATTGAAAGTGTCGTAAATCAATGGTACAGCATCGATATCTTAGTTGCGAATGCGGGAATTTTAGCCATTGGTTCTCTAGAAAAAGCTGGCAATTTTGATTGGGATAAAGTCTTAGGAACTAATGTTAAAGGCTATGCTTTTTGTGCTAAATATGCCATCCCCCATATACGTCAGCGTGGTGGTGGTGCAATTGTCAACGTTGCATCCATAGCGGCTTTGATTGCCTTTCCCAATTTTGCATTGTATAACACTACCAAAGGCGCAGTTGTCCAATTAACCCGCAGTTTGGCTCATGATTTAGCAACAGAAAATATTCGAGTTAATTGTGTTTGTCCAGGCGTAATTGATACATTACAGATACAACAATTTGCTGATTGGCAAGGTGTGACAAAAGAAGAAGCAATTCATCAACTCGCTGCAACAATTCCCGTCAAACGCTTAGGACAACCCCAAGAAGTCGCTCAAGCTATTTTATTTCTTGCTTCTGATAAAGCCTCATATATTACAGCAACATCCCTGGTGATAGATGGGGGTTATACGGTGCAGTAGTGAAGGGAGACAAGGGGAAGGTTTCGACACTTCGGCAAAGCTCACTAACCGAAGCCTATCGAGCATTGAGCGTTCGCGTAGCGTCTCCCTTGGGGAGAAGTCGAAATGCGTCTTTTAGCTATTTATAATCTGTAACCTATCACCTGTAACTTATAGGACTCATATTTGATTTATGAAAAAAATCAGTACACTCAGATCAAGCTGCTTTCCTACTCCCTACTCCCCATTCCCTACTCCCTGCCTATCGCGCTTGCGCTGCGCTTCGCGCACCACACAAATAGATTCAGAAATCACATCGGATTCCTATATCACCTGCTTTGATTTTGAAACTCATATCCCCCGGCTTTAATTGTCAATTTACCTGATTTCCATCCTTGATAAATTGGGCTTTTAACACCATCAGCACTTTGATAAACAGCAAAATGTTCTCGCCAATTATGTTGTTTACCATTGCGCCAAACTTTCGGTAAATTTACACCTTGATATTGCATTTTTACCTTACTAGAAACACCTTGATATTCCACTTCTCCCTGATCTAGCTGCTGTAGATTTAAGCAAGATTGAGAAATAACAGACTGTTGAAACTTCTCCCAGCTACCGTGGGTTTCTGGTTCACCAACTTCCAGGGCAAAGCCTGTGTATTTTTTACCATTACCTGTTGCTGTTAAAATTTGGTCATCAGGATATTGTTTTTGAATAGTTTGAGTTGCTGTTGCATTTACACCTTCCACCACTAAATTAATTGGTGTTAATGCCAGCCATGTTTTTTCGTATTTAATAAAAGTTATGCCCTTACTGCTCTCTACCAAGGCAGATTTAGGGAGAAAAAATTGAAATGGTGCTTGGGGTTGATGATTCAGCCAGATTACCAAATTACGATATTGAGCGATGTTTTCTCCGCCAAGGGAAGCAGTAGAAATTTTTGTCGGGTCTGTGCCGGTGGAAGCGATAAAATAATCTACTCCCCGCCCAGAATTAAACGCCATCATTTTAAAACCGTTCCAGTCGCCGCCAGAACCTTGGGCTAATGTTCCTAATTGAAATGTCTGACCAAAATAAAGAGTTTCATAAAACTGTGGTGCAGCATCATTTCCCGGTTTCCAGTTTTCGTAAGTGGGTTTGGAATTAAGTAATTCCACTGGTTTGGGAAATTGCTTTTTTGCTAAGGCGACAATTGCTGGTGGGGGACGGTAACTGCTGGTAATGAGATGTACTTCGTCTGGGGATGGGTTGGGATCTGAGATGGGAGAATCACCAAAATATAGTCCTAATTCATGAGTTGCTAAGGAACACCAAACGCAGTTACCGCCGCTATTGTCACGCTTTGAGGGGCCACCAAAGCCACCGCGCCAATATTTCAACGCGCCGGATGCAAAAAACCAATCAAGTGCAGATTTAGCCAGAGATTTGGTTTCAGGATCTTGAGCAAAATCATAGAGGTTAATATAGCCTGTAATGGTATGTCCCAGGTAGTTTTCCGAGTCCCATTCGCCTTGACCAATTTGGTAGAGAGTGCGGATATCACGCCGAATACGTTCTTTATATATTTTGCGTGTGGCTTCGTTACCTGTTTCTTGGGCAAATAAATAAACTGCGACATTCCGCATTCCTTTTAGATTATCGGTGTTGCGGCAGTCTACCCAAGTATTGCAGTTATCAGATGATTTCACCCAAAATTTGCGCGGAGTGATCCACTTGCGTGTCAGTGGGTCTTTTTCGGTCAAAATTGCCATTGCTTTCCGCATTCGCTGACGATAACTTGGGTCAAGATATTTGCCAAAGTAAAAGTATTTGCGGACTTGGCCTTTGAGGGTAAAGCTAGAGTAAAAATCAATACCCAAGGTATGAGCATGAAGCTGACGATCAGCGTCTTCTGATTGTAAAAAAGCGATCGCCTTTTCTCGATTACCTGCTAAAAAGTCCATCATCGCTTTTGGATAAGATTTTTTTTCATTCTCAAAGGCAGTCGAACCGTATTTCTCACCAGCAAATTTAGCAATTGTTTGCTGAGAACGTTCTTTAAACTCAGCCTCCATCTGCGGTGTCCATTGCGACTCAGATTTAGGCTGGTTAGCACCCAGACATAACAAGCAAATGATAAAAGCTAAACCAGTGTGTAATTTTTTCATAAGTAATATATTACACCTCAAAAAACTTCTTCTCCGATAAATTACTGTGCAGTAGTCCTTCTACTACAGAACCTTCCAAGGCTGGGAAGAAGAAATATCCTTGCCCTTGGTCGCATTTTAAGGCTTTGAGTTGGGTTAATTGTTCTACTGTTTCAATGCCTTCGGCGGTGACTGACATATTTAAACTGTGGGCTAATGTAATAATGGCTCGCACAATTTCTAAATTTTCCCCCCGACTACCGATATTACGAATAAAAGAGCGATCGATTTTAATCGTTCTCAGTGGTAAGCGGTGCAAATAACTTAAGGATGAATAACCTGTACCAAAATCATCCATGTGTAACTCAATATTCAAGGTAGTTAATTGCGAAAGCATAGCGTTGGCTAATTCAAAGTTATCCATCAGCAAGCTTTCGGTAATTTCTAACTTCAAACTACTGGGTTCTAAACCTGTATTGTGCAGAACTTGTTGCACTTGTTTGACAATATCTGGCTGCATAACTTGTTTGCCAGAAAAATTGACGCTAATTGTCAAAGGTACACAAGCGGGAAATTGTTGATGCCATACTTGCAATTGGCGACAAGCTTCATAAAGCACCCATTGACCAATAGAAGCAATCATTCCAGTTTCTTCCGCTAAGGGAATAAATTCTTCTGGAGAAATAATCCCTCTTTCAGGATGATGCCATCTAATTAAGGCTTCAAAACCAACAATTCTACCTGTAACTAGAGACACAATTGGCTGATAGTGCAGGCGAAATTCTTCTTGCTGAATCAGTGCATGACGCATCGCCGTTTCTAGCTGCAATAGCAGAGATGCACTTTCGTGCATAGTGGGATGAAAAATTTCATAACGCGCTTTACCATTAGATTTTGCTGAATACATCGCCACATCAGCATCTCGCAGAATATGTGCAGCTTGCTCATAATTATTGCTACTTAAGGCAATCCCCATACTTGCGTTCGTAAAGACTTTATGTTCATTTAATTGAAAAGGTAAAGCCAGTAAAGTTTGAATGCGTTCAGCGACTTGAATTGCACCGTTGATACCATCGATTTCTTCCAGTAAAATTGTGAACTCATCACCGCCAAACCGCGCCACCATATCGCCTGCGCGTAAAATTGACTGGAGTCGATGGGAAATAGCAATTAACAGTTGATTGCCGAGTAAATGCCCTAAACTATCATTAATCACCTTAAAGCGGTCTAAATCTAAAAAAATAACAGCAAATACATAATCTAGCTTTTGTTTGCTGCGTTCTAGAGATAGTTTAACTCGCTCCATAAACAAAGATTGGTTGGGTAATCCTGTCAGGGCATCATGTAAACTGTTGTGCAGCAGTAGTTCTTGGGTTCTTTGTCGTTCCAGAATATCTTGTTGCAGCTGTTGATTAACTCTCATCAGTTCAATGGTACGTTCTGCGACTAACTGTTCCAACTGACAACGATATTGTTTGAGTTCTTCTTCGGCTAGTTTGCGTTGAGTAATATCTCGCAAAATGACAACATATTGTCCTAATGACAAATTAGAAGGCTGGGAAACAGTAGACTCTACAATATATGAACCATGTTTGGTGGTGAGAGTTTGTTCACTCCGCATCGACCATTGCTCTGGTTTACCATGATGGTTGATCAAGAAGAGATTTAAACTCTGTCCGATGAGTTGTTGAGTACTAATGTGAAATAATTCTTCTGCTGCTAAATTGGTCTGGATGATTGTACCTTGTTCATCCAAAACTAAAACAACATCGGGAACAGTATTGAGGGTGGTAATAAAGAGATTTTTGGCTTGTTGCCGTGCCTGATCAATGGCGGCAATTTGTGGTAGGGTAGTCCAGCAGGCGATCGCTACCCCTACAAACGAAAGCATAACCAACACAATAGCCAGTAAAGCATTGCGTGAGTTGTCATGAAATTCACCTAATAAATCACGCAAAATCCAACTGCCAATAGCAGAAGCACAAATCAGCGATACTAAAACAATTACCTGAAGTACTACAAAATCTGAGTTATTACTAGTAAATTTTTCGGTGTAACGTTCTGTCCACCATTGGGGATGAAATGGTGCAAAGTTACAGCGACGCAAGCCCATATCTCCCATCATCAACACCAAAGGAATAATCATCCCAATTAATAAATCTTGCCAACTCCAAGCTAATCCACCAACTACTAAAACTACTGCTTCTACCAAAAAAAAACCCAATGACCACCAAGGCCACAAAACTTCTACTTGATGGCGACATAACCACAAGCCAAAATGTAGCCCCATAATGGCTAACAAATAGCATGTACCTGCCACTGTCACCAAGTGAGATACACTGCCTAGATTCAAACAAAGCAAACTGAGTAAAAAAGTAATAAAAATAGCTGGCCCCAAAATGCCTTGGCGGGAAACTACCGTAAACACAGGCGACAACTGACCATCCAACGCCAGTTGGTAAAGAATCCGAGGAGAATTGGTAACGGCTGTGGCACAACTTAGCAGACAAGAAAACGCAATTAGCAGTGTAACTAAAAAAGGGGCAAATGAACCCCAAAAAGGTTGTGATGCCGCTAATAAATTCAAGAATGTATCTTCACCAAGATTAGTATTGGTAACGGTACACATTAATACCCACGAACCACCAAGAAAAACAGGGGGAATTAGCCAAGTTGCTGTGGTTAAAAAATTCAAAGTTTTTTGCGGAGAACGGCTATCGGCAACAAAAGCAGTTGTGGTTTCACAAGCGTAAACTGAATAACTGGCTAGGAAAAACCACTTTGCCCATTCGGCAAAAGTTAGGCTGTGGGTACTAGGTGGAAATAAATTAATTCCCTGAGATAAAACTAACCAAAATATACCTTGAGTACAAAATAAAAGTACTAACGAAATTGCCGGAATTACAAAAAATAAGTGTAGTAGGGCGACAGCACGAGTCCCACTAAAAGCCACAATAAAGGGAATTGCTGTGAAGGTAATTTTTAAGAAAGTTTCTGGACAGGAAATACCTAAAGGTTGAAAATTAACTTTAACTAAGTCTGTCAGGATAATTGCGTATAATGCGGGTGCGGCTGCCCAGCTAAAATAATAAGCCAAAGCAACATAAAGACCCAAATGAGGATAGTTTTTGAGTAGCCGAGCCGTATAATTAGGTGTCCCTCCGGTTACATCCAGCCAATGTTTACCTAAACTTTGGATTTGTAAGTTCAAAATACAGGAAACAATTGTCCCAAACACCCACACAAAAACAGCTTTAGATCCTAATGCTGCATGGATAACCGGTGCAGTGCCAATCCATCCTACATGACCCGTCAGCCCAAAGCCCCAGGTTTCTAGATAACTTAAGGTACGTGGCAGGCGCATTACTAACCGTTGGGTTTTTTCGCCCTGCACAGAACTATTACTGACCATTGTTTTCTAGCTAGATGTACTGACTATCATCCACTGAATAACTGATCTGATTTTTTATGGCTTCCGTGTAACTGCTGAACTTACCTAGAAAATCTTAAGTGTGAACAAAAGGGAGTAGGGAATCGGGAGTCGGGAGTGGGGGTTTGAGGGTGTATGGGTGTAAGGGAAAATTTTGACCAAAAAGGCAGAATTTATGGGTATTTCCTCTTACTTCCTGCCTTCATTAGCCTACTCGTTCTATCTCATCGATTTCTTTGGGAACTCCAGCAGTTAATACTTCATGGCCTGTGGGTGTGACGAGTACATCATCTTCGATGCGAATGCCAATACCAATCCAACGTGGGTGGGTTTGTGGTTGGTCTTCGGCTAGTTTTGTATCTGGAACAATGTATAGCCCTGGTTCGACTGTGAGGACTTGACCGGGTTGTAAAATCTGCGGTTTGTCGTCACCATGTTGGTAAACGCCAACATCATGCACATCTAAGCCTAACCAATGGCTGGTGCGGTGCATATAATATGGTTTGTATTTTTCTTCTTCGATGATTTTGTCAAGTTCGCCCTGGAGAATGCCAAGGTCAATTAAGCCTGCGGTGAGGACGCGCACAGCAGTATCGTGAACCGCTTTAAAGGTGTTACCCGGTTTGACTTGGGCGATCGCTTGTTTTTGTGCTTCTAGTACAATTTCATACAATGTCTTTTGTTCTGGCGTAAACTTACCACCCACGGGAAATGTCCGGGTAATATCGGAGTTGTAATAATTGTAGGCACAGCCAGCATCAATTAATAGCAGTTCGCCATCCTGCATCTGACGATTATTTTCAATGTAGTGGAGGACGCAAGCATTCACCCCTGAAGCCACAATTGAAGGATAAGCAGGCCCCATTGCACCCCGGTGGCGAAACAGCCATTCGATTTCGGCTTGGATTTCGTATTCATAACGTCCGGGTTTGGTAATCGCCATTGCTTGATTATGTGCTTCAATAGCGATCGCAGCTGCTTGGCGCATCATTTCTAATTCGGTTTCTGTTTTAATTAGGCGCATACTGTGAAGCACCGTACAGGTATCTTCAATGGCAATTGGCCCTGTACCTCGTTTGGGATAAGTCCGCAGTAAACTTTGATAATGTGCTAAAACTTTTTCATTAAATTTGCGATCGCGCCCCAAGTGATAATAAATGCGATCGGATTTTTCGAGATATTGGGGCAATTTCTCATCTAATTCATTGATAGGATAAGCTGCATCAGCGCCATAAATTTCTTTGGCTGCATCCACCCCGCAGCGATAACCAGACCAAACTTCTTTTTCTCGGTCTTTTGGCTGGACAAACAACACAAAACGATGTTCGGGGTGATTTGGTGTTAACACTGCCACGGCTTGCGCTTCATTAAAGCCTGTTAAGTAGAAAAAATCACTGTCTTGACGATAAGCATATTCGACATCGTTGTGCATGACTGCCATTGGCGCACTGCGAAAAATCGCCGTACCATTGCCAATTTTTGCCATTAATTGCTCCCGACGCTGCCGATATTCTAATTGCATAGTTTTTCAATTTGTCAGTTAAATACTGTGTTATTTTACCTTACCTAGTATTGAAGGCTGAGTCAAAAGCCCATCCTCAGCACTCTTTATACAGCACTTTTGAAGTAAGTGAGGTACAGCATGAGTAATAAGTAATGAGTAATGAGTAGTGAGTTATTGTATTCAGAACTTTTGGAGCATTTGTTTTTTGTATTGTTTGGTCATTTTAAGTTTTGTCTGCTGATAATTAGATGACAAACTTATTTTATATATTTAAAGCCTGACATAAATAAAATACGCTGACAAATTGGATGATTGATTATCTACGACTTGCAAAAATAAATAAAATAACTTATATAAAATAACTTGTATAGAAACCTTGATATTTTAAATAGCAAAATGTTTAGCTGTGAAACCATAAAAAGATAATAACTGTTATTAAAATACAGAAATGACTAAGAGCTTTAAGTTAAAACTTTGAAGACAACCAGTGATCAGAACGCACTATGTCTTTAACTTCAAAATCATCAGCATTACAAGTAACAGCATTTTCTGACTCTTTGAAAAAATCCAGTGATTTGTTAGACGTTCTCGACAACAATCAAGGAATTGGCAAAACTTTTTTAGGCAGTAGTTCCGCGTCAACATTAGATACAAGCTCTTTATCAACACAGCAAAATACAACATCAAAAGTTACAGCCAGCGCCAATCCTAACCCCAACCCTTACCTAAAGAGTGCAGCGATCGCACCTGATTTTAACGGTGATGGTAAAGTTGATAAACTCTGGGTGAATGCTCAAACAGGTGAGATTGTCCTACGCCTCATGGATGGTGGACAAATTCTCTCCCAAGGTTCTATGGGTAAGTTTGACATTAACTCTTGGACTTACAGAATTGCCGATTTTAATAATGATGGCAAAACTGACTTTCTGTTGCGGAATATGAAGACAGGGGAGAACAGAGTTGCCCTCATAGATGGTACAAGAGTCGCTAGTACCGCCGCCTTAGAAAGAGTAGATCCCAACTTGAATCCCTTAATTGGTGATTTCAATGGCGATCGCAAAACAGATATCTTCTGGAATAATGCTCAAACTGGCCAAAATGCCCTTTGGACAATGGATGGTACAAGAGTTTCCAGTGCCAATGTTCTAGAAACCACAGCAGTTGGTTTAACTCCAACCGTTGTTGATTTTGACGGTAACGGTAGAAGCGATATCTTCTGGCGCAATGCCAATACTGGCGCTAACAGTGCTTGGTTTATGAATGGCACACAAGTCAGCAAGTTTAACCTACAATCTCAATCTTCGGCTTTAACTCCCATCCTCGGCGATTTCAACGGCGACTTAAAGACTGATATTCTGTGGCGTAACTCTTCCAGTGGTCAAAACAAAATTTGGACTATGAACGGTATCGTCGTCACCGAAGCCGCAGCTAAGACACTCGATTCTTCTTGGCAAGCTAACATTGTTGATTTTGACGGTGACGGCAAAACCGATATCTTCTGGCGCAATAAAACAACTGGTGAGAATACAGCTTGGTTAATGAATGGTACAGCCGTTAAGTCTGAAGCCTTCCTCCCCAGCAACAGCGCATCCTTGACACCATCCTTTGGCGATTTCAATGGCGATGGTAAAACCGATGTCTACTGGCGTGATCAAGCTTCTGGTGCAGATAAGATTTGGACAGTGAATGGCACACAAGCTACAGAATCTACTGTCGCTACTCAAAGTAGACTTGGTGCGGCTTGGTATACCGGCTAAAAATTGGTGATTTCGGGTGCGATTCTGACCACAGAAGGTAATGGTGATAGTCAACATTCCGAATCATTGATGAATCAGTACTCTACTAGATAGATATTCTTATAGTACTGATTCTCCAACTCTGATCCATTGTGAATTTTTACCTTTAACCTTCTGTTATGGCAGTATGCTCTGACTTTGAGCATACTGCTTATTTAAAATTAGACGGATTTTAGTAACGTCCTGTATAAGCGAGATTAATCACTTTCTTTTTCTAGCCTCTGTTCATTACATTGATATACGCCTTCTTTCCTACTCCCTTTCTACAGCAACAGATTCAGCCATCAAACCAGATTCCTATATATCTCAAGATAGAGTTAATAAATTATCCCTAAGTGGGAATACTAACTTTAACCAACATCATTGGTTAAGCACATTGTGAGGTTTATACCCATGTCAGAAATTAACATCGGTGATTATTTAGCTCACCCCTTGGTGAGATATCGCAATCATTTAGAATTCAATGGTTATCACGTTGATGAAGAAGATGAATTACTGTTATGTCGCCACCCAAGAAAGCATGGTTTAATAGTTAAGAATGTACCAAATCGAGGTGTATTAATTAGAATTCTTTATTCTTGCAATCTGAATGTAGATAGATATAATCTTTTAGAATACGTAAATGAACTGAATTTATTATTTATGTTTATGAAAGCATATATTGATAATTCAGGCAGTAATTTATATATGGAAACCTTTTGTGAGGGTGAATATGATAGAACAAATTTTTCAATTGTCTTAGACAATATTGAATATGACATGGAAATGTTTATCAATCATCATCAAACTAGAGAATGTTTATTATAAAATAAAAATTAAATAGAGATTTGTGGTGGGTTCTGCCCACCATTATTTTTTTATTAGAGGTTATTTCTAGCAGTTCTATAGTGGTCTTTTTCCCTCACTGATTCAGCACCGAGCTTAGTCGAAGTGTCAATTCTGACTCCTGAATTCTGACTTCTGAATTCTGTAATTGTTAACAATTATTAAGCAAAAATTGATAGATAATCTGTATAACCGAGTGATGTAAAATCCAGAAGATAGTAAAAGGCGATAACAGAGTCTGAATAGCAATGGCACAGGATCGTAAGTCAACGGTTGTAATCACAGGTGCGTCCTCTGGGGTAGGTTTGTACGCTGCAAAAGCATTTGCTCGCAGAGGATGGCACGTTGTCATGGCCTGCCGAGATTTGGCAAAGGCTGAAAACGCTGCTCAAGAAGTAGGCATACCCAAGGACAGCTATACCCTTATGCACATTGACCTGGGTTCTTTGGATAGTGTGCGCCAATTTGTCAACAACTTTAGAGCCAGTGGCAAATATTTAGATGCGGTGGTGGCGAATGCGGCGATTTATATGCCATTAATCAAAGAGCCATTACGCAGTCCCGAAGGCTACGAATTAACCATGACCACCAATCACCTTGGTCATTTTCTGTTGTGCAAACTCTTGCTGGAAGATATGAAAAAATCTCCGGCTGCGGATAAGCGAATGGTGATTTTGGGAACTGTTACCCACAACCCAGACGAACTAGGTGGTAAAATTCCGCCACGTCCAGACTTGGGTGATTTAGAAGGCTTCGCCGCAGGTTTTAAAGCACCGATTTCGATGATTGACGGTAAGAAATTTGAACCCGTTAAAGCTTACAAAGATAGTAAAGTTTGCAACGTGTTAACCATGCGCGAACTGCATCGACGCTATCACGAATCAACTGGTATTACCTTCACCTCTCTCTATCCGGGATGTGTGGCTGAAACACCACTATTCCGTAACCACTATCCTTTGTTCCAAAAACTCTTCCCCTTGTTCCAGAAATATATTACCGGGGGATATGTCTCTCAAGATACGGCAGGAGAACGGGTTGCAGCCGTGGTGATTGAACCAGAATATAAGCAATCTGGTGCTTATTGGAGTTGGGGAAATCGCCAGAAAAAAGAGGGTAAATCTTTTGTGCAGACAGTTTCTCCCCAAGCGCGGGATGATGCTAAAGCTGAACGCCTGTGGGATTTGAGTGAAAAGCTAGTTGGGTGATTGTAACTGAGTTACGGTGATGAAAATAGGGTGTAAGGGTTTTGGATATATACCCTTACACCCTTGCGCTGTAAATATAGGCTGTTGATTTTGTACCTTTTTAGGGATGGAAGATTGAGTAATGAGTAGTGAGTGATGAGTTAAGACGTATGTAAGAAATCTCTCAAGCTCTGATAACTTTGTATCTTACTCTGTGGGTTTACCGTTAGGCGTTATCGTAAGAGTAGCCGAAGAGCGCATCTAGGTTTTTTCATAATTTCGCGTAAGTCCTATTTACTCATCACTCATTACTCCTTACTCATTACTCAAAATCAACACCCTACTAATTACAAATGATAATTTTAATCATGGGAGTGACTGGTGCTGGTAAAACCACCATTGGTCAAGCATTAGCAGCAGGAACAGGATGGGAATTTTGCGATGCTGACTGGTTTCATTCAATTGCTGCGAAAACCAAAATGAGTCGAGGAGAAGCGTTAACAGATGCCGATCGCCAACCTTGGTTACAATCATTACAAACTGCGATCGCTCAATGGTTACAAGCAGAGAAAAATGTGATTTTGGCTTGTTCGGCACTCAAAGCCAGTTATCGTAATGTTCTTGGGGATCATGATCCACGGGTAAAGCTAGTGTATCTCACAGGCAGTTATGAGTTAATTGCCCAAAGATTGCGCGATCGCCACAATCATTTTATGAACGCCAATCTTTTACAAAGCCAGTTTGATACCTTAGAAGCACCCACACCTCAAGAAGCCGTTTATATTGATATCTCTCAAGATTTAGCTGCGATTTTGCAGCAAATCAGAAACAGCGTCCAGGTTTAAGTTTTATCGGCACTGCCTTCTGACTTGAAAGTGCTGAGTGCTGAGAGGGGTGAGGAGTAGACAAGGTAGAGGGGGGAGACAAGGTAGAAAGATTGCGTCCGTATCTCCCTTGTCTCCCTTGTCCCCCCTGCCCCCTGCCTCAGTTAATGTGTATATCAGTGTATTTTAATTTCGTATAAATTGATATAATTTTCCATACCCAATAGAATCGAGTGCAGATTATACATATATTTTTACAATTCTGCAATATTTAAATTCCCTATTAATTTGACTCTTAAACCAGCTAGAAACCTATCCTAAATTGAGCTTAATTACTACAAAAATCTTATCAATAACTCATGCAGATTTTGATTTATTCCTATAACTATCATCCAGAACCAATTGGAATTGCACCTTTAATGACAGAACTAGCAGAGGGACTGGTAAAAAAAGGTCATGAGGTGCGGGTAATTACAGGAATGCCAAATTATCCACAACGCGAAATTTATCCAGGTTATCAGGGTAAGTGGTACATCACAGAAAAAATTAATGGTGTCACTGTTCAACGCAGTTACTTGCGAATCAAGTCTAAACCTAATTTGCTGGATAGATTACTATTAGAATTAAGTTTTATTTTGACGAGTTTACCGCAAGCTTTGAGAGGTAAACGACCGGATGTAATTTTGCTGACAATTCCGCCTTTATTAGTGACATTACCTGCGGCTTTATTAGGAAAAATATACAATTGCCCGGTAGTATTAAATGTCCAAGATATTCTCCCAGAAGCGGCGGTGCGTGTCGGGTTAATGACAAATAAAAGGATGATTAAATTTTGTGAGTTCTTAGAGAAATTTGCTTACAAAAATGCTCAAACCATCAGCGTTATTGCTGATGGTTTTTTAGAAAATTTAGTAAATAAAGGCGTATCTCCCCAAAAAATTACTTGTATTCCCAACTGGGTCAATGTTAATTTTATTCATCCTTTACCACAAAATCAGAATCCCTGGAGAATCACCCATCAATTAGAGGGAAAATTTGTGGTGATGTATTCTGGGAACATTGCTTTAACTCAAGGTTTAGAAACAGTAGTGGCGGCGGCGGCTAGGTTGCGTCATCTTCCTGAAATTACCTTTGTGATTGCGGGAGAAGCGATCGCTCTGGGAAGATTACAACAATATTGTTTAGCCTGTGGCGCAGATAATGTTTTACTCTTACCCCTACAGCCGCGCGAACAACTCCCGCAAATGTTAGCGGCGGCTGATATTGGCTTAATTGTCCAAAAACGCAACGTCATCTCCTTTAATATGCCTTCTAAAATTCCCTTGTTGTTGGCGAGTGGTCGTCCAATTGTGGGTTCAGTACCAGCCACAGGTACGGCGGCGCAAGCAATTCGAGACAGCGGCGGCGGTGTCATTGTCGAACCAGAATCCCCAGAAGCCTTAGCCGATAAAATTTTAGAGTTGTACCATCAACCACAGCTAAGAGAACATTTAGGGCAGCAAGGTAGACAATTTGCGGTTGAATATTATGCTTGTGAACAAGCAATTGCCAGATATGAAGAATTATTTATCGATGCGATCGCTAAACAGCAATCAACCGTTGATCATGTTTTAAAATTAAATTCTCCAGACTCTCAGATTGATATTCACCAAACTCCAAAATTGCGCGATCGTCGTACGGTAAAAACTGGAAAATAGAAACTAGTAACAAGTTACAGTCAAAGATATAGGAGTCCTATTTGAGAAATGAACAAAAGAGACAAGGAGGACAAGGTAGACAAGGTAGAGAGATGTTTGTATATCATTAGGACTTACGCAACTGGCATATTTTTTCTGTAGGGTGTGTGACGCAACGGGAAGATTTGAACGTAGTCATCAGATTTATAGCGTCACGCACCAACCACCAATTGTGACACTTACGTAAGTCCTGATCATTTAGGATTGCTATAGTAACCTTGGGGTAGGAGTAGGGAGCAGAAAAGATAATGTTTTAATTACAGTGTTTTTCATCTCCATGAGGTACATTCCTCTAGTCTCTATTCCCTATCAACTTATACTGCACTCAACCGAAAAACGCTGTATGTCGCTTTTTTCACAAATCAAATATGAGTCCTATATATATTCAAATTATTAGTCAAACTCCGGGACGGCTAAGACTGCGAATTTCTCCTCAAAATCTAGAACAAGCAGAAATTCAGTTGACTGCTAATTACCTCAAAACCTTTTTCCCACAGGTTGAACAGTTAAAGGTAAATTCTCAAACAGGCAGTGTGACTTTTTATGCTGCCGATGCAAACACTGATTTTGCAGAAATTATCGATAAATTACAGGCTCAAGGCATTGTTATTATTGAGATTCCCAAGGCAAAACCCCAGTCGCCAAGTTTTGCTACCAGCTTATTGGGAATAAATGAGCAAGTTAAAAAAGTTACTAAAGAAAGTGTAGATTTACGAGTTATTATACCTTTTACTGTTGTGGCGATCGCTCTCAAAAGAGTGCTACCACCCTTGGCGCGATGGAAAACAACCACTTTGTATTTGCTGTTGTGGTATGGCTTAGAAAGTTTGGTGAAACTTAGCGATAACGAAAAATCACCGACTGATACAACAGGAGATGAGGAATAGGGTAGAGGTTATAGGTTACAGGTTATAGGTTGATAAAAATCCGTGCCACAATCCTCAGATTTTTACGGTGAAATACTGAGCTTTATCTAGCTTTTATACCGTTATTATGTGGCAAATACAGAATATTGTTGATTAACAATAAATTACGCGATGTGCAACTTATTCTTGAAACCCCTCTCCAAACCTCTCCCCTGCAAGGATAGAGGCTTTGAATCTTGCCCCCCTTCCCTACGAGGGAAGGGGTTAGGGGTTAGGTTTGAGAGAAAGTTGCACACCACGTTAAATTCGTAGGTTGGATATAGCCATAGCAGCACTCAACGAAGGTTTTGATAATGTTGGGTTCGCTATCACCTGTCGCCTATCACCCGCATCTACTCACAATCAAAGATGAACACATTCGAGATTAATATCCAGCGCAAATTAGGCAAACACTGGCCGATAGTAGTAGAACATAGCCGACCGGGAGAACTACTATCATCGCGTTCGGAAGGAACCCTCGAACTCACAGCAGAAGACTTACAAAAACTCACCAGCTTACTGGGACAGCCCCTAGAATACGGCACATTTCTCGGAAAGGCACTGTTTAAAGAAGAAATTCGAGATGCCTTTATCCGGGCGTTACACAACTGTGACGCAGCCTTACGAGTATTATTATTTATCGAAGCCACAGACCCAGAACTCAGAACCTTACGTTGGGAAAGACTCTGCGGCAAAATTGATGACAGTTGGCGGCTACTAACATTAGAACAGCGCACCCCATTTTCCTTTTATATTCCAGCAATTACAGACCGCCGTTTTCCTCCCATTGGTCGCAGAGACTTACGCGCCTTAATCTTAGTCGCCAGTCCCGAACAAATTGGGCGGTTTAGTTTAGAACCCTTTGATGTTGAAGCCGCCGTTTCATACGTGCGTCAAGCTTTGGGTGAAATACCATCAGATGTTTTAGCTACAGTCCCAGATGCAATTGGGGAACCAACCTTAGATGAACTGTGTAAACACTTAACCGACAGAACCAAGCAGTATACTTTACTGCACATCATCAGTCATAGTCGAGTCATCGAGAACGGCGAAACAGTCCTGTACTGGACGAAGGAAAATAATCAAGTAGAACCAGTCACAGGAACACGTTTAATTGAAAGATTACGGTCATTAAAAGGAGCCAAAGGATTACCACACTTTACTTGTCTCTCTACCTGCGAAAGCGCCAGTGCAGAAGCTGAAGTCGGGCTTGGCGGTTTAGGACAAAGACTCGTGCGAGATTTGGGAATGCCGGCAGTTGTCGCCATGACAGAAAAAGTCACCGTCAAAACCGCCCTCGCATTAGGTATAAAATTTTATGAACAATTGCGCCAATCTGGGGAAGTAGATTCAGCATTGCACGAAGCCTTAGCTGGACTCGCCGAACGGGGTGATGTCACTGTCCCCGCCTTATTTAGTCGCTTGGGTGGACGACCCTTATTTAGTGACCAACTAGATAGAGACTTGACTAACACCGAAATTGGGTATGGTTTAGAGCAGTTTGAGCAATTATTGTCAGAACGCGCCCCAGCACTACGGCAAAGATTTGCAGAACTAGCCCAGAAATTAGGTAATAGTTTAGGTGCAGATAGCAACGCCTTAAGCAAATCAGCCCGTGAAGAACGCGAACAAGCTTTAACAGCAGTTAATACCCTTTGCGAAGAAATCATTGACCTGAGTTTTAACGCCTTGGCTTTAGGTCAACAACCACCCACGTATAATTCTTGTTGTCCTTTCTTGGGCTTGTATCCTTTCCGCGAAGAAAACCGCGAGTTTTTCTTTGGGCGAGAACAATTAATTATTCAACTCAATGAAAAACTGACAGAACATAACTTTTTAGCGGTGTTAGGTGCTTCTGGGAGTGGGAAATCATCAGTAGTATTAGCAGGGCTGATTCCCGCATTACAAGAAAAACAGCCGAATTTAGTTGTGTCATATATGACACCCAGTAATAACCCAATGGCGCAATTGCAAGCAACATTGGCTGGCGGGGAAAATCAACAACCTGCACCTTTAAGTAAGTCGTTGTGTTTGTTGGATATTGAAAATGAATGGGTGACAAAACCAGAAACCGCCATTGAATTAGCCAAGGGTGGTGTTGCTGTCAGCACTGAGACGACTTTGAAGCAGACTTCTATTTTAATCGTTGACCAGTTTGAGGAACTATTTACCCTATGTCCTGATGAAACCGAACGTCGGGAATTTATCGCACAAGTTTTAAACTTAACTCAACAGCAAAAAGTTGTAATTACGATGCGGGCAGATTTTTGGGGAGAATGCGCCCCTTACCGGGAGTTGAAAGAACTCATGGAAGCCCGACAAAAATTGATTGCGCCAATGGATGGGGCGGAATTACGAAAAGCGATGGAAATGCAAGCTGCACAGGTAGGTTTGCGGTTTGAACCAGGGTTGAGTAACACCATTCTGGATGATGTTCAAGGTGAACCGGGGGCAATGCCATTGTTGCAACACGCGCTGCTAGAGTTATGGAAGCGGCGACATGGTAGATGGTTGCAGTCGGGGGAGTATGAAACAATTGGTGGTGTGAGAATGGCGATCGCTCAAACTGCCGATGATGTTTACAATACCCTATCACTGTCGGAACAGGAACAAGTTAAAAATATTTTCATTCGCCTCACCCGTCTAGATGACAGCGTTATTCAAGGAGACATCCGCCGCGATACAAGACGCAGGATTTGGTTAGATGAGTTAGTTCCAACGGGTAGTACAGCAGCATCAATTAAAGAACTAGTTAATCGATTAGCTGGGGAAGGTGCAAGACTGGTAGTTACTAGTATTGATAGTTCTACAAGTAAAGAAGAAGTGGAAGTAGCCCACGAAGCATTAATTCGCTACTGGCCAAGATTACTGAATTGGTTGGATGAAAACCGCACTAATTTGCAACTACGAGAAACTATTCGTCAAGCGGCGTTAGATTGGGACAAGCAACAAAAAGATGATAATTATTTAGTGCATCGTGGCGGGAGATTAGAAGATGCTCAAGTCTTAGCCAAACAAACCGGATTTCTCAACCAACTTGAGGCTAACTATGTTAACGCTTGTATAGAGTTACGCCAGCGTCAAGAAGCGGAAAAAGAAGCCCATCGCCGTCGAGAAATTAGAACAGCCAGGGGGGTGGCTGGTGGTGCAGTTGTGGCTGTGATGATTAGTGCTAGTTTGGGACTGGTGGCTTGGTCTCAAAAGCAAGAAGCCGAAATAGCTAAGGCGGAGGCTATTACTCAATCTTCGTTAGTACTGTTTGATTCTCATCAAGAATTGGAAGCACTGATAAAAGGAATTAAGGCTGGAAGAATCTTTAAAAAACAAAAAATTAACTACATTCCAGCTATGGTAGCTTTGCAAAAAGCAGTTTATGGAATCAAGCAGCGCAATAATTTTACACACGGCAGTGTAGTCTATGGCATGGCTTTTAGTCCCGATGGCAAGACATTCGCTTCTGCTGGTAGAGACAAAACAATTAAAATCTGGGATCTTAAAGGCAAGCTACTGCAAACTTTTATAGGACATCAAGATTCTGTTATCAGTGTTGCTTTTAGCCCAGATGGTAAAACCATTGCCTCTGCTAGTGATGACAAAACAATCAAACTTTGGGATTTAAACGGTAAAGAACTACGAACCTTTAAAGGACACCAAGCTGAGATTAATAGTGTAGCCTTTAGTCCAGATGGTAAAACTATTGCTTCTGGTAGTTTTGACAATACTGTGAAACTTTGGGATTTAAGCGGTAAGGAACTACAAACCTTTAAAAAACAGAACACCGCACTTAGAAGTGTAGCTTTTAGTCCAGATGGTAAAACGATTGCTTCGGCTGATTGGGGCAATGATGTGACACTGTGGAATTTAAGTACTAAGGAATTAAAAACCCTCAAAGGACATGAAAATTATGTCTATAGAGTAGTGTTTAGTCCCGACGGTAAAACTATTGCTTCCGCTAGTTATGACAGTACCGTGAAACTTTGGGATTTAAACGGCAAGCTACTGCAAACTTTCAAAGGAGATATCTATCCAGTCTATAGCGTAGCGTTTAGTCCAGACGGTAATACCATTGCTGCTGCTAGTTATGACGGTACCGTGAGACTTTGGAATTTAAACGGCAAGCTACTGCAAACCTTCCAGACACACCAAGTGTGGATTAATAAAGTGGTGTTTAGTCCAGATGGTAAAACGATTGCTTCTGGTAGTTCGGACAAAACAATCAAACTTTGGGACTTAACTGGTAAACTACTGCAAACCTTCAAAGGACATCAAGATTCGGTCTTTAGTGTTGCATTTAGCCCTGATGGTAAAACCATTGCTTCTGGTAGTTGGGACAACACTATAAAACTTTGGGATTTAAGCGGTAAACTACTACAAACCTTTAAAGGACATCAAGACCAGGTTACAAGTGTTGCATTTAGTCCCGACGGTAAAATGATTGCTTCATCAGGTGTGGATCGTAATATAAAACTTTGGGATTTAAGCGGTAAGGAACTACGAACCTTCAAAGGACATGACGGTTTAGTCATAAGCGTAGTATTTAGTCCTGATGGTAAAACCATTGCTTCTGCTAGTTATGACAAAACAGTGAAACTTTGGGATTTAAGCGGTAAACTACTACAAACTTTCCAAGGACATCAAAAAGAGATATAGAACCCATTTGGGATCTAGTATACTGATAAAATAACAGTATGTTTTGTCACTTATGTATTTAAGCAGTTTAACAGATGAAGAGTGGCTAATTATTGAACCATTATTACC